>SLRS01000154.1 GCA_007130855.1 Trueperaceae bacterium | reverse complement strand
GGCTGCCAGCAGCTGGCGTGCGTGCGCCAGCTCGCGACGCGCCGCGGTCGTCTCGGCCTGGAGCGCCAGCACCCGCTCGGGCAGTTCCGGGATGCCCGCCGACAGCGAGCGCGCCGCTGCGGCGGCCGCCGCCTGCGTCGCGCTGGCATGGGCCAGCGCCTCGAGGCCGGCCCGGAAGGTGACGCGGGTCAGGCCGCCGCGGATCCGTTCGCGCGCCAACGCCAGCAGCGGCAGCGCCTCGGCGGTGTTGCGCAGGTGCGTGCCGCCGCAAGCGGAGAGCTCCCAGTCACCCATGCGCACCAGCCTCACGCGCCCCGCGACCTGCGGCGGGCGGCGCAGTGCGTAGGCGTGGAGCTCGGCCTCGTCGACCTCGAAGGCGCTGATCGGGAGGGCCTCGGTGGCCACCTCGTTGGCCAGCGCGAGCGCTGCAGCCACCGCACCATCGTCGGGCTCGCCGGCCAGGTCGAGCGTCACGTCGGGCGATCCGAGGGCCACGGAGCGCGTCGCGTAGGCCGGATCGAGGCGCACGAAGGCCTGCGACAGCAGATGCTGGGCGGTGTGGCGCTGCATGTGCGCGAAGCGGCGCTCCCAGTCGAGCCGGCCACGCACGCGCGTGCCGGGCGGGGGCGGCGGCCAGGCAGCTTCGTCGGTCTCCACGCGGTGCCACAGCGCCTCGTCGTCGGTCTCCACGCCCACGACGCGCCAACTGTCGCCGTCCTCGCCCAGGGCGTCGACCGTGGTCAGCGTGCCCTCGTCGTGCGGCTGGCCGCCACCGGTGGCGTAGAAGCAACTCTCGCGGAGGCACCACCAGCAGCCGTCGGCGTCGATGCGAACGCTTCGTAGCTCGCTGGTGAAGGTGCGCAGGTAGGCGTCCTCTCGGTCCAGGCGCGTCATGCGCCGAGCGTACCCGTGCGGGGCTTCGCGGCGGGGGCTACGGTGCCGCGGCGTCGGCGCTCCCTATCATCCGGTACTCCGAGCGTGGTCGCGCGCCCAGCAGGCGCGTCACCAGGAAGGTTGCTCATGGCTGATGCTCCCCATACCATCCGACACCCGAGCGGGCCCGGTGCGCAGCGCGACGACGCTCATGTCGACGGTGTCCGGCTCGCCTTCGTGCGCGGCGACGATCGGCGGTCTGCCGTTACACTGGCGGCGGAGGCCACCGTGCGTGACCATGCGCATCTCCTGAAACCGGACGATCCCGAGTTCGACGAGGTCGGCGTGACCGTGCTCACCGATCTCGTGAGCGACCTGATCACCGGCCTGGGCGAGGACGTCACTCGCGAGGGGCTGGTCAAGACGCCTCATCGGGTGGAGCGCTCGCTGCGCTTCCTCACCTCGGGGTACGGCGCCAGCATCGACGACGTGCTCAACGGCGCCCTGTTCCAGGCGGAGGGCTCGGAGATGGTGGTCGTGAAGGGCATCGAGTTCTACTCGTTGTGCGAGCACCACATGTTGCCGTTCTTCGGAACCGCCCACATCGGCTACATCCCCGGCGACACGATCTTGGGGCTGTCGAAGTTCGCCCGGGTGGTCGACGTGTTCGCGCGGCGCATGCAGGTGCAAGAGCGCATGACGTTGCAGATCGCCGACACGCTCGAGCAGGCCCTGCAGCCCGAGGGGGTCGCGGTGGTGACCGAGGCGAGCCACCTGTGCATGATGATGCGCGGCGTCGAGAAGCAGGGCTCCACCACGCGCACCAGCGCCATGCGCGGGGCCTTCAAGGACAGCGCCCGCACGCGCCAGGAGTTCCTCGAAGCGATCCGTTGAGGTTGGGGCCGCATTCGCCGGGGCGCAGGCCAGCCGTTCGCTGACCTACGCCAGCACGTTGGCGGCCAGCCAGGTCGCCACGCCGCCCTCTTCGGGGCTGGCGATGGCCTCGCCGGCTGCGGCCAAGGCGTCGGGGTGCACGTGTGGTCCCACCGCCACCGCGCGGCCCGCCCAGCGCAGCATCGAGACGTCGTTGAGCCCGTCGCCGAAGGCGATCACCTCGTGGCGCGGTACGCCGAGGTGCTGGGCGATCAGGGCCAGGGCGGTGCCCTTGTCGGCACCGGCCGCGAGCACCTCCAGGAAGCCGTCGCCCCAGAGGTAGTGTTCGAGGTGCGGTAGGTCGCGCTTCACCCGCCGTTGGACGCTCGCGCTGGTCTCCGAGGCGGCGAACAGCACCTTGTCGGCCGCGAAGCCGAAGTCGGCGGTGAAGCGGGTGATCGAGCGGTTTTGGGCGTGGACCCAACCCCAGCGTGGGTCGGCAGGGTTCTTGACGAACAGCGCGTCGGCGACCATGCAGCTGAACTCGATCACGTCGTGGGTCAGGTATGGCTTCACCAGGCTGTGCACGTCGACCGCGGGCAGCGTCACGTGGCTCAAGGTGGTGGTCATGTCGCGCATCACCACCGCGCCGTGGTTCACGCTGAAGGGCCCGGTGATGGCGAGCTGCTCGAGGAAGTGCTGGGCGCTGGCGCGGGCACGGCCGGTGAGCACCGTCACGTGATGCCCCGCGTCCCGCGCGGCGCAGATCGCCGTGGCGATGCCACTGGGCAGCTCGCCATCGTCGGTCACTACGGTTCGGTCGAGATCGAAGGCGAGAAGCATACCGCGCTAGCCTACCGCTCCGCCGGCGCCGTGGGCGTCGCCTCGTCCGCGAGCGGCAGCGGCAGCGGCAGGCGCCATACGGTGCCCGAGCGGTCGGCCAGCACCACGGCCTGTACCGGGCCCTGCGCCGGGCTGGCGGCGACGTTGGTCGACAGGGCGGCGCCCAGCGTCACCTCGCCGATCTCGCGGCAGTCGCCCACGTCGCAGCGCAGCCACACCAGCGTGCGCTGGTCGGCGCGCGGTACGAGCAGCAAGTCGCCGCCCGTGGCCAGGGCGCCGACGAGCAGCGCGCGATCGAGCAGGCGCTCGCCGTCGACGTGGCTGACGAGGCCGAGGTCGTATGACGCCGTCTCCAGGACCGCGTTCGGCGCCGCCGGGAGTGCCGGCGCCGCCGGCGCCGCTGCTTCGCCCCACGCCGCCTCCGGGAAGCGCAACCGATAGTGCACGAACGGTCCGCCACCGCGCGGATCGTGGATGGCGTAGACGTGCTCGCCGCCGGCACCGATCAGGTGCAGCCAGAGCTGCGACGCGCCCAGCGGCTCGCCCTGCGTCAGCAGGTGCAGCGCGGCGCCATCCCAGACCAGGCTGATCAGGCGCGCGCCCTGGGCGTCGTCCGAGATGGTCAGGTGCAGGCCCACCGCGCCGGCGCTCCGCCACGGCGTCGCCCGGCGCGCCTCGATCACGGCCGGCGCGCCCGGGCGCCAGGTGGCGAGCACCGTCAGGTCGGGAAGGCGCAGCAGGGTCAAGGCGGCCGCCTCGACCTCGTCGCCGAGGGTGCCGTGCCGGTAGCGCTGGGTCGGCTCGCTCAGCACGGCCACCGCGAGGGTGTCGCCCAGATCGACGATCAGGGGCTCGGCGTCGGGCAGTGCAGCGAGTTCGGCGCGGGCGCGTGGTTCGAGCTCACGCGACAGCAGCAGCACCGCACCCAACGGATCGAGCGCCACCACGCTGCCGTCGGGTGCGCAGGCGGCCTTGTGGTAGCGGCTGACCTGCGGGCCCACCGCGCTGACCACCGGCAAGTCGGGGGCGCGCGGCAGGCGCCGCAACGCGCCGCGCTCGTCGACGACCAGGAGCGCCATCCCACAAGCGCTGAGCTGCTCGCCTGCCAGGGCGCGGGCGATGCGGATCGGCCCGGCGTCGGGCGTCGCCCCGTCGACCCAACTGAGGCTGCCGTCGGCGGCCAGGACGGCAGCCGTGAGTCCCCGGCCGGCCTCGATCCACAACGGCCACGAGGGCACCTGGCCGAGCACCACTGCCTCCGGCGCCGCCTGGGCGAGCGCCGCTGCGGACGACGCCAGCAGCGTGAGCAGCAGCGCCAGGGCCGCGAGCCGCACCGCGAGGGAACGGCCCCCGCCGGGGGGTGCGCGACGCGGGCTCCCTCTCGCGCGCGCGCCGTACCGCGCGCCGTACGAAGGGGTGCCGCTGGTGGTGGGATGCATTCGACAAGAGCCTACCAATGGTGCCTGTGCCACTCCGTGAGAGCCGGTACGCCGTGACCGGGACCGCCGCCGTACGCGGCCGGCCGGGTGGCGCGCTCAGCCGCTCGACCCGCGCCGCCAGCGCCAGCGGAGGTACGTGAGCAGCTCCTGCCCCAGGCGCGGCAGGCTGCTGAACACGAACGCGTCGGCGGCCTTGCGCACCGCCTCCGACAGCGCCGGGTAGGCCACCTCCAGGCGCGACAGCTGCCACAACGACAGACGCCGGCGCAGCGCCCAGGTGAGCAGCGGCAGGATCTCGCTGGCGCTCGGCCCGACCACCGTGGCGGCCAGCAGCCGGCCACTCCCGCGCAGTGCGACGAGTTGCACGAAGCCGTCGCGCAAGTCCATGGTGAGGCCGCGATCGGTGTCGGCGAGGTCGACCCGCTGGACTGCCAGCAGCGCATCGGGCCAACGGCGCCGCAACTGCGCCAAGGTCGGGCCCACCTGGCCCACCTCGGGCTCGGTGAAGGCCACGTAGGGGTGCTCGCCCTCCGGCAGCAGCGGCAGCGGCAGCGCCAGGTGGCGCACCAGCCGGCGACCCTGGACGTTGGCGACGTGGGTGAAGGAGGCGCCGATCAGGTCGCCGATCGCGAACACGCCGGGCGCAGTGGTGCGGTAGGCGCCGTCGACGATGACCGCCCCGCGCCCATCGACCCGGACGCCGACGTCCTCGAGCCCCAGCCCCGCGCTCACCGGCCGGCGGCCCACCGCCACCAGCAGCCGGTCGACGCCGGTGAGGACGGTCGTCTCGCCGGCGCCGCCGGCGACGGCGCGGCTCAGCTCCACCGCGCCGGCCGCCGCGTCGTAGCCGCGCAGGCTGGTGTCGGTCATGGTCGTCACCCCGAGCGCCTCCAGGCGCGCATGCACAAGCGCCGATGCCGCCGCTTCGGCGGCCGGCAGCACCCGGTCGGCCCACTCGATCAGCGTCACGCGGCTGCCCAGGCGGGCGAAGGCGAAGGCGAGCTCGCAGCCGATCACGCCCGCGCCCAGCAGCGCCAGGTGGGCCGGCGGCGCCTGCAGGTCGAACACGGTGGCGTTGGTCAGGACCGCTGCCGCCGGCCCGTCGTCGGCGCTCAGCCCCGGCAACGCGGGCACCACGGCCTGGGCGCCGGTCGCCAGCACCACCCGCCGCGCCTCCAGGCGGCGCTCGTCGCCGCCCAGGGCCTGCACCAGCACGTCCGGCGTCAGCCGCCGGCCGCGTGCCAAACGCGCCCGGCCGCGCACCAGCGTGAGCCCCGGGAGCTCCGCCAGCGCGGCCTCCTCGTGCTGGCGCACGGCGTCTCGGC
>SLRS01000242.1 GCA_007130855.1 Trueperaceae bacterium | reverse complement strand
TGTCGGATGATCTTGGCGTCGCTGTCCGATGTCCACAAGTGGTACGGCGAGCAGACGGTGCTCGCCGGCGTCCACCTGGAACTGACGCCAGGCAGCCGCACCGCGCTCATCGGCCGCAACGGCAGCGGCAAGTCGACGCTGCTGCGCCTCGTGGCCAAGCTCGAGGCGCCCGACGGCGGCGTGGTGAACGTGCGCGATGGAGTGCAGGTCGGCATGCTCGAGCAGACGCCGAGCTTCCCCGACGGCGCCTCGGTCGGCGCGGTGGCCGACGCCGCCTTCGCCGAGCTCGACGCGGCCCAGGCCGAGCTCGAGGCGCTCGAGCGTGCCGGGCTCGACGACCCGCAGCGTTACGAGCGCTGGGAAGCGCTGCACGAGGCGTTCGAGCGGCGTGGCGGCTATGCCCGCCGCGCGCGCCGCGACGCGGTGCTGCACGCGCTGGGTTTCGCCGGGCGCGGCGCACAGCCGGTCGCGGCCCTGTCCGGTGGCGAGACCACCCGCCTGAACCTGGCGCGCCTGCTGATGGCCCAGCCCGACGTCGCGCTGCTCGACGAGCCCACCAACCACCTCGACCTGGTGATGCGGGCCTGGCTCGAGGGCTTCCTCGCGCGTTACCCGGGTGCGGTGGTGGTGGTCTCGCACGACCGCGCCTTCCTCGACGCCGCCTGCAGCCGCACCGTCGAGGTGCGCCAGGGCGGCCTGCGCCAGGCCGACCTGCCGCCGAGCCGCTTCCGCGAGGCCGAGCGCGAGCGCGAGCGCCTCGAGGCGCGCACGCGCGAGAACCAGGCGAAGGAGCACGAGCGGCTGAGCGCGTCCGCCACCCAGATGAAGCGCTGGGCCGGGCAGAACGCCAAGCTCCACCGGCGCGCCACGGCGATGGAGGGGCGCCTGGAGCGCTTCGCCGCGACCATGCTCGAGGGGCCGCCGCCCGCCGAGCGCTCGACGCGCTTCGCCTTCGCTGCGCCCGCGAGCGGCGAGGTGGTGCTCGAGGCCCGCGCGCTGCGCGCGGCCTTCGGCCAGCGGGTGCTGTTCGACGGCGTCGACCTGAGCGTGCGGCGCGGCGAGCGCATCGTCCTGGTCGGCCCCAACGGGGCGGGGAAGACCACCTTGCTGCGCATCCTCACCGGCGAGCGCCCCAGCGACGACCCGCGCGCCGAGGTCCGCTGGGGCTCGCGCGTCAGGGTCGGCTACTTCGACCAGAGCCTCGGCCGCTTCGATCCCGACCTCACGCTGGTGGAGACGCTCTTGCGGCTCGTCGGCGAGCGCGCGGCGCACGACCTGCTCGGACGCTTCTTGTTCCCCTACGACGCCCAGTTCAAGCGCGTGGCCGACCTCTCCGGCGGCGAGCGTGCGCGCCTGGCGCTGCTCGACCTGACGCTCCAGGACGCGAACGTGCTGGTGCTCGACGAGCCCACCAACCACCTCGACCTGGAGATGATCGAGGCGCTCGAGGCCGCGCTCGACGCCTTCGAGGGGACGCTGGTGGTGGTATCGCACGACCGGCGCCTGCTCGAGCACCTCGCCGAGCGTGTCTGGGAGGTGGATGACGGCCACTTCGAGGACTTCCAGGGCGAGTGGTCGTACTACCTACGACACCGTCGCGAGCGCCAGCAAGCGGCGGCCGACCAGGGTGCGACGTCGGTCGCGGCCGAGGCGTCGCCGGCGCGGGCAGCGGCGCGCCCGGACGACGATCCGCGCAGTACCTGGCGCCTGGAGCGCGAGGCGGAGCGGCTCGAGGCCGAGGTGGAGCGTTGCAGCCGCGCCTTGGGCGAGGCCGAGGCCGAGCTCGAGCGGGTCAACGCCGAGGCGCGCGATGGCGCGGCCCTGGCCACCGCCGGCGAGACCTATCAGGCGGCGGAGGCGGCGCTGCTGGCGGCGATGGCGGCCTGGAGCGACATCGACGGCCTGCTGCGCGGCCGCCGCGAGTTGGCCGCGTCCTGACGCCGGGGTCGCGACGATCGCGGCGGAGCGGCTGCTACAGTGGAGCCCGTGAAACGCGTCAGGTACCAGAGCTTCGTCGACGGCATCCATTGGGGTGAGCTCGAGGGCGGTTCGGTCCATGAACTCACCGGCATGATGGGTTCCCCCACCGGCAAGCAGATCGACCTCTCCGAGGTCACCCTGCTACCCCCCTGCGAGCCGCGCCTGATCCTGTGCGTGGGCAAGAACTACGCCAAGCACGTCGTCGAGATGGGCGGCTCGGCCTCGGCGCTGCCCAGCGAGCCGGGGATCTTCCTCAAGGGGCTCAACACGCTGATCGGCCCCGGCGACGACATCCCCTATCCCTCCTGGACCGACGACCTCCAGTACGAGGGCGAGTTGGCGGTCGTGATCGCCCGCACCATGCGTGACGCCAGCGCCGACGACGCCCTCTCGTACGTGCTCGGCTACACCTGCGCGATCGACGTCACCGCCCGCGACAAGCAGCGCACCGACTTGCAGTGGTTCCGCGGCAAGTCGGCCGACGGCTTCTGCCCCGTGGGGCCGTGGCTCGAGACCGACCTCGAGCCGGGCGACCTCCGGCTGCGCACCATCGTCAACGGCGAGGTGCGCCAGGACGGGCACACCAGCGACCTCATCTTCGACGTGCCCACCATCTTGTCGTACCTCAGCAAGGTGGTGACGCTGTCGCCCGGCGACGTGGTGCTGACCGGAACGCCCGATGGGGTGGGTCCGCTCGCCCCGGGTGACGTGATCGAGGTCGTCATCGACGAGATCGGAACGCTCGAGAATCGCGTGGCCACGGGCCGGGAGGGGTGAGGCGCCGGTGGCCGCGGCCGCGCCGGCGCTGACGCTCTCGGACGGCGCAAGCCTGCTCGACACCTTGCACGCCGGCCTGCGCGGCACCATCGGCGTGTACCTGGTGCCCCAGGCCGGCGACGCCGGCCGTGCCGGCCGCTTCGATCTGGTGGAGGCCGGCCCGCAGGTCGACCTCGAGGCGCTCGAGGCGGCCACGCGCGGCCTGGGGCTCGATCCCGGGGCCGTCGAGCGGGTCCTGGTGACCCACATCCACCTCGACCACGCCGGCGCCGCCGGCGCCTGGGCGGCACGGCACGGCGCCAAGGTGGTCGTGCTCGCGGCCGGAGCCGAGCACCTGGTCGACCCCAGCCGCCTGCTGGCCAGCGCCCGACGCATCTACGGCGACGCCCTGGAGCGGATCTGGGGGCCCGTCACGCCGCTCGACCCGAGCGCGCTCGAGGTGGTCGCGGGCGGCCAGGAGCTGCTGGTCGGCGGTCGCCGCGTACGCGTGGTCGCCACACCCGGCCACGCCCGCCATCACGCCACCTTCGTGTGGCCGGGCGGCGTCGCCTACACCGGCGACGCGGCCGGCATCCGCTTCCCCGGCTGGCCGGTGGTGCGGCCGGCACTGCCACCGCCCGAACTCGACCTCGAGGCCTGGGACGCGACGTTCGCGCGACTCGGCGCGCTCGACCTGGCCGAGCTGCGCCTGACCCACTTCGGTGCCTACCACGACGCCGCCGCGCACCTCCAGCGCGCGCGCGAGCGCACCCACGCCTGGGCCGACAGCCTGCTCGCCTGGGCGGTCGCCGGCTGTACGCGGGCCGAGGCCCGCGCGCGCCTCGACGCCTACGCCCGCGACGAGCTGCGCGACGCCGGTGCCGACGAGGCGACCATCGCCCGCTACCTCGCCACCAGCGACGCCGCGATGAGCGTGTCGGGGTTGGAGCGCTACTGGGCGAAACAGCATCCCGAGCGCTGGCCGGGTTTCGAGGATCGCGATGGCTGACGGCGCCGCTGCCCCCTTCCCGCTCGCCCGTCAGGCACGCCTGGCGGTGCTCGCCTCCGGTCGCGGCTCCAACCTGGCGTCGCTGCTGGCCGCCTTCCCGGCGAGCGGCGAGGAGCCGCTCGCGGCGGTGTGCCTGGTGCTCAGCGACCGTGCCCAGGCGCCGGCCTTGGCGCGCGGCGTGGCCGCCGGCGTGGCCGCCGAGCACGTCGCCTTCGGGCACGACCGAGCCGCCTTCGAGCGGGCTGCCGACGCGCTGCTGCGCGAGCATGCCATCGACCTGGTCTGCCTGGCGGGGTTCATGCGCATCCTCTCGGCCGGCTTCGTGGCGGCTTGGGCCGGGCGGCTGCTCAACATCCATCCGAGTCTGCTCCCCGCGTTCCCCGGACTGCACGGCCAGCGCCAGGCGCTGGCGGCGGGCGTGCACGAGTCGGGCTGCAGCGTCCACTTCGTCGACGCGGGCGTCGACACCGGGCGGGTGATCGTGCAGCGCCGGGTGCCCGTCCGGGACGACGACGACGAGGAGTCCCTGGCGGCGCGCATCCTCGAGCACGAACACCTGGCCTATCCCGAAGCCGTGCGGCTCGTGCTGCGCGGCGAGGTGACGCCGTGAGCGGCGCGCGCGTGCTGGTGGTCGGCGCCGGCGGCCGCGAGCACGCGCTGGTCTGGAGCCTCGCGCGCTCGCCGCACGTGGGCGAGGTGCTGGCGCTGCCGGGCAATGCCGGGATCGCGAGGCTGGCGCGCACGCTGCGCGATCCTGGCGACGTCGCCAGCATCGCCGAGGAGGCGGCGCGCGCCCAGGTCGACCTGGTGGTGATCGGTCCCGAGGCGCCGCTCGTGGCGGGCCTCGCCGACGCTTGCCGCGAGCGGGGCCTGGCCGTCTACGGACCGAGCGCCGCCGCCGCGCGGCTCGAGGCGTCGAAGGGCGAGGCGAAGGCCTTCATGCTGCGTCACGGCGTGCCCACCGCGGCGGCGGCGCGTTTCCGCGACGCGACCGCCGCGCTGGCGCATCTGCGCGCGCAGGGCGCACCGATCGTGGTCAAGCGTTCGGGGCTGGCGGGCGGCAAGGGCGTGACCGTGGCCGACGACCTGGCGAGCGCCGAGGCCGCCGTGACCGCGGCATTCGCGGCCGGGGAGGAGGAGGTCCTGCTCGAGGAGCGGCTCAGCGGGCAGGAGGTGTCGCTGCTGGTGGTGTGCGACGGTCGCGAGGGGCTCCCCATGCGCCTGGCGCAGGACTACAAGCAGGCCCTCGATGGCGACCGCGGACCGATGACCGGCGGCATGGGCACCGTGGCGCCGGTGGAGCTGCTGAGCGACGACGACCTCGAGGTGCTGATGCAGACGGTCGTGCGGCCCACGCTCGACGGACTGCGCGCCGAGGGCACCCCCTTCGTCGGGACGCTGTTCGTGGGCTTGATGCTCACCGAGCGCGGGCCCTTGGTCCTCGAGTACAACGTCCGCTTCGGCGACCCCGAGGCGCAGGTGCTGCTGCCACTCTTGGCGACCGACCTCTTCGAGCTGCTCGCGGCCGCCGCCCGCGGCGAGTTGGGCGGCCTGGCGCTGCGCTGGCGGCCGGGCGCGGCCGCCTGCGTGGTGCTCGCGGCGCCCGGCTACCCGG
>SLRS01000282.1 GCA_007130855.1 Trueperaceae bacterium | reverse complement strand
GGTCCCGCCAACTACGCCAGCGTCAGTCAGGCCGAGGCGCTCTCACTCATGCAGAGCGGTCGGGCGGCGATGGCGCACGTCGTCGGCGCCGCTGCGCCGAACTTCGAGAACCCCGAGCTGTCGATCGTCCAGGGGCTGGTGGAGGCCACCATCGTTCCAGGGCCGACCGCTGACGACCGCGCGACGATGTCAGGGATCTGGGTGATGGGCATTCCGCAGAACCTGCCCGACGCGCGCAAGCAGGCGGCGCTCGACTTCATGCGCTGGGCGCTGACCTTCGACGCGCAGCTCCTCTACGCCGAGGCCGGCGCGATCCCCGTCCGGCAGGACGTGTACGAGACCCTCGGCCAGGAGGAGGGCTTCCGCTGGATGCAAGCGATGGCTGAGAGCACCCCGTACATTAGGGCGCAGCCGCGCGTTGCCGAGGCGCCGCAGATCATCACCGCATTCGCCGATCAGGTCGCTGCGGCGCTGCTCGGCCAGGTCCCCGCCGAGCAGGCGCTGCAGACCGCAGCGGAGGAGATCCACCGCATCATGGTCGCCGGCGGCTACGACGTGGCGCCGCTCGACTGAACGTCCCGGAGGCGACCGTGGCTCGTTCCCCCGCCCGCGCACAGAGGAGCCGACCCTTCATGGGTCGGCTCCTCGACGACCACTTCCACATCGTCGCCATGACGCCGCTGGTGGTCGCGCTGCTGGTGCTCACGGCGTACCCGGCCGCGCAGCTCGTGCGCATGGCGTTCTCCGAGGTGGGTCTGGTCAGCGGGGGAACCACCTGGTCGTTCGTCGGCCTCGAGCACCTGCGCACGCTCGCCCAGGATCGCGTCGCCCGCATCGCCTTCACCAACACCCTGCTCTTCACCGTCGTGGTCGTGCCGATCGAAGCGGTACTCGGACTGCTGCTCGCCTATCTCGTCAACCAGACGCGCGTTCTCGGCGCCTTCTACAAGACGGTCCTCATCGTCCCTCTCTTGCTGCCGCCGATCGCCATCGGTGCGCTCTGGCGGCTCATGCTCGACTTCAACTACGGGGTCGTGAACCAGGCCCTGCTCGCCGTCGGGATCGGGGGGCCGCCGTGGCTGGCGAGTCCGACCTTGGCGCTCCCGATGGTGATGCTCGTCGACGTCTGGCACTGGACGAGCTTCATGTTCCTGATCTTCCTGGCGGGCGTTGCCTCGATCCCTCAGGAGCTCGGCGAGGCCGCCGAGGTCGACGGCGCGACGCCCTGGCAGGTGTTCGCGCATGTCGCGCTGCCGATCCTGAAGCCGACCATCGTCGTGGCGCTGATGCTGCGCACCATCCTCGCGTTCAAGGTCTTCGACGTGCCGTACCTCCTCACCGGTGGCGGTCCCGGGACGGCCACCGAGATGATCAACATCTACATCGAGAAGGTCTTCTTCCAGCAGTTCCGCGTCGGCTACGGCGGGATGTTGACCCTCCTGACGGCGCTGATCCTGTCGACCTTCGTGATCGTCTACCAGCAGATCTCGCGGCGCGCGGAGGCAGCGCAGTGAGGCTGCGGCCCGGCGCCATCGTTCGGCACGGTGTGTTGATGGGCGCCGCACTGGTCACGCTGCTGCCGATCGTGTTCACCGCCGTCACCTCGCTCAAGTTCCGCCGCGACATCATCTCCGGGCGCTTCTTCGATTTCGAGGTGACCTGGGTCAACTATCAGCGGCTCTTCGAGGGCTCGCGCGCGGTGTTCGGGCAGCTCACGGTCAACAGCCTCATCGCGGGCATCGGGAGCACGCTGCTGGTGCTCGCGATCGCGAGCCTCGGCGCGTACGCCCTCAGCCGCTTCCGCCTGCCGCCACGCCTGAGCGCCCTGGTGCTCGGATGGCTCCTGTTCGTGTACATGCTGCCGCCGATCACCTTCGCCGGGCCGTTCTACCTGATCGCGCGCCAGATCGGGCTGTTCGACACGCCGGCAGTACTGGTCATCGCCCATGCCGTGCTGACGCTGCCCTTCGCCGTGTGGCTCCTGCAGAGCTTCTTCGCCGAGATCCCCAAGGAGCTCGAGGAAGCGGCGGCACTCGACGGGGCGTCGCGCGCCGGCACCTTCTGGCGCATCGCACTGCCGATGACGCTGCCGGGCCTCTACGCGACCGGGATCCTGACGTTCGTGTTCTCGTGGAAGGACTTCCTGTTCGCGCTCGTCCTCACCAGCACGCCGCGGGGCGGCACGATCCCGATCGGCATCGCGTCCTTCGTTCAGGAGTGGGACCTGCGGTACGGCGAGATGGCGGCGGCGACCATGCTGGCGGCCGTCCCGGCGATCGTCCTGGTGCTGTTCGCGCAGCGCCACATCATCAAGGGCATGACGATGGGAGCGGTGAAGGGATGAGGATTGACGAGGCTCGAGGCGACGACACCCCGACGGGGCGCGAAGACCACACCGTGAGCGACGCCCCCGAGCGCAGCCTCCCCCCGTTCGCCGACGACGCGATCACCTTCGCGATCCCGCGCCCGGCGCCCACGCCGCGGCGTGAGCGACCGAACGTCATCGTCTTCTTCACCGACCAGCAGCGCTGGGACACGGCCGGGGTCCACGGCAACCGCAGCGGCCTGACGCCGACCTTCGACCGTATGGCCGCCCACGGCACGCACGTGGCGCGATCGTTCACGGTGCAGCCCGTCTGCGGGCCCTCGCGCGCCTGCATGCACACCGGCCGCTACGCGACCCAGTCAGGCTGCTACCGCAACGGCGTCCCGCTCGAACAAGGCGCCCCGACGCTGGCGCGTTCCTTCGCCGCCGCGGGCTACCACACCGGCTACATCGGCAAGTGGCACCTGGCCTCGGGGGAGCCGGTCGGTCCCGTTGAGCGCGGCGGCTTCGCCTCCTGGCTGGGAGCCAACAAGCTCGAGTTCACCTCGGACGCCTATCACACCGTCGTCTTCGACGAGGACGAGAGGCCGCGCAAGCTCCCCGGGTACCGCGTCGACGCGCTCACCGACGCGGCGATCCGCTTCGTCGACCAACACCAGTACGAGCCGTTCTTCTTGTTCCTGTCGTTCCTCGAGCCGCATCACCAGAACCACGTCGACGCCTACCCGCCGCCCGAGGGCTCGTTGGAGCCGTATCAGGACGCCTGGACGCCGCCGGATCTGCGCGCGCTCGGCGGCTCGAGCCAGCAGCACCTCGCGGGCTACTACGGCATGGTGCGGCGCCTCGACGATGCCTTCGGGCGCCTGCTCGACGCGCTGCGAAGCCTCGGCCTGCGCGACGACACCGTGGTGCTGTTCACCTCGGATCACGGCAACCACTTCAAGACGCGCAACGACGAGTACAAGCGCTCGGGGCACGACGCCTCGCTGCGGGTGCCGACGGTGTTCACCGGCCCGGGCTTCGATGGGGGACGCCGCGTCGAGCGGCTGGTGTCGATCCTCGACCTCTCCGCCACGCTCTGCGACGCCGCCGGCATCGACCTGCCCGAGGGGCACGAAGGCCGCTCGATCCTGCCGCTGGTGCGCGACCCAACGGCGCCGTGGCGCGACGAGCTCTTCTTCCAGATCAGCGAGAGCGAGGTCGGGCGCGGCATCCGCACGCAGCGCTGGAAGTACGGGGTCACCGCGCCGGAGGCCGACCCATGGAACGACGCCCACGCGGCCCACTACCGCGAGGCGTACCTCTTTGATCTCGAGCACGACCCGTACGAGCTCGACGACCTCATCGGCCAGGACAACCACCGGCGCGTCGCGGAGCACCTGCGCGCACGACTGCTCGAGCGCATGACCGAGGCGGGCGAGCCGGCGGCGACCATCGAACCGGCGTCGCCCCTGGGTCGCTACGGGCAGCGGGAGGTGTTCGAGGACGAGGTCCTGCAGTAGGGAGCGCTGGCGCCGCCGGCGTCCGCGCGGGCCGTCGCCTCACCGCGGCCGGACCTGGATCTCGCGGAGCCGCGGCGCGACCGCGGCCGGCGGCGGGGATGAAGCGCGCTTCACGGGTTTCGCACGACGGGCCGCGCCAGCGCCTGATAGCCTCGGCCGATCGAGGTGGCCCGCATGCAACGATCCGCGTTCCGCTTACTCCCGGTGCTGTCGCTCCTGCTGCTCGGCTCGTTCGCCACGGCCCAGCGGATCGTCATCAGCCCGCAATCGATCGTCGTGAACCCGCTCCCGTCCTTCGCCGTCGACGTCTGGGTCGATCGCGATCCGTCGGGCCGCACCGAGCCGTCGTACGCCGTAGGCGATTCGATCCAGATCGGCGTGCGCACGACCGAGGACGCGTTCGTGTACCTCTTCAGCGTGGGCGCCTCGGGCGAGATCGTGCAGCTCCTCCCGAACCGCTACGACGCCGGGGGGCGCGACCACTTCCTCCGCGCCGGCACGACACGCACCTTCCCCCCGCCGGGCGAGCGCTACGACTTCGTGATCCAGCCGCCGTCGGGCCCCGCCAAGGTGATGGCGGTGGCGTCGCGTCGGGAGCTCGACACGCGAACGCTCGCGTCGTTCGCGAACGAGCGCGAGATGATGGCGTCATCGAGCAACAGCGAGGAGGGCTTCGCGCGGGCGCTCGCGATCGTCGTCCAGCCACTGCCGCAGGCGTCCTGGGTCACGGCGACAGCGCTCTACCACGTGGGCCAGCGACCCGCGCAGGAGGCGTTCGGCACGATTGCGGTCACCTCGCAGCCGTCCGGGGCCGAGGTGTTCATCGACGGGGCCTTCGTGGGGTTCACCCCGCTACGGTACGGCGCGCGTGCGGGACGCTACGACGTGGAGGTGCACACGCCGCGGCACGCAACCGCACGGGAGGCAGTCGAGGTCCGCGCCGGTCGCGTCGTCGACCTCGATGTGGTGCTCGGGCCCGACGTGCGCGCACCGCGCGCTGCTGAACCGATCAACGCCTACCTCGGCCTGCTCCCGTACCCCGGCTCGGTGGTGACGCGCAGCGAGGTCGGCCGGCGCGACTCGGAGACGCGCTTCACCACGTCCGCACGCCTCCGCGACGTCTATGCGCACATTCACGACCAGTTGACCCGCGACGGCTGGCGACGCACGAACCTCGAGATCGACGACGACGAGGTCGAGGCCGAGTACCGGCGCGACGGCGTCTCCTTCGAGCTCGAGCTCGAACGCGATGGCCGCGACCGTTTCAAGCTGGAGATCGACTTCGACTGATCGGCGCGGGCACCCTCGCGCGCCTGCGCCCAGCGACCGCATCCTGGAGTTCACGCGCGTCCAGGACGCGCCGCACGAGGTGGTGTTCCGCGCTCCGAGGGTCGACCGGCGTGAAGGCGCCGCGCGTCAGACGATGTCGTCGAGCGAGATGCCGCGGGCGTCGGCCCGGTCCCGCATCCAGTGCAGTTGGGTGGCCGGTGGCTTGGGAGCCTCGTCGCGCGCGACGCGCTCGAGCCGCAAGGCGTCGGTGGTGCAGCTGATGACGCACAGGCCGC
>SLRS01000116.1 GCA_007130855.1 Trueperaceae bacterium | reverse complement strand
CGCCGGCCCCGCGCGTTCGACCGCCCGCGCTGCGCCGGCGGAGGCGCCATGAGCGCCTTCGACGTGCTGGTGCGCGACGCCCGGGTGGTCGACGGCAGCGGCAACCCCTGGTACCGCGCCGACGTGGCGCTGCGCGGCGACCGCATCGCCGCCATCGCGCCGCCGGGACGGCTCGACGGCGTCGCGGCGCTCGACGGCGTCGCGGCACGCGACGTGGTGGACGCCGCCGGCAGGGTGCTCTGCCCGGGCTTCATCGACATCCAGAGCCACGCGATCTTGTCGCTGATGCGCGACGGCCGCTGCCTCTCGAAGATCACCCAGGGCGTGACGACCGAGGTGATGGGGGAGGCCTGGACGCCGGCGCCACAGGGCGGCCTCATCGAGGATCCGCTGAGCCGCACCATGTTCGCCCTCGACATCGACCCGACCTGGGTCGAGCGGATGCGTTCCTGGACCCGGTTCGGTGACTGGCTGTCGGCCATGGAAGCGTACGGGGTCAGCCCCAACGTCGGTTCGTTCCTCGGCGGCGGCACGCTGCGCGCCTACGCCAAGGGCATGGCGATGGGGCCCGCCGACGTGCGCGAAGTCGCCAGCATGCGGCGCGTGTTGGCCGAAGCGATGGAGGACGGCGCCTTCGGGGTCGCCTACGCGCTCGTCTACCCACCCGACGCATACGCCCAGACGCCCGAGCTCGTCGAGGTGTGCCGCGAACTGGCCCGTTACGGGGGCGTGTACATCACCCATTTGCGCTCCGAGTCCGGCGCGATCTTCGAGGCGCTCGACGAGGCCTTCACGGTCGGTCACGAGGCGGGCGTGCCGGTGGAGGTCTACCACCTCAAGGCCGCCCACCCGGCCCACTGGTGGCGCATGGCGTCGGTCGTCGAGCGCATCACGCGCGTGCGCGCGGCAGGGCTCGACGTCACCGCCGACATGTACCCGTACCCGGCCTCGGGCACGGGGCTCGCGGCCATCCTGCCCACCTGGACGGCGGAGGGAGGGCAGCTCTACGCGCGCCTGCGCGAGCCGGCCGTGCGGGCGCGCGTTCGCGCCCAACTCGAGGGTCGCGAGCCGCACGACGGCATGGGCCTCGAGACCGACGGCGGCCCGCAGGGCGTCATGCCGGTGGGGTTTCGCCAGCCCGAGCACCAGGGCTACGTGGGCATGCGGCTGGCCGAGATCGCCGAGGCGCGCGGGCAGGACTGGATCGAGACGGTACTGGATCTGCTCGTCCACGAGGGGCAGCGCATCAGCACCATCTACTTCTCGATGGACGAGCGCAACTTGCGGCTGCAGCTGCAACAACCCTGGGTGACCTTCTCGACCGACGCCGGCGGCTTCGACCCCACCTGGGCGAAGCCGCTCGGTCCCTACCACCCGCGCGCCTACGGCACCTACCCGCGGGTGCTGCGGAAGTACGTGCGCGAGGAGCGGCTCCTCACCCTCGAGGAGGCGATTCGCAAGATGACCTCGGCGGTGGCGAACCGGCTGGGACTGCGCGAGCGCGGTGTGGTGCGCGAGGGCGCCTTCGCCGACCTGGTGCTGCTCGACCCCGACACCGTGACCGACCGGGCCACGTTCGACGACCCGCACCAGCTCTCGCTGGGCGTGCACGACGTATGGGTGAACGGCGTGCGGGTGCTGCGCGCCGGCGAGCACACGGGCGCCAGACCGGGGCGTTTCGTGCGGGGGCCGGGCGCGGCGTGAACAGATGCACTACGATGACAGACCATGCTGCTGCGCACGCTCGGAGGCCTCAGGTTGGACGGCGCTGCGCTGACGCGGCCGAAGCCGCTGTTGGTCCTCGCCCACCTCACGCTCGAGGGCGCCAAGCCGCGGCGTGAGTTGGCGGAGTGCTTCTTCGGCGATGCCGCCGATCCGCGCGACAGCCTGTCGACCGCCCTGCGCCACCTGCGCGGTGTCGGGGCGCTCGACGAGCTGCCGGATGACCGCCTCGCGAGTCGCGTCGAGTCCGATGCCACTCGGCTCCTGCGCGACTTCGACGCCTATCGCTACCAGGCGGTGCTCGACGCCTACGAGGGGCCGTTCCTGGCGGGGCTCGAGGTGGGGCTCGGGGTCGAGGCCGAGGAGTGGCTGTTCGGCGTGCGCGAGGCCGTCGCCGATCGCGTCAGGACCGCCGCGCTCCATCGAGCGCGCGCGGCCCTCGCCGAAGGACGGCACGACGACGCTCGGCGGCTCACGAGTCGGGCCGTGCGCCTGCCGGGTGCGGCCGAACTCGAGGCCGACGAGGCGGCATCGGCCCTCGCCCTCGCCGAACAGCTCGACCTGCCTGAGGCGGGGCACCTGCGGGCGCTGGCGTTCGGGTTCGGCCTCGATCCCGGCGCGACCGGCGCCGGCGCCGTGGCCGTCGCCCCCACGTTCACCGACGCCAGCGTCTCGCTGCACCGCTCGACCCGCTTCATCGGCAGGGCACGCGAGCTCGAGCAGCTCGTGGCACTCCTCGGCGACCGGTCGACGCGCCTGGTCACGCTCCTCGGTATGGGTGGCATAGGCAAGACACGGCTGGTCGTGCGCCTGGCGGGCCGACTCGCCGCACGCTCGGCGTCGCGCTACCCCGACGGCGTGGCCGTGGTGAGCCTGGAGGCGATCACGCAAGACGACGACGCGCTCGGGGCGATCGCCGCGCGCCTGGCGCTGCCGGTCACGGCCGCGGCCTCCGAGGACGCGCTCGTCGCGGCGCTCGCGAGGTGGGACGCGCTGCTCGTGCTCGACAACGTGGAGCAACTCGAGGGCGGCGCTCGCCTGGTCGCCGCCCTCGTGCAGGGTTGCCCGAGGCTCCAGCTGCTCGCCACCAGTCGGCGCCGCCTCGCGCTGTCGGAGGAACGGATCTTCGAGCTCGACGGTCTAGCCACCAGCCGCGCCGGCGCGTCGGGCTCCGACGCGGCCAAGCTCTTCCTCGAGCGAGCCGTGCGCGCGGGCTACGACGAGGAGATGGCGGAACACGACCTGCCGACGGTCGAGGCCCTCTGCCACGACCTCGACGGCTACCCGCTGGGCATCGAGCTGGCGGCGAGCTGGACGCGGCTGCTCGGCATCGAGGAGATCCGCAGCCTCCTGCGCGAGGGCCTCGACATCCTGGAGGAAGGCCCGGTCGACGCGCCGCCGCGCCACCGCGCCGTGAGGGCGGCGCTCGAGCCCAGCTGGAAGCTGCTCGCTGCGCGCGAGCGCCTGGTCCTACAGCGGCTGGGCGTCTTCCGTGGCTCCTTCGCGTTCGACGCCGCCAGTAGCGTGGCGGGCGCCACGCTGCCGCTGTTGGCCCGCCTCGTCGATCACGCGCTGGTGCGCAGCGAGGGCGGCGGCCGCGGTCGCTTCGCGTTCCACCCGGTGATGCACGCCTACGTGCGCGAGCGCACCCCCAACGCGGTGCACCTCGCCGCCACACAGGCCCACACGGACTTCTACGAGGCGCTGCTCGAGCGCAGCGCCGCTCGCGTCGGCAACGAGCCGGTCGAAGTGCTCGACCGGCTGGCGGCCGACCTGGGCGACGTGGCGCAGGCCATCCGCTTAGCGCTCGACGGCGAGGATCCGCTGCGCGGCGTCGCCATGGCACGTTCGCTGGCGGTCGACATCGACCTCCTGCAGGCGCGGCCGACCGGCTCCGAGGTGATCGACCTGGTCGCCGAGGCCGCGGCTGTCGCCGAGGCGCAAGGCACGTTGCGCGACGCCGAGAGGCTGTGGACCAAACTCGCCAACGCCCGCCGCGCGCTCGCCGGCGACGTGCCGGGGGCACTGCGGCTCTACCAGCACGCCTTGTCGCTCGCCGAGCGCTCCGGCGACGTCCACGCGCGGGTGATGCTGTGCGCGATCATCGGCGCCGTGGAGAGCGACGCGGCTCGCGCGCGCGAGTTCCTCGCGACGGCGCACGCGCTGGCGACGGCGGCGCAAGACGATCTGCTGCTGTGCGAAGTGCTCCAGCGCTCCGGCTACCGCGCCACGAAGCAGGGCGATTGGGACCAGGTCCTGGCGATCAACACGACCGCCGTCGAGCTGGCCGAAAGGTTGCAGCGCGACGCTCACCCCGAAGCGGGCCGCGTCGCCAGCCTGCTGTTCTTCAGCCTCCACAACCTCGCCTGCGCCTACGATGCCCTGGGCTCGATCGAGACGTCGCTCGAGCTCCGCCAGCGCGCGCTCGACTTCGCCGGCGAGCGCGGGCAGTGGCTGTGGGTGGCGTACGCCCATCACGACATCGCCATGGGGCTGTGTGACCTCGGCCGCTGGGACGAGGCCATCGCGCACGGTCGCAGCGCCGCCGAGTTCTATCGGCGCCAGGGCGACACGACCGACCAGGAGGACGTCGAGAACCTGATCGAACTCTGGAGCCAGCGCCGCGACGCCGGCGCCGCACGCTCACGCTGAGCGCAGGCGCGACGCGGCAGAGAGGACGAGAGCAGCGTTCGACGAGCGCGGGGCGCGCACGTGACGCGCCGAGGACCGTTCGCCACCTGGTGGCACGAGAGGAGATCGCGATGACGACACGGACGAGACGCATGATCGCCCTGCTGATCGCGCTGGTATGGGCTTCGGCCTCGGCGCAGGCGGGCGGGCAGGAAGGCGATCTCTGGCTCCACACCGCTCGCGGCGAGGCGTTCTACCGCATCGTGCAGGACGCCGCGACGGTGGACCTCTACGAAGCGTTCCGCGCACAGCACGAGCTCCAGGGCGACGACAGCATCGGTGCCGAGGTGATGCGTGCCGTGCACGCCGTCCTGGCCGCCGACCATCCGGACGACGTGGTCGTCGCCGAGGCGATCTGCGCCGCCGTCACCGGCGCCGGATCCAGGCCCCGGCTCGACGGTGGCGGCCCGCCGTTGCAGACCAGCGATTCGCCGCCAGGCATCGTCGGCTGGTTCCCCGACGCGGTGCACGTGGCCCCGAGCGACCTGCCGACCTTCGGGGTCCTTGCGCGCACGCTCGTCGTCATCGACGAGTTCGACCTCGACGCGCTGCTCCGCGCGGTCGAGTCCGGCCCCGCGAGTGGTGCGGCGCCCACCATGTGGAACGTGCTGTACGCCGATCACGCCAGCGCCGCCGGGACCGACCCAGAGGCGTACGAGGCGCCTCATGGCCACCTGGTGCTCTACCATCTGCTGCGCTCGGTCGCTGGTGAGACCGTGGTGCTCGCCGGAGCGCGTCGATACCTCCACCATGACGGTACCGAGGCGGCCGACCACCTCATCGTGCACGCCGAGGTTGCGAACGAGACGATCGACGTCCACCTGCTGGCGATCGACTTCGACGACCTCGACACCATCGACGCCGCCCTCGTGGGGCTGTGGCGGGTGGACGGCGACCCGGTCGTGGTCATGAGCTGGGGCCTCGTCGACTGCGCGGTCCGCGACCACTACGCCCGTGAGCACGCGCCGGTCGACGCCATGGACGCGCCACGCTCGTACGCCGAGTTCATGCACGACGTCATCGCCGAGTCCGACGAGCTCGCCGCACTCGCAGGGCGCTTGTGCAGCGCTTTCGCCGAGGCGATCGGCGACGCGTTCGGCGGCGACCCCAGCTGCAACGAGGAGCTCGATGTCGCTGCGCTGGCGCCGCTGCTGACCGTGGCGGCGCTCGCGACCAGCGACCAGCGCGCCGCGGAAGCGCTGCGCATCGCGGAACGCGACTTCAGCGACGCGCTGACGTTCTTCGCTTCGGCCGGGAACCAGGGGCTGGTCTTCCCGATGCCGCCGGCGGCGTGGCCGGGCATCAGCGGCGTGGCTGCGTGCAGCGCGCGCCAGCCGGGATTGGCGCCGTTCTCGAACGCGCCTGGCTTCGCCGCCGCGCCGCACCACGAGAACGTGGTGGCGTTGGGCGCGTGGTTCGTGTCGCCGGAGGTGGCGCCCGCCGGCGCTCTCGGCTACTGGGGAACCTCGTTCGCGGCGCCACACGCTGCCGCAGCCTATGCAGCAGACGGCTACGGCAGCTTCCACCCGCTCGTCGATGCGTATTGGCTGTCGTGCGACCTGCCCTGACGCCCAGGCCGCCGTGCCCGCGTCGCTGCCGCCGGGCGGTGGACGGGCTTCGAACGGGGCTCACTTCGCATCCTGATGCCAACCCCGATAGCTCGGGGTCCTCGCGAAGGGAGCACGCCCATGCGGTGGCATCAGCAAGCGTTGCAGGCGTTCGAAGACGAGCGGACCGATCGGCGGGCCCTGCGGCTCCGTTCGGCCGCCTGGAAGCACCCGCAGCCGTCCGAGCGTCGGCCCCGAGCGGTCGTCCGGCCCCGGACCCGACGATCGGCGTCGCCTGAGCCCGCGAGCCTGCGGCCGACGTTGGCGCTGCTCGGGGCGCCGCGACTGCGTCTGGACGGCGCCTGGCGCGAGCTGCCGCTCGTCCGCTGGGTGGTGCTGCTCGCCTATCTCTCGCGCTGCGGCGGATGGGTCCGGCGCGAAGCGCTCGCCGCGCTGTTCTGGCCCGACCACGACGACCATGCCGCGGGCCAGAACCTGCGCCAGACGCTGCAGACGATCGTCCGCTCGCCGGCCGGCAGCGGGCTCGAACGCGAGCCCATGCGCGTGCGCTGGACCGGGGCCAGCGACGCCGAGGCGTTCGAGGCTTCGGTGCGGGCGCAAGACTGGCGCCAGGCGGTCGTTGCCTACGGCGGCGTCTTCCTCGACGGGTTCGTGACGGGTGAGGTCGCGCCGGTGCAGGACTGGATCGAGGCGGAGCGGTCCGGTCTACACGACCGCTGGCGGACGTGCGTGTTGGCGCTGGCCGGATCGCAACTCGCCGGTGAACGCTGCCACGAGGCGCTCGAACTCGGCGAGCGTCTGCTCCGCATCGACCCGTACGACGAGACCGCGCTACGGCTCGTGCTCCGAGCCGCGGCGGCGTGCGGTGACCGCCAGCGAGCCGAGCACGCGTACGCGACGGCCTGCGACCTGTTCGCGCGTGAGCTCGGCGTGGCGCCGGAGCCGGCCACCAGCGAGCTGGCCAGCGCGCTCGACCTCGTAGCGGACGCTACCTGATCGCGTGTCGACGCCGTATCCTGGCACGAAGGCGGGCCGCGCCAGGGCGCGGCCTGAAGGGGCGTGACGCATGCGCGTGTACGTGTCGTCCGACATCGAGGGCGTGGCCGGTGTGGTGAACGCCGAACACCAGAACCCCGGCGCCGGGATCGAGTACCAGCGAGCCAGGCGCTTGATGACCGAGGAGGTCAACGCGGCGGCGCGCGCAGCGTTCGATGCCGGAGCCTCGGCGGTCGTGGTCAACGACGCCCACGGCCCCAACACCAACGTGCTGATCGAGGATCTCGACGAGCGCGTGCAGCTCATCACCGGTCGGCCCAAGGCCCTGCACATGGTGCACGGCATCGACGAGGGCTTCGACGCGGCACTCTTCCTCGGCTACCATGCGCGCCCCGGCACCGCCGAGGCGATCTTGGACCACGCCTACCTCGGTTCGGTGGTGGACACGCTGAGACTCGGCGAGCGCGAGCAGGGCGAGTTCTCGCTCAACGCGATGGCAGCCGGCGTGTTCGGGGTTCCGGTCGTGATGGCGAGCGGCGACGACAAGCTCGCCGCGGAGGTCGCCGAGCTGCTGCCCGCGACCGAGGTGGCGGTGGTGAAGTGGGCTGCGAGCCGCACGGCCGCCCGCACGCTCACGCCGGCGACCGCCCGCGTGACGATCGCCTCGGCCGTCACGCGGGCGCTCCGCTCGCTACCCGCGGCCTGTCTGCTGCGGCCACCCGAGCCGCCCGTGACGCTCGAGGTGCGCTTCGTGAGGACCTCGCAGGCCGATCACGCGGCGCTGCTGCCCGGCAGCGAGCGCCTCGACGGCCGCACCGTGCGCTACGTGGGCGACGACTACCTGGAGGTGTTCAGGGCGTGCCGGGCGCTGCTGCTCCTCGGCTCGAGCGCGGCGTGAGGCGCGCCGGCCAAGAGCGCCGGGCGTCAGCGGACGCAGGCGAGGCCTTGCTCCACGATGTCGCGTAGTCGTGCCGGTCCGATTCCATCGACACGCGAGCGTTGCTCGACCGTGGTGAACGGACGCAAGCCCGCGATGGCGGCGGCCCGTTCGTGACCGATGTGCACGATCAGTTCGAGCGCCGCGAGTCCTGCCTCGTTGAGGTCGATGCAAGCCGATGGCGCGGAGGCAGCAGCCCGCGCAGGCTCCGCCGTAGGTGCGGGAGCGCTGCGCTCGGTCGTGACGCGGTAGCTGCCGTCCTCCTCGACCTCGATCCGCACCGTCCCATGCAGATCGGTGCGCAACAGCGCCGCGCCCACCTCGGCGTAACGCGCCAGGGCGCTCTCGTGCGGGTGACCATAGCGGTTGCCAGCCCTCGCGGACACCACCACCAGCTCGGGCCGCAGACCGATGAGCGCCGCTCGGGTATCGCCCTCGTCGCTCCCGTGGTGCGACGCCTTGTGCACCTGGACGTCGACGAGCATCTCGGGGACTGTCGCGAGCCACCACTCGAAGAGTTGCGCTTCGGCGTCGCCCGTGAGGGTCGCCCGGAAGGCCCCATACTCGACGACCAGCCCGACGCTGTTGTCGTTGTGGCCCCACTCGGGCCGGCCCGGCGAGGGCAACACGTGGAGGCGCACCTCACCGAGTGTGATGGTGCGCCGCTCCGGCGTCAGCAGCTGCGCCCCGCTGCGCTCCACCGCGTGCAGGTAGCGCTCGAAGGCGCGGGTGGTATGTGGCACGCCGTTGTCGAGCACGAACGCCGGTACGTAGGCGTCGATGACGGCAGGCAACCCGCCGATGTGGTCCGCATGGGCGTGGCTCGCGATCACGAGCACCACTTGCTCGATGCCGACCCGGCGGAGGTACGTGTACAAGGTGTCGGCGGCGGGTCCGCCGTCGTACACCACGGCTCGTCCGTCGGGCGCGACGATGACCACCGCGTCGCCCTGGCCGACGTCCACGAAGTGGAGCTCCAACGCGGCCGCGACGGCGGCCAGCACCGAGATGGCCAGCGCCGCGAGTACCCGGGACCAAGCGACGTGACTGCGCCTCACAAGTCGAGATCGCCGCTCGGTGCCCGCGGGAGTCGCTCCCAGCGCTCCTCGATGGCACGCCGCCGCGCGTCGGTCGCGACCGCGTCGATCGCGAACACGACGCCCTGTACGGCGCCGTCGTCACTCGGGGTCACCTCGACGGTGAGCACGTCGCCCTCGCGCACGTGGGCCGGCAGCCAAGGGCGGGGCACCTGCAGGGCGTGCGCGTGCTCGTCCTCGAGCACCGCCCAGTGGGCATCCTCCAGGGCCTCGACCACGAACGTGGCGTGCGTCACGGCGCGGCGCGGCTCGAGTTCGTCCATGCCTGAGCGTAGCGCATCGTGCTCGCAGCCACAGAGCGACCAGAGGAGCGTGGTGACCAGGAGCGCGAAGGCCGTCGCCGAGACGAAGCGCATGCCGAGGCGAGCATGGCCCACGGCGCCGGTGCTTGGTCGGCTCCGTCGGCAGTGGCCGCGAGGGTGTGGGTTCGCGCCGCCTGCAGCCTCAGAACTTGCCGCCGGTCCTGAAGCCTCCACCACCGATGCGGCCGCCGGTGCGGAACCCGCCGCCACCGAAGCTGCCGCCGCTGCGTGGCGGGCGCGGGATGGTCGGCGGCCGCGGGAGTTGGCCGCCGCTCGTCCAGGGCGAGCCGCGCCCGAAGCCGCCCGAGCCGAAGGTCGGGTCGCTGCGCTGCGGTGCCTGTCGCCGTTGCTGCTCGAGCACGCGCCAGAGCGCATCGCGCTTCACGGCGCCCTGGAGGAACTGCCCGAGCATGGTCATCACCAGCGCGCCGTCAGCGAAGGTGGTACCGGGCTGATCCATGCGCTGCCTGGTGAAGTCGATCCGCAGCTGCTCGAGTTCGCGCAGGCGCTCGCGCTTGCGCGCCGCGACCTCCCGCAACTCGCGCAGCCCCGCCTCGGTCGTGAGCCGCTCCTGCTCGAGGTCGAGCAGGCGAGCGACGATGGCATCGTCTTCGGGAAACGGCGTGGCGAGTGCCTGCCGTCGCAGTGCCTGGAGGTCGTCGCGGCCGAGCTCGGAGGCCAGGAACGCGAGCGCCTCGCGGTAGGCCTCGTCCTCGCCGCGCGCCACGCGCTCGAGCTTCTCGTGGCCCGCCGCGAGTTCCTGCCCGAAGGCCTCCAGGCGGCCGTCGACGGCCGCCAACGCCTCGGCCGCGGCATCGCGGGCGTGCTCGACGGCGAGCACGCCGTCCTCGGCGCGCGCCGCCTCGTCGAGCCTTGCGAGCACGGCATGGGCCTCGTCGGCCTGCGCCGCGACAGCGTCGGCGTGCTCGCGCAAGCGCAGCGGTAGCTCCTGCAAGCGAGCGTAGTTCGCGCGCGCCGCCTCGAAGCCGATGTGCCGCGCGACACGCGCGTCGAGCCGGCGCACGAGTACGCCCGAGCGGTCGTCGCGTGTCCCGAAACGGCGCCGCCACAGGTACATGAACAGCGGATCGTCGTGATACGCGCGCTCCTTGACCTCCCGCTCGCGCTCGCTCTGCGCCGCCTTGTCGTCGGCGTGCTGGGCGGTCCGCGCGGCGGCCGCGGCGCGCTCGCGCGCCTCACGGTAGGCGGGGTCGGCCTCCAACCGCGCCTGCGTGGCCGCCTCGGCAGCGTCGAGTTCGGCAGTGGCCTCCTCGAGCTCGTCGGCGCGTCGCTCGCGCTCGACCTGCTGCTCTTCGAGCTCCTGCTCCAACCCCTCGAGGGCGGCCTGGAGCGCCTCGATCTGCGCTTGGCGGCGTTCGAGCATCTCGAGGACAACCGCGTCGGCCGCGGCGACGCGCGCGGCGGGCCCGGCCTGCTCGAGATGCTGCAGTCGAACGTTGGCGAGGGCTTCGAGCGCCTCGCCGCGACCGACGTCGAGCCGCGCGAGGCGTTGGCTCGCCGCGGCCAGCTGCTGCTCCAACGCGCGCGTGCGCTGCTGTTCCTGCGCGATGGCGCCCTGGATGGCGCCGAGCGCCTGGCGGCCGCTGGTCATCGTTCGCTCCTCACCATCGGGTGATCGCTCCGCCGGTGGTCGGGATGGTGTACCTGGGTGCGAGCTCGCCGCGGACCTTCTCGCCCACGAGGCGCTCCTGGATGATGCCGTCGGCGCGCTTGTCGGCCGCCACGCGCTCGAACTCCTCCTGCGGCACCCGTAGACCGAAGCGCGTGACGCGCTCCAGGCGGCCGGTCTCCTCGTCGCGCACGGTCACGCTCACGGGACGTCCGGCGGGGTCGAGGGCGTCGACGATCAGGTAGAAGTTGCGGGCCGCTACGTTCGCGTCGGGCACGCGCCAGACACCGCTCACCGAGTCGCGACCGGTCACGATCAGCAGTTCATAGCGCTGCTCCAGGGTGGCCTGCAGCGCCTGCAGGTCGGCGAGGGCGGTTCGTGCCTCAGCGGTGGCGGAGCGCGCCAGGGCAGAGCGGCCGGCGTCGAGCAGCACGTCGGCCTCGGCCTGCGCTTCCGCGACCGAAGCGACGTCGAGAACGCGCGCGTGCAGGCTCTCGAGGTCACGCGCCAAGGCCTCGCGCGGCGCCACCACGGTCGCCTGCTGGACGCCCCAGACGGCGGCGAACAGGGCCAGGAGCAACAGCACCACCGCACCCCAGCGAGCACGCCGCACGTAGACGCGGGCCAGGAAGGTGGCGAAACCTGGCGGCGGCGGCCTGTAGGCGAAGCGGTCCTCGCGCAGGGCCACCACCCCCTCTTGCAGGACGCGGTCCGGCACCTCGATACCCTGGGCCGTGTACACCTGACGCAGCCGGGCCAACAGCGCCTGATCTCGTTCCTCGCTGCCGAGCTCCCGTTCCACCAGCAACTGCCGGTGCCGCAGCGTGTCCACCACGTCCATGGCGAGCATGACCTCGTCGAGTGCGGCGGGGGGCCCGCCGGCGTTCACAGCGGTGCGCCCCGCCTCGGGTTCGGTGCTTGCTGCGGCGCCCGCCACCGCGCCGCTCAGCCCGCCGCGGACTGCGCGAGCTTCGCCATGCGGCGCTTGCCGTCCTCGACCGCGTCACGAATCTCCACCGCGTTCACGGTGCTGTGCACGCGCATCTCCTCGATGATCTCGCGCGACCGCTCCTGGTAGTCGACGACGGAGTCCACCAGGCGCTTCACCGCGTCGGCCCGAATGGTCGGCCCGTAGCCGGCCTTGAGGGCCTCCTCCTGCACCTTGCCGCCGAGGTCGGCGAGCACCTCGAGCGACTGGCTCACCCCCTCCTTCATGGCGTCGAGCGTGCGGGTGCTCTCGTGCAGGCCGGTCAGCCCTGTGAACGACGCGGTCAGGGCGGTCAACACCGTCTCGTTGGTGCCGAAGAAGCTCACCGCCTGCGCGTTGACGCGTTCCTTGGCCGTGTGCGACTGCATCAGACGGCCCATCACCACCTCGGAGGTGTTGTAGCTGATGGTGAGGTTGTCGGCGAGGTCCTTGGCGATCTGGTAACGCCGATCCGCCTGCTGGAGGCCTCGCACCGCCTCGTCGCGCTGGAGCTCGAGTCGGGCGCGTGCGGCTGCGTCGTCGCCGGACGCCTCCTCGACGGCGCGCATGGCGGCGCCGACACCGTCCTTGGCTTGCTGGCGCGCTGCCTCGGCCTTCTCGAGCACCTCGAACGCCAGTACCTCGGCTTGCTTCAGCGCCCCGCGGAAGTCCTGGTAAGCCTCCAGGATCGTCTGTTCGCGGCGGATCTGGTCCTGGGCCGAGGCGGTCACGTCGAGATAGGTCCGCTTGATGCGGTCGAAGCGCTGGGCGATGTCGCCGCGGGTCACCTTCATCCACACGTTGGTGAGTCGCTCGAAGGTCGAGATGCGCCCGTCGTCCAACTGGTCCACCATCGCCCGGGCGTCGTCGCGGATGCTGTTGAAGTCGTTGACGATGCGCTCGAAGCGGGTGCCGATGTCCATGGCCGCTACCTGCTGACGGACCACGTCGTTGAACAACGAGGCCTGCGCGAGGGTACGCGTGATGGCCACCACCCGCTCTTCGTCGAGGTCGCTGATCTGCTGCAGCAACGCGACGATGGGCGCCTCGTGGCTAGTCGGCGCCTCGGGCATGAGCCCGAGGTCGCGAAGCGCCTGCATGGCGCGGTCGAGGTAGGCGAGCGGTGTGATGGCAGTGCTCATGCGGGTTCTCCCCCCGTGTGCTGCGCAGCGGATCCACGCGGCAGAGCTGTCGTGTCGTCCGCCCCACATCATCCAACGACGCTGCCTCGACCGCAAGCGCTCGGTCGGCAACGCTGCGCGAAGGGCGAGACGCTGTGCAGGCGCGACGATCAGGCCCGCATGCATGCGCTACCATGGTGCGATCCCGCTGAGGGCGCTGACGCTCGAGCACTCGTGCCCGCGTCACGTGCCGTAATGCAAGGCCGCCGCTGGACCGCTTCCGGCACGTCGTCCCTCAGCCGACTGCGGCACCCGCATGGCGGCGCGAGCCTGGCGCCCCGAGGACGCCACGGCGCAGTTGGTGCCCTGGGACACGACACCGCCGGGCCTCGGGACCGCCACCCGCGCCCGTCGGGCGCTCGTACAGTAGGGAGGACCCCATGACCGACCGTCATCGCCTCGGCCGAGGGCCGTCATGGCGCCCGCGCGCGCTGTTCGCGCTGGCGCTCGCCGTCTTGCTCGGGAGCGTCTCGGTGCTCGCCGCCAGCGACGAGACCATCCGGGTCCGCGCTCGCAGCGGCCAGGACATCGACACGATGGATCCGGCGTTCTATCGCGGCAACGAGGAATACAACATCGACCTGGCGATCTTCAGCAAGCTGATGCGCTACGAGCCGGGCAGCACCGAGTTGGTACTCGACGCGGCCGAATGGGTGGAGTTGAGCGAAGACGGCACCGTGGTCGAGTTCCGGCTGCGTGAGGGCATCATGTTCCATCACGGCTATGGCGAGCTGACGGCCGAAGACGTGAAGTTCTCGTTCGAACGCATCGCCGATCCCGAGAACGACTCGCCCTACGCAGCGGAGTGGGGTGCGCTGGTCGAGGTCGAGGTCGTCGACCGCTACAGCGGTCGCATCATCCTCGACGACGTGTACGCGCCGTTGCTGAGCTCCACCATCCCCTTCACCACCGGGAGCATCGTCAGTCGGGCCGCCTTCGAGGATCGCGGCGAGCAGATCGCCACGCAGCCCGTCGGATCGGGTCCCTACTATTGGGCGTCGTGGGAACCGAACCAGCGCATCGTGCTCGAGCGCTTCGACGACTACTTCGGCGAGGCGCCCTACTACCGCTCCATCGAGATCCTGCCGATCATCGATCCGCTGATCGCCGAGTTCTCGTTCGACGTCGGGGAGCTCGATGCCACCGAGGTGTCGCTCGAGTCGGTCGAGCGTTACGAGCAGGCCGAGGGCGTGGTCGTGAACGTGCTCGATACGCTGCGTTACCACTGGCTCAGCTTCAACACCCAGGTCGCGCCGTTCGACGACGTGCGCGTACGCGAAGCGGTTCGCTACGCCGTGGACGTCGACGAGATCCTCACCGGCGCGTACAACGACGTGCCCAACCGCTCCAACACCATGCTCGCGTCGGACATCCTGGGCTACTGGGAGGACGCACCGGCCTACCAGCCCGACCTCGAGCGTGCTCGGGCACTGCTGGCCGAGGCCGGCTACCCGGACGGCTTCAGCACCACGCTCATCACCGACGACGTACCGGTCCACCAGCAGTCGGCCGCGATCGTCCAGCAACAACTGCGCCGGGTCGGCATCGAGGCCGACATCCGCATCGTCCAGAGCATGTTCGAGACGATCGGGCAGGGTGGCGCCGAGGGCCTGCACTACGCCAGCTTCTCTGCGGTGCTCGATCCCGGCTACTGGTTCGAGTGGTTCTCCTGCGACCAGATCGGCGCCTGGAACTACTGGCAGTGGTGCAACGAGGAGTTCGACGCGCTCAAGGAGCAGGCGGCTCGCACGGCGGAACCCGAGGAGCGTGCCGAACGCTACGTTCGCATGCAGCAGCTGATCGACGAGGACGTGGCCGCGGTCTGGGTCACCAACGGCGCGAGCATCTACGTGCACCGCGCCGGCGAACTCGATCCGTCGTTCGTGGCGATGTACGCCCAGTACAGGTACTGGGGCGCCGCGGACTGAGCGGAGCCGCTACTGGCTCGCGCCGCGGGGCCGCCCCGCGGCGCGAGTTCCGGACCGCCACCACCATGCGGAGACCCGAGCCTCTTGACCGGCGTGGCTCGCCGTGATCGTCTATGCGGCGCGACGCCTGTTGACCGCCGTCGGCACCGTCGTCGGCGCCGTGACGCTCTTGTTCGTCATCATCCGGCTCATCCCCGGCGACCCGGCCGTGGTGATGCTCGGCCCGCGGGCCAGCCCGGGCATGATCGCCTCGATGCGGGCGCGCATGATGCTCGACGAGAGCGTCCACGTCCAGCTCTTCGCCTTCGTCACCAGCGTGCTCCGCGGCGACCTCGGCCGTGACGTGCTCAACGCGATGCCGGTGCTGGACATGGTGCTCGAGGTGCTGCCCTACACGATCATCTTGGCGTTCGGCAGCATCGTCTTCGCGGTGCTGATCGGCGTGCCGCTCGGGACCTTCGCGGCGGCCTATCGCAACTCCTGGCTCGACCGGCTCACCGCCTTCGTGTCGGTGGCGTTCATCACGGTGCCTCCCTTCGTGGCGGGCCTGCTGTTGCTGCTGGTGTTCGCGGTCGAACTGCGCTGGCTGCCCGTCAGCGGCGGCGGCGTCCGCGGCGACGTCGTCAGCCAGGCGCGGCACCTGGTCTTGCCGGTGCTGGCCCTGGGGCTCACCTGGGTGGGCTACATCGCACGGCTGATCCGTTCCTCGGTGCTCGAGGAGATCACCAAGGACCACGTCCGGACCGCGCACAGCAAAGGCTTGGCTTCCGGTCGGGTGCTGTTCAAGCACGTCCTGCGCGGTGCGCTCATCCCCACCATCGCCGTGCTGGGCGTTGGCTTCGGCAACCTGCTCGGCGGCGCGGTGCTGATCGAGATCATCTTCAACCGTCCCGGGTTGGGCTTCCTGATCCTCAACGCGATCGAATCGCGCAACTACCCGGTGGTCCAAGGGGGGCTGGTGGTCGCGGTGTTCCTCTACACCCTGGCCAACGTCGTGGCGGACCTGTCGTACGGCTTCATCGACCCGCGGATCCGGGAGGCCTGACGTGGACGTGGACGCCGTCACGCCCACCGCCACCTTGGTCCCCGCGTCCGGGCCGCGGCTACGCCGTCTGGCCGTGATCCGGCTGCTGCGTGATCCGACCGGTGCCGTCGGCACCCTGTTCGTCGCGCTGATCGTCGCCATGGCGCTGGGCGCGCCCTGGCTCAGCCCCCGCCCACCCGAAGCGATCGACGTGACACAGCGGTTGGCGCCACCGAGCGCCGAGCACTGGATGGGGACCGACCAGCTCGGCCGCGACGTGTTCTCCCGGCTGGTGTACGGCACCCGCATCGCGCTGCTGGTATCGCTCCCCGCGGTGATCGCCGGCGCCGTGCTGGGCATGCTGCTGGGCTTGATCGCCGGTTACTTCGGCGGCTGGGTGGAGACCGGCCTGATCTGGTTGTTCGACGTGGTGCGCTCGTTCCCGGCGTTGCTCTTCGCGATCGCGATCATCGCCTTGGTAGGGCCGAGCCTGTTCATGATCGTGTTGATCATGGCACTCACGCGTTTCCCGTCGTACGGTCGGCTGATCCGCGCCCAGACGCTGAAGATCCGCGAGGAGGAGTTCGTGACCGCCTCGCAGGCGCTCGGCTGCTCGTCGTTGCGCGTGATGCTGCGGCACATCCTGCCCAACGCCGTCGCACCGCTGTTCATCCAGGCGGCCATGGACGTGCCGGTGGTGATCACGTTCGAGGCCGGACTCAGCTTCCTGGGCCTGGGCGTGCCGCCGCCCACCCCCTCGTGGGGCAGCATCTTGCGCGAGGGGTACACCTACGTGCGTGCTACGCCCTGGATGATCCTCTTCGGCAGCGGCTTCCTGGTGGTGGCGACGCTCGGGTTCACCTTCTTCGCCGAGGCACTGCGTGACCTGTTCGACGTCAAGATCCGCAACAATGGCACCACTTGAAACGCGTTCCACGCGCGCCCGGGAGCAAGCCGCAGCGGCCGTCGGGACGAACGATCCTTACGCGCAGCCGAAACGATCCACTAGGGTCGAGTGGACATGGCTCTGGTGCTGAGCGTCCTGTGGCTGCTCGTGGTGCTCGTGGCGCTGCTGCTGATCCTCTTGGCGCTGCTGCTCGTCGCCTGGCTCCGCATCGACGGCCGGCTCGAAGGGCGGCTCGACGTCGCGCGGCTCGACGAAGCGAGCGGATGGCTGCGGCTGCGTGTGCTGTTCGTCGCGCTGGTCGTCGATTCGTCCGAGCGGGCGTTGGTGGTGCGCCTGGCCGGACTGCGGGTACTGCGCAAGCCCCTCGCCGAGTTGGGGGACGGCGCCGCGGCCGACGAGCCGGGCGAAGCCGCGGCCGCCGACGAGCCGGGCGAAGCCGCGCAGCGGCCGGCGCGCATACCCCGCCGGCGGACACGCCGCGGGGGGGAACGCCGCCGGCGAGTAGGCCGCGATCGCCTGGTCGTGGCCCGCGACGCCTGGCACTTCTACCGGGCTCAGTTGCGCCACCTGCTCGCTCGTGTCCGGCTCGACCATTGCGAGGCGCGAGCGCGTCTCGCGACACCCGATCCGGCGCTCACCGGCATGCTCTACGGCGTCGCCTGCAGTGTGGTGCACCCGGCGCAGGCGCGTTGGCCGCGAGCCGAGTTGCACGTCGAGGCCGATTTCATCGACACCGCGCCATCCGGTCGCTTGCTGCTCGCCGTGCGCGTCCGCGTCGCCACGCTCGCGCGGATCGCCTGGCGCGTCTTCTGGTACCAACGGTCACAGGCTGCGAAGACCCGCAAGCCGAAGGCCGCAGACGAAGGGAGAGCCCATGCAACCCAGTGATCTGCTCAACGTCCTCGCCGCGCAGGTGCGCGACATCGCCAAGTCCGAGACGGTGATCGGCGAGCCGATCGTGCTCGCCGACGCCACCATCGTCCCCGTCACACGCGTGATGGTCGGCTTCGGCGGAGGCAGCGGCAGCGGCGAGACGGACGAGGGCGAGAAGTCCCCGAAGGCCGGCGGCACCGGCGGCGGCGGCGGTGGTGGTGTCCGCATCGAACCGGCGGCCTTCATCGTCATGCAGGCCGGCCACGTGACGGTCTTGGCGGCGCCGGGCAAGCGCGGCGCCTTGGCCGAGGTGTTCGAGCAGGTTCCCGACCTGATCGAGAAGATCATGTCCAAGCAGCAGCAGCAGGCCAAGCAGAAGGGGACGGAGAGCGAGCCCGAGGCCTGATCCGACCAGCAGGGCGGCGTCGCGGTTCATTGGTTTGCATCGCCGTGCCACGACGGGCACGAGGCGTTAGGTGCTCGGCACGGTCCGGCACGTGCCTTGAGGTGTGACGCGGCTGTGACGCCCATCGCCCTAGCCTGCGATGGATGGTGGACGCAGACGATGCGTATGCTGCGCTGCCCTGCCGTGGGCGGACCGCCGTGCGCCGGCCTGCGACTCCAAGACAGGGAGGTCGGGCGATGCGGCAACAGACAACGGGGCTTCGTGGTCGAGGAGGAACCTGCTGGGTCGGCGCGCTTCTCCTCGCGCTCGCGGCGTCGCTGGTGGCGTCGGCGTGGGCCGCGGGGGGCGACGAGCACTGGTCGCGGCAGTTCCCGCAGCCGGCGCAAGTCGCGCAGATGTCGGCCGCGACCGGCATGAGCGACGGCGTCGGCCAACCCTCGGTCCGGAAGCTCGAATGGCACGAGG
>SLRS01000143.1 GCA_007130855.1 Trueperaceae bacterium | reverse complement strand
GTCGCGGCCGGCGCCGTCGCGGCCGGCGCCGTCGCGGCCGGCGCCGTCGCTGCTGCTGCGGCCGCGCTCGTCGCGACCGGGTAGTGCACGTCGCCCTCGATCAGCAGATCGTCGCCCACGCGCCTGACCTCGGTGTGATCGAGCGTCAGGGCCTCGACCATCGTCGCCACGCCCAGCCCGCCCAGCGGGCTCGCGCCGCCGCCGCCGAGCAGCTTCGGTGCCACGAACCAGGCGACGCGATCGATCGCGTGCGCCTCGGCGAACGACCATGCCAGCGTGCCGCCGCCCTCGAGCAGGAGGCTGAGCGCGCCCTGTTCGGCGAGGCGGGCGAGCGTCTCCCCGACGCTGGGACGGCCGCGGCCGTCGTCGCTCTGGATCAGCGTCGCGCCGCGCTCCCGCAGCGCCGCCACGCGCGCCGCGGGCGCGGCCGGCCCCACTGCGATCGTCACGCGCGCGACCGCACCGCCGTCGTCGGCCTCGAACAGCGCGGCCGTCGGCGGCGTGCGGGCCACGGAGTCGAACACCAGCTTGTGCGGGGTCCGGCCACCGTCGACGCGGGCCGTGAGCAGTGGATCGTCGAGCAACACCGTCGTGACACCCGTCGCCACGAGGTCGTGCTCGTGGCGCCAGCGTTGGACCAGCGCGCGCGAGGCCTCGCCCGTGATCCAGCGCGAGCGGCCGGTGCGCGTGGCGATCTTGCCGTCGAGCGTCATCGCGGTCTTGTAGCGCACCCAGGGGCGGCCGCGCTGACGCTGCGTGACGTAGGCGATGTTCTGCCGGCGCGCCTCGTCCTCGAGCAGGCCCAGCGTGACGGCGATGCCGGCGTCCCGCAAGCGCTCGACGCCCCGTCCCGCCACGCGTGGATCGGGGTCGATCATGGCCACCACGACCCGAGCCACGCCTGCGTGCAGCAGCGCCTCGGTGCACGGCGGAGTGCGCCCGTGGTGGGCGCAGGGCTCCAGGCTCACGTAGGCGCTGGCGCCGCGGGCGCGCGCGCCGGCCACCCTCAACGCGTGGTGTTCGGCGTGCGGCTCGCCAGCGCGCTCGTGCCAGCCCTCGCCCACGACCTCCTCGCCGTGCGCGAGCACGCAGCCCACCATGGGATTGGGCGCCGTCGTGCCGCGGCCACGCTCGGCGAGCTCGAGGGCGCGGCGCATGTGCCTGCGATCGGTGGGGTTCGCGTGCGCGGCCTGCTTGCGGACGTCTTCGCCGAGGCGGGCTTCCTCGTTGCGCTGCGACATGCTCTCAATGGTGGCGCGTGCGCCACCTTCCTCCTCTCCTTCTCTCATCCGGACTGTTACCGTCGGTACCCGGTTCGCACGGGTTCGGGCCCGCTCAGGCGGGCTTCGCAGACTCACGCGGCACCAACTGCCGCGAACACTGCCGGTCGGGAATCGCACCCTGCCCCGAAGGAGTTCCCGGCGCCCGTAGCGGGCGGCGGGAGCGGACCGCACGCTTGGGCGGCCCTGGCTGTGACGCGCGCCGGCCCTGGGGACCGAGCGACGACCCCATCATATGACCCGAGAGCGGGGGACAGGCGGCCCGCGGTTGCATGGCGGGCGGCGCGGCCGGCGGCGGTAGACTCGCGCATGCTGAGCTTCGATCAGAAACTCGACAACCTCGCCACCCTCGCCCTGCGCGTCGGCGTCAACCTGCAAGCAGGCCAGCGCCTGCTGTTGATCGGCCCGATCGAAGGGGCTGAGCTCATGCGTCGGATCGCGGCCCAGGCCTACGACATGGGCTCGCCGTACGTGAGCGTGATGTACCAGGACGAGCGCATGAGCCTGATCCGTGCGCAGCGCTCGCCCGTGCACGATCTCGACACCTTCCCCGAGGGACAGCGCGACCTCGTCTACGCCATGGCCGAGCGCGGCGACGCCTACCTGCGCGTGGGCGGCGACGACCCCGACCTGATGTCGGCCGCCGACCCGCAGCGCGTGGCTACCATGGTGCGGGCCCAACGACGGGTGATGCGACCGGTCTCCGATCTGGTCCAGCGCTCACACATGCCCTGGACCATCGTCGACTACGCGGTGCCGGCCTGGGCCGCGAAGGTGTTCCCCGACCTGCCCCAGGACCAGGCCGTGCAACGCCTGTGGGACGCCATCTTCGAGGCTTGCCGGGCCGACGTCGACGATCCCGTCGGCGCCTGGCAGGCGCACATCGAGCAGCTCGCGCGTGCTACCGAGGTGCTCAACGGTCACGCCTTCAGCGCGCTGCACCTGCGCGCGCCCGGGACCGACCTGCGCGTCGGTCTCCCGGACACCCACGTGTGGGAATCGGGCGGGCAGCACGCCGGCAGCAACGGCGCCTTCTTCGTCGCCAACCTGCCGACCGAGGAGGTGTTCACCGCGCCCCACGCGAGCCGCGTGTCGGGCACGGTGCGCGCGACCAAGCCGCTGTCCTACCAGGGGCAGCTGATCGACGGCTTCAGCCTCACCTTCGAGGACGGCGCGGTCGTCGACTACCGAGCAGAGCGCGGCGAGGCCGTCCTCGAGGGTTTGTTGGAGATCGACGAGGGCGCCCGGCGGCTCGGCGAGTTGGCACTGGTGCCGCACTCGAGCCCCATCAGCCAGAGCGGCCTGCTGTTCTACAACACGCTCTTCGACGAGAACGCCGCCTGCCACCTGGCGCTGGGCCGCGCCTACGAGACCACCTTCAGAGACGGCACGAAGCGGCCGTTGGAGACCTTGGTCGCCGAGGGCTTCAACCAGAGCCTGACGCACGTCGACTTCATGTTCGGCTCGAGCGCGCTCGAGATCGACGGCGAGAAGCCCGGCGGCACGTTGGTGCCGGTGATGCGCGCGGGAGAGTGGGCGTTCTAGGCCGTTGGGCGGCCGCTACGGTTGCGGCCCGACCGTACCGGCGGCTTCGGGACCATCGCCGACGGCGACGGTGCGCGCGGGCTTCCGGAGTGCGCGGCTGGCAGCGAAGTGCCGGGCGAGGACGTCGAGCGTCGCCCGAGGTCGACGCCTGAGCAACCCGAGCACGCGGCGCCAACGGATCTCCTTGCGCTGGTTGCGGATCTTCTCGCGGCACAGTTCGGTCGAGTACCCGATGGTGGTGAGCTTGACGAAGGCCTCGGCGACCTCGGCGATCCTGAACCGGAAGAAGACCATCATGTCCTCGCTGAAGAAGTGGCGGCCGGCCGCCATCTCCATGTAGGGCTGCTTCGTGAGGATCGTGCGCCCCTGACGCGCACAGAAGGCCGTGATGAAGAGCTGCAGCGTGATGTTCTCGGCGCCTTCGGGCCAGGCCGCCAAGGCCCGGCGGGCGGCGTCCGTGCGGTAGACGAGCGCGGTGGTGAGGACGAGCCCGCCCCAACGCGACGCGTGCGGGTGCGCGAGGAAGCGCTCGACGATGCTGCGGCCGTCGAGCGCTTCGAGATCCTCGTCGGTCTCGAAACAGCGTTCGTAGCGCAACTCGCCCGTGACGGCGTGGCGGCTGCCGTGGTTCAGCACCAGCAGTTGCAGATCGCCATGGCGCTCGATGGTGTCGAGCACGAAGCGCAGTGCGCCAGGCTCGATCGCGTCGTCATCACCCACGGTCCAGACGTAGCGCCCACGGGCCCGCTCGATGCCGCCGACGATGTTGCGCATGGCGCCGACGTTCGTCGCGTTGCGGCCGAAGCTCGCGTCGACGCCCTGCGCCTGCAGGCGGCGCTCCCAGCGCTCGCACACGTCCGGCGTGTCGTCCGGGGAGCAGTTGTCGGAGACGAGCAACTCCACCTCGCCCTCACGGCCCGCGACGGCGGCGGCGAACCAGGCGAGCTGTCGGTCCAGGTACTCGGCCCGCTTGAACGTCGGCATGGCGACGCTCAGCAGTGGTTTCATATAGCAATGATACTATGGGACCGTGCGAGCATCGTTTCCTGCATGACGCCAGACTGTATCCGCGGCGCCGCGCTCCGGCTCGTGGCCGCGTGCCTGCTCGCTGCGCCCGGTCACGCCCCCCGCTGGTACCGTGCTGCGATGCCTGCCCCTGCTGGACTCGATGAAGCCCGTGGTGTCCTGAAGCGCGTCTTCGGCTACGACGCCTTCCGCGGCCAACAGGCCGAGGTGATCGGCGCGCTGCTCGGCGGTGAGGACACGCTGGTGCTCATGCCGACAGGCGGTGGCAAATCGCTGTGCTACCAGCTGCCGGCATTGGTGCTCGACGGCACCGCGGTGGTGGTGTCACCGCTGATCGCGCTGATGCAGGACCAGGTGGACGCGCTGCGTCAACTCGGCGTGCGCGCGGCCTTCCTCAACAGCACGCTGGCTCCAGCCGAGGCCGACACGATCATGCGCGACGCCCTCGAGGGTCGCCTCGACCTGCTCTACGTGGCGCCAGAGCGGCTGCTCACCGAGCGGTTCCTGCGACTGCTCGACGGCCTGCGACTGGCGCTGTTCGCGATCGACGAGGCGCACTGCGTCAGCCAATGGGGGCACGACTTCCGCCCTGAGTACCTGGGCTTGGGTGTCTTGGCCGAGCGTTACCCAGGCGTCCCGCGCATCGCGCTGACGGCCACGGCCGACGCCGCCACCCGCCGCGAGATGCTCGACAAGCTCGCCCTGACCGGCGCGCGCACCTTCGTGGCCAGCTTCGACCGCCCCAACGTGCGTTACGTGGTGGTCGACAAGCACGACGCCCGTAGCCAACTGCTGCGGCTGCTGCAGCGTGAGCACCAGAGCGAGGCCGGCATCGTCTACTGCCTGTCGCGCAAGAGCGTCGATCAGACCGCGCTGTGGCTCCAACGCCAAGGGGTGCGGGCGCTGCCGTACCACGCCGGGCTCGACGGGGGCCAGCGGCGCGAGCATCAACAGCGCTTCCTGCGCGAGGAGGGCCTGGTGGTGGTCGCCACCATCGCCTTCGGGATGGGCATCGACAAGCCCGACGTGCGCTTCGTGGCGCACCTCGACGTGCCGCGCAGCCTCGAGGGCTACTACCAGGAGACCGGCCGCGCAGGGCGTGACGGCCTGCCCGCCACCGCGTTCATGACCTACGGTCTGTCGGACGTCGTGGCCATGCGTCGCCTGCTCGCCGCCGGCGGCGCCAGCGCCGTCGTCAAGCGCGTCGAGCAGCAGAAGCTCGACGCCCTGCTGGCCTACTGCGAGACGGCCGGCTGCCGCCGCGAGGCGTTGTTGGCCTACTTCGGCGAGCACTACCAGGGCCCGTGCGGGAACTGCGACACCTGCCTCGCGCCGGTGGACACCTGGGACGGCACCGTCGCGGCGCAGCAGGCGCTCTCGGCCGTGGTGCGGACCGGCCAGCGCTTCGGCGCCGGCCACGTGATCGACGTGCTGCGCGGCAAGCGCACGCCCCGTACCGAGGCGCTGGGGCACGACCGGCTCCCCACCTTCGGCGTCGGCGAGGCCCTGGGCGAGCGCGTGTGGCGCTCGGTGTTGCGTCAGCTCGTGGCCGCGGGCACGCTCACGCCGGACGCCGAGGGCTATGGCGTCTTGCGCCTGGGGCCGGGCGCAGTGGCGGTGCTGCGCGGCGAGCGCACGGTGCGACTTCGGCGCGATCCGGAGCGGGGTGCGCCAAAATCACGCGCGGCCGTCGGCCGGGCCCGCGCCACGGCCGACCTCGACGGGCCAGCGCTGGCGCGCTTCGAAGCGTTACGCGCGCTGCGCGCGCGGCTCGCGCGCGAGCAGGGGGTACCGGCGTACGTGATCTTCCACGACGCCACGCTGCGCGCCATGGCGGAGCACGATCCACGCACCACCGGGGCATTGGCCACGATCAGCGGCGTGGGCGCGGCCAAGCTCGAGCGCTACGGTCCCGCGGTGCTCGGCGTGCTGCGCGGCGATGACGGGGCCGCAAGCAGCGCCGGCGGCGCGGTCGCCGCGGCGGGCGGCTCGGCTGATGCCTTCGGCGTCACCCGCGGCGCGGCACCGACGCAGCCGCAGGCGCGGCACCCGGAGCCCGCGGCGCAAGCCGGCCCGCTCGAGCTGCCGGTCTCGGATCCCGACGCCGACACGGTCACGCGTACCCGCGACCTGATCCTCGCGGGCTACCTGCCGCCGGCGGTGGCGCGCATGCGCGGCCTCACCGAGCGCACCGTGGAGGAGCATCTCGCCGAGCTGGTGCGGCGCGGCGAGCTGACGGCCGAGGAGGCCACCGGACTCGACACCGCCGAGCTCGCACCGGTGCGCGCGGCTGCGCAGGCGCTGCGCGATGAGGGCGGCGAGATGCGCTTGCGCCCCGTCTACGACGCGCTCGGCGGGCGCGTACCCTACGCGGTGATCAAGTGCGTGATGGCGACGCTGCGGTAAGGCCGGCTGCAGCGTTCAGCGGCCGGATCGTCAGCACGAAGCCATAGGGTGGCCGTGCCCCGTCGCGCAAGGGGGTGAGCACGACCTCCGCCCGCTTGCCTGGCAGCGTGGGCACGTGCACCTCGAGCGTGCCGCCCGCGTCGCCGAGCACGCGCAGCGCCGCTGCCACGCTCGGCAGCAGCCGACCCAGGGGCGGTGCACCGTCGTCCGAGCTCGGCAACAGGCGCGCTGCGGCGGCGTTCCGATCGATCACGCGTCGCTGCGCGTCGAGGAACAGCACGGGCTCGTCGAGCCCGGCGTAAGGGGCGCGCTGGGCACTTGGCGGCAGCCGCAAGAAGCGCTGCTGTGCGATCGCGAAGGTGAGTGCCACGGCGCCGATGGCGAAGCCGACGACGGTGAACTCGAAGCCTGGCCAAGGGCGCCAGCCGCCGAGATCGAGGAGGTTGCCCGCCAGCGGCACCGCCGCCGCGAGCAGCAGGAAGCGGAGTTGCCGCCGCACCGTTGCCGAGGAGCCGCTCCTGCCACGCCACGCGATCACGCCGCCTAGCAGCAACAGGGCGTAGCCGTAGGGGACGTGGACCAGCCAGAACCAGGGGCCGCGCGACCAGCCGCCCTCGCCCTGGTCCACCAGCAGCCAGCCGAGGCGCGGCTCGACCAGCGCCAGCGTGATGGTGAGCAGTGGGACCAGCGCCAGCAGCGCGCTGCGGAGGCGGTGGGGACCGCCACGCCCCACGAAGGCGTCGATGAAGGTGAACCAGGCGAGCGGCACGAGGGCGGCGCTCACGAACCCGAGCCGTTCCCAGCGCAGCGGCCAGGCGCTGGCGGGATCGCCCCAATCGAGCGCCGCTGCGGCGAGGGTGGCGCAGAGCGACCACCAGGCGACGAGCGCGACGAAGGGCAGGAACCAGTTCCGCGCCGGGGTGGGCCCCGTGCGCCACACGTACCACCACAGCGTCAGGCAGAGCAGCAGTGCGAGGGCATGCGCGGCGACGGCCACGGCTCAGGCCTGGGCGGGCGCGGCAGCCGCCGTCGTCGTGCCGACCATCGTCGTGCCGGCCATCGTCGTGCCCACCATCGACAGGCCCATCATCCTCCCAGCCTAGGCAGCGCCCCGGTGGCGGTCAACCAGGGCGCGCTCGGACCTCGGCGCGCTCGTTTCGCCTCATGGCGGCCGCCGGGTCAGCGCACCTCGGCGCCTGGGACGGCGTCGCGATCGACCGTCACCACGGCCAGACTGCCGTCCGGGTCCTCGGCGGAGAGCACCATGCCTTGCGACTCGACGCCGCGTAGGCGCACCGGCTTCAAGTTGGCGATGATCACGACCTGCTTGCCGACGAGCTGCTCGGGCGTGTAGTGCGCCCGGATGCCGGAGACGATGGTGCGCGTTTCGGATCCCAGCTGCACCGTCAGCACCAGCAACTTGTCGGCCTTGGGGTGCGGCTCGACGTGGGTGACGAGCGCCACGCGTAGCTCGAGCGCCGCGAAGGCATCGATGTCGACCTCCGGCTTGTGCTCGAGCGGCGGCCCCGAGTCCGCGGCGAGCTCGTCTTGGAGCGCGGCCAGGTCGATGCGCGGGAACAGCGGGTCGCCGGCGCCCGCGGTCGTGAGCGCGGGCAGGCCGTCCCAGTGGCGCGCATCGCTCAGCGTGGCGCTCGCGTCGGGCAGTCCGAGTTGCACGCGCAGGGCCCGGCACTTCTCGGGCATGACGCACTCGAGCAACACGCTCGCGCAGCGCAGCGCCTCCAGGCAGGTGCGCAGCACCGTGTCGAGCCGCCCGGCCTGGGCCGGATCCTTCGCCAGGGCCCAGGGCTGCTGCTCGGCGATGTACTTGTTCGCCGCGCGAACCGCCTGCATCACCTCCTCGAGGCCGCGCTCGAAGTGGAGCTCGTCGAAGTGCGCACTGAGCGCGTCGGGCAGCGCCAGGAAGGCGTCGCGCAGGACCTCGTCGGGGCGTTCGAGCGCGCCGAAGGCGGGCACCACGCCGCGGCGGTACTTCGTCAGCATGCCGAGCGTGCGATTGAGCAGGTTGCCGAGGTCGTTGGCCAGGTCGGCGTTGATGCGCTCGGCGATGGCGGGTTCGTTGAAGCTGGCGTCGAGGCCGAAGCTCATGTCACGCAGGAGGAAGTAGCGGAAGGCGTCGCGGCCGTACTTCGCCTGCAGCTCGAGCGGCCCGACCACGTTGCCGAGCGACTTGCTCATCTTGCGTTCGTCTTGCAGCCAGTAGCCGTGCACGTTCAGGTGCTTGTAGACGGGGATGCCGGCGGCCTTGAGCATGGTGGGCCAGAAGACGCCGTGCGGTTTGACGATGTCCTTCGCGATGAAGTGGTTCACCACCGGCCAGTAACGCTGCTCCTCGCCGCGCGACACCAGCGCCGACCAGTAGTTGATCAGCGCGTCGAACCACACGTAGGTGACGTGCTCCTCGTCCCACGGCAGGGGGATGCCCCAGGGGACGCGGCTGCGCGGGCGGCTGATGGAGAGGTCGCCGATGGGCTCGCGCAGCATCGCGAGCACCTCGTTGCGGTAGCGCTCGGGCCGGATGAAGTCGGGGTTGCGCTCGATGTGGTCGCGCAGCCAGGGGCGATACTTCTCCATGCGGAAGAAGTAGTTGGCCTCGGTGCGGTACTCGGGCGCTTCGTCGGAGTCGGGGCACTTGCCATCGACGATCTCCTTCTCGGTCACGAAGCGCTCGGCACCCACGCAGTACAGGCCGGAGTACTCGCCGTAGAAGATGTCACCGTTGTCGTAGACCTTCTGCAGGACCTCGCGCACGATGCGCTGGTGGCGCGGCTCGGTGGTGCGGATGAACTCGTCGTAAGCGATGCCCATCGCGTCCCAGGTCGTGCGGAACTCGGCCGCCACCTGATCGGTGTAGGCCTGCGGCGTCAGCCCGGCGCGGGCGGCCGCCTTCGCCACCTTTTCGCCGTGTTCGTCGGTGCCGGTGAGGAAGAAGGTGTCGTTGCCCCGGAGACGATGGAAGCGCGTGACCACGTCGACCAGGATGGTGGTGTAGGCGTGGCCGATGTGCGGCGCCGCGTTGACGTAGAAGATCGGCGTCGTGGCGTAGTACCTGCCGCGGTCAGGGATGCCGCTGGTCGGGTCGTGTTGGTCGGCGTTCACGTGGCTCCTCCGCTGTTGCTGGTGTGGCTGTTGCTGGTGTGCCGGTGTCGCTCCGCGTACCGGCGCTGCGATGCCATGGGAAAGGGCGCCACCGAAGCAGCGCCCCGTCGTCCCGACCGCGAGAGGTCAGGCTCGGACAGGGCATCGGGGCATCGGGTGGCGTTGCATGCAAGCGGAGTGTAGCAGGTGACGTCCCGACGACACCGCTCGCGAGCCCCCTGCGTGTGCGGGGGGGCCGCGCGCAGGGTCACGCATGACAAGATGCACGCGTGACGAGCGATCGGACCGGGGCGTTCGAAGCGGCCCACGCGTTTGCGCGTGCGCGCCGCAAGGCCGACCTCCGCACCATGCTCGCGGCCCTGCGACGGAACGAGCGCAAGCTGCTCTCGTACGAGGACGTGCGCCGCCGGCTGCACGCGGTGGAGGGCGCCGCGCCTGGGCTCGAGGACGTGCCGCTCGACGCCATCGTCGGCAGCGTGGGACGCTACAACGACTTCACCCGCGAGTTCCTGCCACGCGTCGACGCCGACAAGTCGCGCTGGGTGGGGGTGAGCCTGGCCATGACCGGGCCCACCGGAACGCCGCCGGTGGAGCTCTACCGCATCGGGAGCGCCTACTTCGTGCGCGACGGCAACCACCGGGTGTCGGTGGCACGGCAGCTGGGCGCGCCCACCATCCAGGCCTTCGTCACACCGGTGTTCGCGCGCGTGCCGCTGAGCGCCGACGTCGACCCGAGCGATCTGATCCTGCTCGAGGAGCATGCCCGCTTCCTGGAGGCTACCGGCATCGACGAGTTGCGGCCCGGGGCGCGGTTGAACGTCACCGTGCCGGGGCAGTACCGGCGCCTGCTGGAGCACATCGAGGTCCACCGCTACTTCATGGGGCTCGACGAGCAGCGCGACATCGGCTATCCGGAGGCCGTGGGCCACTGGTACGACACCGTCTACGCCCCGGTGCTGGCCTCCATTCGCGCCAGCGGCGTCTTGCGCGACTTCCCGGGCCGCACCGAGACCGACCTGTACCTGTGGCTGTCCGAGCACCGGGCGCACCTCGAGCGTGCGTTGGGCTTCACCTTGCCGAGCGAGACCATCGCCGAAACCCTCGGAGCCGAGTCGTCGCCGAAGGGCGAACGCCTCGATCCTGAGCAGCGTGACGGCGTCTTGCACGAGGTCCGCTCGGGCAGACCCGGACGCGAGGCGGAGGTGACGCTCGTCGGCGACCTGCTGGTGGCGCTTCCGGACCTCGAACTCGGTCTACCGACGCTCGAGCAGGCCCTGCTGGTGGCCGCACGGGAGCACGCGCGCGTCTACGCCCTGCACGTGGCGGTCGACGCGGCCGCGGCGGCGGCCACCGAGGTGACGGCGTTGCGCGAGGCCGCCCTCGCCGCCGCGGCGGCGGCGGGCGTGGCGCTGCAGTTCGCCGTCACGCGCGGCGATCCGGTGCAGGCGCTGCGCGAGCGCGCGGTCTGGGTCGACCTGGCGGTGGCGCCGCTGGTGATCGAAGGCGCGGGCGAGGAGTGCCTGCGGCCGCGCTACCAGGGGCTGCTGCGCCGTTTCCCGAGGCCGCTGTTGGCCGCCATCGGGCCCGCGCGGCCGTGGCGGCGCGCGTTGGTGGCCTACGACGGCGGCTCGCGCGCCGACCAGGCACTGTTCGCCGGCGCCTACCTGGCGGCGAAGTGGGGCGCGGCGCTGGTGGTGGTCACGGTGCCGGAGCTGACCCGCCATGCCGCCACCACGCTGGCCGACGCGCGTGCCTACCTCGAGCGCTTCGGGGTGCCAGCGGACTACGTGATGCGCTCGGGCCCGGTCGCGGAGTCGTTGGTGGCGGTGGCCGACGAGCGCGATTGCGATGTGATCCTGATGGGCGCGTACCGCTACTCGCGGTGGCTCGAGTCGCTGCTCGGCGGCGTGGTCGAGCGCACGCTGCTGGCCGCCCGACGGCCGGTGCTGGTGTTCTGAGCATCGGCGCGCTCGGCCGGGTCGGCTTCGGCGTCACCGCCGGGGTTGCCGTCGGCGCGCTCGGTCCAGGGCACGCCGCAGGCGCCGTCGTCGCAGCGCTCGTGGTCGGGCGTGGTGCCGAACAGCGCGTAGCGGCGGGCGGCCACGAAGTCGTAGCCGCGGTCGACCAGTTGGCGTAGGCCTGGGAGGTAGTAGAGCGAGGCGAGGGCGCCGAGCAGCGGGCGCGCCAGGCGCAGCAGCTCCACGATCGCCCGCGCGCCGGCGGCGGTGCGGCCGTCTTCGCGCACCAGCGTGAGCGCCGCGACCGCCTCGTCCGGGTCCACCCAGGGAAGCTCGCGCAGCGCCTCCTGGAGCGGCCTGACGTGGACGCGGCCGCCCGCCAGCGCGCGCACGTTGCGCGCCTGCGCGGTGCAGAAGCGGCAGGCTCCGTCGTAGAGCACGAGCGGCAGGGTGTGGCGGGCGCGCTCGAGCTCGCTGGGGCGCGCCGTGCGCGTTGCCATGCGTCAGCTTACGGCCCACCTGGTAGGCTGATGCGCCATGGCGAAACAGCAGGGCCTCACGCCCCAGACCGAGGACTTCAGCGCTTGGTACAACGAACTGGTCTACAAGGCCGACCTGGTCGACCTGGGCCCGGTGCGCGGCGCGTTCGTGATCCGACCCTACGGCTATGCCCTGTGGGAGCACATCCAGCGTGAGCTGGACACGATGTTCAAGGCGACGGGGCACGAGAACCTGTCGTTCCCGATGCTCATCCCGATGAGCTACTTCCAGCGCGAGGCCGAGCACGTCGAGGGCTTCTCGCCGGAGCTCGCGGTCGTCACCCATGCCGGCGGCCAGGAGCTCGAGGAGCCGCTGGCCATCCGACCCACCTCCGAGACCATCATCGGCGAGCTCTACGCCAAGTGGATCCAGAGCTACCGCGACCTGCCGCTGCTCTACAACCAGTGGTGCAACGTCGTGCGCTGGGAGATGCGTACGCGGCCGTTCCTGCGCACCACCGAGTTCCTCTGGCAAGAGGGGCACACGGCTCACGCCAACGAGGAGGAGGCGCGCGCGGAGGTACGCCAGATGCTCGACGTGTACGCCACCTTCGCCGAACGCTTCGCCGCGCTGCCGGTGATCCGCGGCGAGAAGACGGCGGGGGAGCGCTTCGCCGGCGCACTGCAGACGCTCACCATCGAGGCGATGATGCGCGACGGCAAGGCGCTGCAGTCCGGTACGAGTCACTACCTCGGTACCAACTTCGCCAAGGCGTTCGACATCACCTTCAACGACGTCGACAACCAGCAGGCGTATGCCCACACCACGTCGTGGGGGCTCAGCACCCGCATGATCGGCGCCATCATCATGGCGCACGGTGACGATACCGGGCTGATCTTGCCGCCGCTGCTGGCGCCCCACCAAGTGGTGATCGTGCCGATCGCGCGTGCCAACGACGAGGCGGCGCGAGTGCGGGTGGGTACCGAGGTCACGCGAGTGGCCGAGGCATTGCGCTCCGCGGGCGTGCGGGTGAGGGTCGACGAGCGTGACGGCATGAGTCCCGGCTGGAAGTTCAACGAGTGGGAGCGCAAGGGCGTGCCGCTCCGGGTGGAGATCGGACCGAAGGACCTCGACGCCGGCACGGCGCTCGTGAAGGACCGCTTGCAGGAAGGCAAGGAGGCGGTGCCGCTCGCGGGGCTCGTCCCGTACCTGGTCGACGCCTTGCCCGCTTTCCACGAGCGGCTGTTCCGGCGGGCGCTCGACTTCCGCGCCGAGCGCACCCGTGAGGTGCACACCTTCGACGAGCTCGCGGAGCAAGTCGAGGTGGGCTTCGCCATCGCCACACACTGCGGCGACGCGGACTCGGAGGCCGCCATCCAGGAGGCGACCAAGGCGACCGTGCGCTGCATCCCGCTCGAGGCGATTTCCGTGGGCGCCTCGCGCTGCGTGCACACGGGCCGCGAGTCCGGTCATGCGACCAAGGTCGTGTTCGGGCGGGCGTACTGACGCCATGCAGCGGCGCCCGGCCGATCCCCCTGTGCTCCCTGCGGTGGCGAAGCTGCGGCACCGCTTGCGTCTGCGTGCCCTCGAACTGGGCGTGAGCGTCGGCTTCGGCGACGGCCGCCGAGCGACCGACGTCAGCTTGGTGGTGGTGCGCGGCCCGCGTCTGAAGGTGTTGCGTGCCACGCCGCTGCTGTTCGAGGCTCTGCGCCTCGATGTCGAGGTGGTGCGCAGCGCCGACACGCCCGAGGCGTACGAGGTGGTCGTGGCGCTCCTCCGGCCGAAGCGCGAGCGTCGGCGCGTGGAGGGCGAGCGCAGGGCCAGCGAGCAGGGCGAGGATCCCGCTCGCTGAGCGATCGGCCGGCGCTGCGCACGAAAGCCCGGATGACCCCTTGCATACACGGCATGTACCTGCTAGTATTCGCCTCGTGCTCGCGCAGCGCCGGTATGGCGCCGAGAGCCGGAAGGAGGTGGCGAAGGATGATCGACCGCAGCGTTCAGACGCACCCGAATCGGTGCCCGGCGGTGACATGTGCCGCCTTCCGACCCCGAGGTATGCACGCGCACGGCTGAGTCCGTCAGCCCCCGCCTGCGTCCTCGGCCCCGAGCCGAGGTTTTTTTTGCCCGCGAGAGGAGTCCCCATGGTCCAGGCCATGTCGTCGACGTTGGTCGCCATGCAGCTCCGAGTCCTCCAGGGGACCCGTCCGTCCGACCGCCACGAGCGGCTGCCCAATGACAGGTGACACCATGCACGATCTGCTCGATCCGCACTTCCTGGCGCACGCCGAAGCCGACGCCCGCAGGCGTCTCGGTGCGCCGACCGAGCGCGACGCGGCTCGCCTCTGGCGCCGCGAGCGCGAGCTCGAGGCGCCGGCCAAGGGACTCCGCGGCGCCACGGCGGCCACCCTTGCCGCTACCGCGCGACGCCTCGCCGCGCTGGCCGAGGATCTCGACCCGACGATCGCGCCGCGGCTGCGCAGACAGCCGGGTTATCAGAACATCAAGTTGGACTTGACAGAATAGCAAGGCGTGATTTACACTATGTCAACAAGGCACGACCGCCCTCTCGCCTTCTCCCGTAAGGAGCCATGCCATGATGAACTTCACGCCCATGAACGCCGCCGCCCACCTCCCCGCGATCGAGCGTGAGCTCGACGATCGGCGCCGCGAGGCCGCCAACGCCGCACTGCTCCGGCCGCTGCAGCAGGCCTCCCACCGACTCGCTCGCCCCGTCCGCCGCGCACTGCAGCTGCGCGCAGCCCGCCTGCACGGCGCCGGCTGAGCCGATGACGAGGCCCCGCAAGACCGCGTCCGGTGCCCGACCTCGCCAGGGTCGAGCACCGGACGCCGTCGTGGTGGACGTCGTCGGGCTGCGCAAGACCTTCCCCGCCCGGGGGCGTCACGCGCCCGCCGTCACCGCGGTCGACGGGGTCGGCTTCCGAGTGGGTCGGGGTGAGTTGGTCGGCCTGCTCGGCCCCAACGGCGCCGGCAAGACCACCACCATCAAGGCGCTGTGCGGCCTGGTCCGACCCGACGAGGGCGAGTTGCACGTCTGCGGTATCGACGTGCGGCGTCAGCGGCGCCAGGCGCTGCGCCACCTCGCGGCCGTGCTCGAGGGGAACCGCAACCTCTACTGGCGCCTGAGCGTCCGTGAGAACATGGAGTACTTCGCCGGCAATCGCGGGGTGAGCCGTGCCCAGGCGCGGGGCCGGATCGACACGTTGCTCGAGCGCTTCGCGCTCGGCGACAAGCGCAATGCCCTGGTGAGCGACCTCTCGCGCGGCATGCAGCAGAAGCTGGCGCTGGCGGTGGCCGCCTTGGCGCAGACCGAGGTGCTGCTCCTCGACGAGCCCACCCTCGGGCTCGACGTCGAGACCGGCTACGAGGTGCGCTCGCTGTTGCGCGAACTGCGCGACGAAGGACGCACCGTCATCGTCTCCACGCACGACATGCCCGTGGTGCAGGACCTGTGCGAACGGACCGTGGTGATCGCGCACGGGCGGGTGCTGGTCGACGACCGCGTCGATCACCTGTTGCGGCTGTTCGCGTCGCGCGCCTACGAGGTCCAACTCGGCGCCCCGCTCAGCCCCGGCCAGGTGCAGACGCTGCGTCGCCGCCTGGTGAGCGTCACCGTCTTCGACGACGGGCTGCGGGTCCAGGTCGACCTCGCCCAGGGCGACGACCTCTACGTGCTGATCGACGTGTTGCGCTCAGGGGGTACGCCCATCGAGAGCATCGATCGGCGCGTGATCGACTTCGAGACCGTGTTCCGGCGGCTGGTGCGCGGCGAGACCGCGGGCCCCGACGGCGTCCTCGACCTGACCCCAGACGCTGCCCTCGACCGGACCGGCCATCACGCCGCGGTGCGAGCGTAGGTATGCCGATGCTCACCGTCTTGGAGGCCAACGTCCGCAAGGTCGTGATCGAGCTCATGCGGTACCTCCCCAATACCATCAGCCTGATCGCCACGTTCTACATCATCTTCCTGGCCATGTTCCTCGGTATCTCCGTGATCGGCGACCCGGCCAGCGCCGACGCCAACCTGCGCTTCGCCATCGTCGGCAACGCCTTCTGGTTCCTGCTGCTGGTGGGCGTATCCAGCATGGGCTGGGAGCTCACCACCGAGGCCACCCGCGGCACGCTCGAGCAGTTGGCGATGTCGCCCGTGGGTCTGCGCACCATCGTGCTGACCCGGATGCTGGGGACGCTGGCGGTACACCTGGTGATCACCGTGGGGATGCTGCTCCTGACCATGCTCACGGCGGGTCAGTGGCTCCGCTTCGACCTCCCCTTGCTCGCCGCCGTGCTGGCGCCGACCTTCGTGGCCGTGATCGGCCTCGGCTACATGGTCGCCGGCCTCGCGCTGGTGTTCAAGCAGATCAGTGCGCTCCTGCAGATCCTGCAGTTCGTGTTCTTGGGCTTCGCCTTCGTGCCGCTCGCGATGCTGCCGTGGCTGGAGCTCGCACCTGTCGTGAAGGGCGTCGACATGGTCCGACACGCCCTGGTCGACGGTGCCACCCTGGCCGCCTTCGGCCCGCGTGACTGGGTCTCGCTGCTCCTCAACGCGGCGGTCTACCTGCTGCTCGGCCTGCTGGCCTTCACGGTCGCCGAGCGGCGCGCCACCGCGCGCGGGCTGCTGGGCCAGTACTGAAGCGGCCGGCACGGCGCCGCCCGTGCAGATCCGCTGGGGCCGGAGGCGTCGTCGAGGGGTCCCCACCGACCAAATGGTGGTGCTACACTTACCACATGGAAGCGTTCCGCCCGCCCCAGGCCGCCCAGCAGGGCGTGCTGCACGACCTCGGCCTCGGCGCCTCGAGCGCCGAGCGCATCGAGGCCGTCAAGGCCGGGCTGAAGGTCGAGGTCTTCGCGACGCTCGCCCGTCGGCTAGGCGTCAGCGAGGCGGGCCTCGCCAAGGTCGTCGGACTCTCCGGCACCACCCTCGCGCGCCGCAAGCGCGCCGGCACGCTCACGCCCGACGAGAGCGATCACGTGATGCGCGTGGCGGCCCTGCTCGACCAGGCGACGCAGCTGTTCGGGCCCGAGGACGAGGCCGCCGAGTGGCTCACCACCCCCAACCTCGCGCTCGGCCATGCCACGCCGCTGGCGCTCGCCGACACCGAGCTCGGCGCCCGCGAGGTCGAGGACCTCCTCGGCCGGCTCGAGCACGGCGTGTACAGCTAGGCCGCGCGTGGCGGCCGAGGAACTGCTGGTCTGGCGCTTGGTGCGTCCCGCCTTCGGCGACGAGCGCGCGGCGTTCTCGGGCGAGGGCGCGCGCCGTTACGGCGGCCGCTGGAACGGTCCGGGCCGAGCGGTCGTCTACACCAGTTGGCATCTGTCGCTCGCGGTGCTCGAGACGCTCGCCCACGCCGAGCGCGGCCGCTTCGAGCGCTCCTACCTGGCGTATCGCGTCCACGTGCCCCACTCGCTGATCCTGGAGCTGCGCGACGAAGACGTCCCCGACGATTGGCGCGCCCGGCCCGGCAGCGCCGCTGCGCGCGCGGTCGGCGACGCGTGGCTCGAGCAGCGCGCGAGCGTGGCGCTGAGCGTGCCGAGCGTCCTGGTGCCCCAGGAGCGCAACCTCCTGCTCGCTCCGGGTCATGGGCACTTCGGACGGATCCGCATCGGACCGCCCGAGCCGTTCCGCTTCGACGACCGCCTGGGGGCGTAGGCGCCTCGTGACACGTACCATGGTCGCCATGAGCGGACCGCCATCGTCGCTTACCGACGTCCTGCAGCGCATCGAAGCCGGCATGCGTACCACCGCCACGCTGAGCCGCGAGGTGACGCGTCTACCAGGCTTCGTGGTCGCCATCGCAGCCGGCGCGGCGGGCCCCGGCCTGGCGGTCGCGGTGCCGGTAGACGACGAGCCCCGCGATCTCGACGCCGCCCTGGCGGCGCTCGAGGCCACGTTCGCCCGACACGGCCTCCCCGCCACCATCGAGTACCTCGCCGAGCGTCACCCCGGGCTCGCGCAGGCGGCCACCGAGCGCGGCTGGCGCACGACCGGCGAGGCGCCCGTGATGACCCTCACCGCCTCGGCTCGCGCGCCCGAAGGGCACGGGGCGCGGGTGGTCCGCTTCCTCCACGCCGACGGCGAGGACGACCTGATCGACTTCCTCCGGCAGCAAGACCGGGCGTACGGTGGCGACGGCTCCGCGCTCGGCTGGCTACCGATCTTCCGCGCCGGTCTGGCGAGCGGCCGCATCGTCGCCGCGGTGCTCGAGCGCGAGGGTCGGAGCGTGGCCGGCGCGTCCGTCCAGATCGGCGCCGGCGTCGGCGAGTTGGCCGGCGTCTGGACCAGGAGCGAGGAGCGCCGTCGTGGCCACGCCGGTGCGCTGTGCGGCACGCTCCTGACGTACGTGCTCGCCGGCGACGTCGACCTCTGCTGGCTCAGCGCTGCGCCGGGCGCCACCACCCTCTACGAGCGCCTCGGCTTCCGGCAGGTGGCCGAGCAGCGCAACCTCGAGGGGCGCCTTCGTGTGAACGGGAGCTTGGATCAACGGGTCATCCGCCGACGTTAGCGGACCTCGGCGCATGTGCGTTCGTACAACGTTCACTCGCGTGCTCCTATCCTGCCTCCAGCCTCGGAGACACCGAGCTGGAAGGAGCACCCATCATGGTCAGGAACCTCGCTCTCGCGACCGTCACGATCGCCCTCATCGCCGGCAGCTTCGCCCTTGCGCAAGGCCCGTACCGCCAGGCGGAGCCGCAGCCGAACGCGACCGTCGAGGCGCGCACCCAGACGCAGACGAAGGCTCAGGCGTCGCTGAGCCAGCGGCGCGGCGGCGAGCCTCGCGAGGATCGGGAGCCGCGTCACGAGGAACGCCTCGAGCAGCGCCTGGAGCGGCGCGCGATCGCCATGCAGACCGCTCGCCACGAGCGGGCGATGGTGCAGGAGTGCGAAGACGGCGAGCCGACCGCGACGGCCACGCGCCAGCAGCGCGGACCGCAAGCGAACTGGTGAAGCGTCGCGGCGGCAGCCGCT
>SLRS01000102.1 GCA_007130855.1 Trueperaceae bacterium | reverse complement strand
GGGGCCCTCGGGCGGCTCCAGCAGGGCCTGGAGGCGGCAGTCACTGCCGCCGCCACCAGCGCGGCCGCGGGTGCAGCCACGGACCCCACCGCCGCCGGCGCTACTCCGGGCGCCGCCGCGGGCGTCACCTCGACGGCCGACGCGGGCGACGTCGACCGCGAACTCGACGCCATCTTGCGCGCACCCACCGAGCGCGAGGCGGGTTCCACTCCCTCGGCCTCGACCGACCTGGCCCTGCTCCAGGAGGCGGTCACGACCTCGGTGCGCAACCAGGCGGCCGCCTTCGACGCCGCGTTCGAGGCGGCCTTCGACGCGGGCGCGGCATCGGGCGCGCCGCACGGCGGCGACGGGCTGGTCGACGAGGTGCTCACCCTGGCGCAGCGCTTCTACAGCGAGGGCTTCGAGCGCTACGACGCCATCGAGTTCCCGCTGGTCGAGGCCGCCGGCCTGGTGGGCGAACGCGCGCCGGTGGAGGTCTACCGCGTCAGCCCGGCCGACGCGACGCTCCTGTTCGAGGCGCCGGCCGGCACCGAAACGCCGGACGACGGCGAAGCGCCGGGCGGCACCGCGGCGTCGGGCGACGGCGAGGCCGCGGCCGGGCGCGCCCGCGAACGCGCCCGCGAGGGCAAGCTGTTCGGTGTGCGGCTCGGCAACTTCGGCGCCTTCTTCGACCGGCGCTGGCGCGAGAACGACCTGCTGTGGGGCCGCCTCGACGGCGCCGAGCGGCTGATCGCCAGCCTGCTGCCCGGCGCTGATCACGAGAAGGTCCGCCACGAGCTGACCCTCGAGGCGCTGCGCGCGATCGTGTGCGAGGAACTGCCGGAGGTCGATCGCAGCGAGGTCGCCCGGCTCGACGGCGCCGGCCTGCTGGCCGTCATCGAGCGCGCGCACCCTCGCGACCAGGCGCCTTCCGCCGCGAGGGTCGTGCACCAGAGCGCGCGCGTGGCGCGCACCGCCACCGCGCTGCTGCGCCGGCTGCAGCCCCAGCTGTTCGGCACCAACGCGCTCCTGCGCGGCGTCGGTGGCCTCATCCTGCTGGTGCTCTGGGCCGTCAAGGCGCAGCCCTGGACGTTTTTGGCGCTCGGCCTGGTCGCGTTGGCGCTGTCGGTGGTGGTGGCCTCGCTCGCCCGCCTGACGCTCTGGAGCGTGTTGGCGTCCGCCTTCACGTTGGCCGGGCTGCTGGTCGTGGGCGGGGTGGCGCTCGGCTGGCTGTTCCGCCGGCGGCTGCTGGCCTGGCTCGGGGAGCAGCTCGGCAGCGCCGACGGCTGAGGTGCGGTGATCGGTCGAGCGCGGCGGACGCAGGAACGCCCCGCACGTCCCGTCCCACGATCGCGCCCACACCGACCGCCCAGGTGCACTCCACTACTGCGCCCGCGCCAACTCGGCGTTAGCCTCGTTCCCGAGAGCGAGGTATCCATGCACGTGTTGGTCAGTGGCGGCGCAGGCTTCATCGGATCGCACGTGGTCGAGCGCCTGCTCGAGCACGGTCGGCGCGTGCGGGTGATCGACGACCTCAGCAGCGGCCGGCGCGAGCACGTGCCGGACGGCGCCGAACTCGTCGAGGCCAGCATCACCGACCCGAGTGCCTGCCGAGCCGCCGTCGATGGCGTCGACGCCGTGGTGCACCTCGCCGCCATCGCCTCGGTGACGCGATCGGTGGAGGCGCCGAGCGCCACGCACGAGGTGAACCTCGCGGCCACCATCCGACTGGCCGAGGCGGCCACCACCGCCGGCGTGGCCAGGTTCGTCTACGCCAGCTCCGCCGCCGTCTACGGCCTGATCGAGCGCGACGCCCACGGCGAGCACGACCCGGTGGCGCCCGTCACCCCCTACGCCATCGACAAGTACACCGGCGAGACCTACCTGCGCTTCTTCGCCGCCGAGCACGGCCTCGACGCCCGAGCGCTGCGCTTCTTCAACGTCTACGGGCCGCGGCAGCTGCCCTCGTCGCCGTATGCCGGCGTAATCGCACGCTTCGCCACCGGGCTCCTCCAAGGTGAGCCGCTGACGGTGTACGGCGACGGCGAGCAGACCCGCGACTTCATCTACGTGGGCGACGTCGCCACGATCGTGACGCGGCACGCCGAGGAGCCCCCCACGTCTGCGGCGCTGCGGGTGATGAACGTCTGCAACGGCTCGCGCACCTCGCTGCACGACCTGATCGCGACGCTCGCGCCCGCCACCGGCGCCGCCACCGGCGCCGCGCCCGAGATCCGTCACGAGCCCGCGCGCAGCGGCGACATCCGGCACTCGCGGGGCGACGACGCCGAGCTCACGGCCTGGTTCCCCGACCGGCCGCGCACCGCGCTCGACGAGGGGCTGCGACGCGTGGTCGACTGGATGCAGGCCGGCTGACCCGGGTCCGAGCGTGAACGAAGGAGCGGGCTCCGAGCGAGCCCGGCGCGGCGCGGCGCACCCTCACTCGCTGGTCGTGACCTTGCTCCCTCGCGTGTGCGCGCCGGGCGTGCGGCCGCGGGCATCCGCCGCCGCCAGCGCCAGCGCCTGGAACGGCACCGCCAGCGCCAGGCAGGCCTCCAGCGCCGAGGCGCCGGGGCGGCCGGCGGGGATGCGCAGCCGGTGGTCGAGTGCGACCTCGTCGTCGATGCCCTCTTCCTCGATCACCACACTCGGGCAGCCGAAGCCATGGGCGCTGCTGACCAGCTTGCCGGTGAGCGGCGCCACCCCGTCGGCGCTGCGGAAGGCGACCAGGCCCAGTTCGGGACCGAACGCCTCGATCGGCCCGTGGCGCAGCATGCCGGCGTCGAGCGCGAAGGCGGGCGTGCCGCACAGCTCCATGTACACCAGCGCCGCGTACGCCGCCAGGCCCGTGACCGGGCCGCGCGCGGTGGCGACCAGCGCGCCGACCGGGGCGAGGCTGGCGGCCGCGGCGGCCAGCGCTTCCGACGGGCTCGCCGCCGACGGCGCCAGCGAGCGCTCGAGCGTCTGCTCGAGCAGCGTGGCGGCGGCCGCCAGATCGCAGCGTTCACCGGTCAGCGCCGCGTGCAGCAGCGCCAGCGAGGCGACGGTGCTGGTGAACGAGCGTGTGGCGGCGTAGCCGCGCTCGATGCCGCCCGGCATCAGCATGCGGCGCACGCCCGGCACCCGTGTGTCGGGGTTGAGCGTCAGGCACCAGAGCGACTCGCGCCCGCGCAGCTTCTCGGCGACGCGCAGCACCTCGGCCGAGCCGCCTGATTGCGACACCAGCACGATCGGCGCGTCCCAACCGCGCGGGCCGTGGTGCGCGAGCTCGGAAGCCGGCAGCGTCGAGGCCTGCACGCCGTGGGCTCGCAGCGCCGCCGCGGCGATGTCGCAGGCGTAGAGCGAGGCGCCCATGCCGCTCAGGAGCACGCGGTCGTAGGCAGTGACGAAGCCGGCGAGGACGCTGAGTTCGCGCGCGAGACCGGCGTCGTCGCCCACGGCGCGCAGCGCCGCGCCCTGGCTGCGCACGTCCGACCACAGCGCCGCACGTGCGGCGGCGACCTCACCGGAGCCGCCGCGCTTCATGGGCTCCACCGGCGGCTCATAGCGCCACCGCCCGCGCCGGCAGCAGCGCCTCGCTCAGCGGCGGCTGCCCGGCGGCGTCGGCCTCGCCTGCGGCCGACCAGGCGTCGCCGAGGCGCATCATGCTCTCGCGGAACGACGCGACCGCCAGCGCCTCGGCCCCGGCGTGGTCGCGGGTGTCGAGCTCGCGGAGCAAGCGCCGCTCGTAGTGCCACAACGCGCTCCACAGCGCGCCGTGCAGGCCCGCGTGATCGCCCTGCTCGGAGAGCACGACCTCGCTGGTGAAGGGCGCCGCGCGCGCGAGCCGCCGGCGCAGCTCGGGCAGCTGCGGCCCCAGCCGCATGCCGATGCCGCCGCCCAGCACGATGCGTTCGGGATCGAGGATGGTGGTGAGCGCAGCGATCACGCTGGCCAGGCACTCGAGGAACTCTTCGAGCACGGCGGTGCCGGGCTCGATGCCGGCGGCGTGCTCGGCGAAGGCGTCCTCGGGCCGGCCGGAGCCGCCGAGCGCGCGGTGGTTGCGCGCCAGGCCGGCTCCGGCGACCACGTCTTCGACCAGACGATCGCGGCCGGGATGGACCCGTGTGAGGCTGAACTCGCCGGCGCGCCCCCAGGTGCCGGTGAACAGCTCGCCGTTGAGGACGAAGCCGAACCCCAGGCCGGTGCCGATGCCGATGAAGGCGAAGTTGCGCAGGTGCCGCCCCGCGCCGCGCCAGTGCTCGCCCAGGGCGGCGAGGTTGACGTCGTTGTGCAGCGTGACCGGTAGGCCCAGCGCGCGCTCGATGCGATCGGCCAGCCCCGGGCGCTCGAGCGCGGGCAGGTTCGGTGCGTAACGCAGGCCGCCGCTCTCAGGGTCGATCACGCCTGGCGTGCCGATGGCCACCGCCACCGGCGCCCTGGAGGCGGGAACGCGCCCGCGCAACTCGGCGCAGATGCCGGCCAGCTGATCGATCAGCGTGTCCTCGCTGTGGCCCTGCGTCGGCTCGCGCATCAGCGCCAGCGTCCGGCCAGCGGCATCGCACGAGGCCGCGCGGATGCTGGTGGCGCCGACGTCGATGCCGATCACCGTGGCGGCGTCCGCGGCGAGCGCGAGGGCGATGGCACGCCGGCCGATGCTCGCGTGCGCCTGCCCCGCCTCGGCGATCAGCCCGCGCTCGAGCAGGTCGCGCACCACCGACGAGACGCTCGGCTTGCTCACCGCCAGACGCCGCGCAATCTCGGCCCGGGAGATCGGGCCGTCGGAGCGGATCAGGCTGAGCGTGCGGTAGCGGAGCACTTGCACCTCGGATCACACGATGGTTGCGTTAGGAAGCCTAACTAACTGGTGAGGACAGTATAGGGCACGGCGGGGCGCGACGGCAAGGTCCGCATTTGATCGACGAACGTACAGTTCTACGCGGCGGAGCCTGCACGCGCGTGCCAACGTGAACGTGGAGTCAAAGAAGAGGAGGCCGGCATGCTCGCCCGCACCCTGCTACTCGTATCCATCGCCGCGGTATGCGCCTTTGCTGTCGCGCAGGCCACAGTCCTCGAGACGGACGATGTGCTGGATGAACTGAGGGAGAGGTTCGCCGAAGGGTACCCGACGGTCGCCGCCGTTGACGAGCTGAAGGCTGAAGCTCTGGCTCGCTTTGACGCCGGCGACTGTGAGAACGCGCTTCCCGCGCTCGAGAGCTGGGCCGAGCAGAGCAACTTCCTCGCCAACCTGCTGCGCGCTGGGATCCGGCCGTTCTACCGCGCCTCCTCCAGCGATCAACGCGAGTTGTCGAGCGCCTTGATCTCGCAGTTGGTCCCGATCGAATCGGCAGCCAATGCGCGCCTCAGTGACCGGAACTTGGCTTGGGTGATGATCGCCGAGTGCCACGTTCAGCGTGGCGACAATGCGCTGGCGCTGGTGTTCTTCAACCAGGCTCTCGAACGCCTCAGCGTGCTCGGTCCCGAGCGGGACGCCTGGGAACGCGCACGAACCGGCATGTTCCGCATCATCGGCTACTAGACGACCTACGCGCTAACCCAGATCCAAGCTTCGGTGCCGG
>SLRS01000046.1 GCA_007130855.1 Trueperaceae bacterium | reverse complement strand
CGACCTGTGCGGCGTCGACCGCGACGATCTCGACACGGAGCAGCGTCAGTAAACGGTCGAGGGCTGCCCGCGGTTCCTCGGCCCGCGAGGCGAGGACGGCCTGCGCCTCGACGACCGAGGTCGCCGAGACCAGCCGCGCGGAGCGCTCGAGCAGGGTGGCGACGCTCTCGCGGTGGTCGGGCTCGGCGAAGGCGACGTGCAGCAGCGCGCTGGTGTCGACGGCGATCAAGGCATATCGAGCTCAGACTCGAGCTCGTCGCGACTCGGTTGGCGGCCCAGGTGCTCGGCTCGGATGCGGGGCGTGCCCTTCGTGTTCCGGGCTCGCGAGCACCTCGTCGACGTCAGCGCCCGCCGTGTCCGCACCGTAGGCCTCGAGGGCGGCGAGTAGGACCGCCGTCTTGCTCTTGCCGGTGCGCTCGGCGAGCCGCTCGACGAGCGCCACTGCCTTCGGGTTCCGGAGGTTGATCTGGGCCATGGCTTGAGGGAAGCACGGCATCTCGATATCACGTCGTGGCTCTATAGCCGTTCGTGCCTTGGCAGATCGCGGTGGTGCGGTCTGGGCAGCCCGTCAGGTCCAGGATGTAAACATGAAGAGCCCTTAACGGTTATGTCGGCGTATGATGTTGACATCGTGCCGACACCACACCTTCCCACGATGGCGGTCGCGCGCGCGCTGCGGCGCTTGGGTGGCGATCTGCGCCTCGCTCGGCTGAAGCGGCGGTTGCCGATGCGCGTGATCGCGGAACGCGCTGGCATCAGCCGTGCCACGCTGCAGCGCGTCGAGCGCGGCGACGCGGGCGTCGGCGCCGGCATCTACGCCTCGGTGCTCCACGCGCTCGGGCTGCTGGGCGACCTCGATGTGGTCGCGGATCCCCTGCGCGATGAGGTAGGGCAGGCCCGGTCCGATGCGGCGACGCCGCGCCGCGCGCGCCTGCCGCGGGGGGGCCCGCGGTGAAGCGCGACGTGGCCACTGTCGAGGTGTTCGTGTCGCTCGATGCTCAAGACGTTCGGGTGGGACGGCTCACGCGTGAGCCGCGCCGAGGCTTCGAGGCGGTCGGCTTCACGTATGCCGACTCATGGCTCGAGCACCCCGACCGGTACGCGCTCGAGCCGGGACTGGTGCTCGCGCCTGGGACCTTTTCGCCAGCGGCGGGGCGGGCGGTCTACGGCGCGATCGGCGACTCGGCGCCGGACACTTAGGGTCGCACGCTCTTGCGGCGGGCCGAGCGGCACGCTGCCCGCCGCGAGGGGCGCCTGGTGCGCACCCTGCAGGAGCTCGACTTCCTCCTCGGTGTGGCGGACGTGGCGCGAACCGGTGCCTTGCGGTTTCGCTGGGCGGGCAGTGACCGCTTCGAGGCGCCTGCGCCAGAAGGGGTGCCCAGCATCGTGCACGTTCGCCGGCTGCTCGACGCCAGCGATCGGACGCTGCGGACGGCCGAGGCGGAGGCCGATCTGCGGCTGCTCCTGGCCACAGGCAGGCTGAACCTCAGGCCAGTCGGAGCAGGCGCAGATCGGTGAGCGCGAAGCGCTCGCCGACGAACGCCAGCGGCACGTTGCGAGTGCGCGCGAGGGCGTAGGCGAAGGTGTCACCGTAGTTCAAGCGAGCCGGATGGCGAGAGGCTCGGCCGAACCTCAGGTACGCGTCCCGCGCGATGTCGACCTGTGCGGCGTCGACCGCGACGATCTCGACACGGAGCAGCGTCAGTAGACGGTCGAGGGCTGCCCGCGGTTCCTCGGCCCGCGAGGCGAGGACGGCCTGCGCCTCGACGACCGAGGCCGCCGAGACCAGCCGCGCCGAGCGCTCGAGCAGGGTGGCGACGCTCTCGCGGTGGCCGGGCTCGGCGAAGGCGACGTGCAGCAGCGCGCTGGTGTCGACGGCGATCAAGGCGTCCCGAGTTCTGCCTCGAGCTCGTCGCGACTCGGCTGGCGGCCCAAGTGCTCCGGTCGGATGCGGGCGTGCACTTCGTGTGCCAGGCTTGCGAGCACCTCGTCGACGTCAGCGCCCGCCGTCTGCGCCTCGTAGGCCTCGAGGGCGGCGAGGAGGACCGCCGTCTTGCTCTTGCCGGTGCGCGCGGCGAGCCGCTCGACGAGTGCCACTGCCTTGGGGTTTCGGAGGTTGATCTGGGCCATGGCAGAAGGCTAGCACGCTATCTAGATGGCGCGGCGTGTCTCTAGAGTCACGGGCGGCGACTTCGGAGCCCCCGGGGATCATCCGAGGAGCGCCGACAGGTCGTCTCGTGCCCGCGCGACGCGCTCGTCGGCGTGGTCGGGGAGCGAGAGGTAGAGCGAACGCGGGTCGACGGCGCTACCGCGGCTCAGGCTCTCGGGTGGGTAGGTCTAGACTTCGACCGCGTGTCGGGACGTCGCCGGGCGGGTCGGTGCCGGGCGGCGGCCTCGAGCGTCGCGAGGTGCCGCGGAAGGGGTTGGCCGAGTGCGAGCCCGGGTTGCGTGGCAGCCCGGCCGAGGCCGAAGGTGTAGCGCGCGAGCGTTGCTCCGTTGCGGCTCGCGCAGCGCGCAGGGCAGTCGATGCACCGCGCGTGATCGACCAGCGGGGGCGCCTGCCCTGAAGCGTCACCCCGTAAGCGTACTACTACACGGATGTACTATCACATCGATGTAGTATAGTGTCGATGGATGGACCCGGACGTGTTGGTCGACCGCGAAGCTGAGCGCAACGCCCTGCGCTCGTTGCTCGACCGTAGCGGGGCTCAGATCGCGTTGGTGACCGGGCGGCGACGGGTGGGGAAGACCTACCTGCTCGCTCGTACCTGGCCGCCGGAACACACCTTCTTGTTCACCGCGACGCGTAGCACCCCCGAGCAGAACCGCCGCCAGCTCGTGTTGGACGCCGCGGCCTGGAGTGGGGAGCCGCTCGATGCGGCCGATTACCCGAGTTGGCGCGCCGTGTTCGACCTCTTGTGGCGTATCCGACCCGACGAGCCGCTGGTGGTCGTCATCGACGAGTTCCAGTACGTGGCGTCTTCGGTCATGGGTTTGGCCGGGGTCGCTTCGGCGCTCAACGCAACGTTCGAGCGCGCTCCCGCGCGGCGGCCGTTCGTGCTCGCGCTGAGCGGCTCGGCCGTGTCGACGGTGACCGCGCTCGCGGCCGGGGGCGCGCCGTTGTTCGGGCGACTGGCGTTGCACCTGAAGCTCGAGCCGTTGGGACCGCTCGATGTGGCCGCGTTCGTCCCGAGTTGGAGCGCGCGCGAGCGCACCGCGGGTTTCGGGACGCTCGGTGGCACGCCCGCGTACTGGTCGGTCGTGGATTCGGCCAGCGACCTCAGGGCGAACCTGACGGAGCTCGTGCTGGCGCGGACGGGGCGAGTGCGGTTGCAGCTCGATACGCTCCTGGACCAAGAGGAAGGGCTGGGTGACGTCGCGACGTACCGGGGCCTGGTGCGGGCGATCGCCGGGGGCGCGACCACGCGTCCGCGGATCGCCGATGCCACCGGCCTGAAGCTCGACCAGAGCCTGGTGCGGCGGCTCGAGGTCCTCGTCGATGTCGGCGTCATCGAGGTGATCCCGAACTACGAGGCGCCTCGGAACGCCGCGATCCGGTACCGCGTCAGCGATCCCGCCATCCGCTTCTACGAGGCGCTGGTCATGCCTCACGCATCGCTGCTCGAGCGCGTCGATCCGGTCGACGTGTTTGATTCGGTGATCGCTCCGCGCCTGGCCACGTTCCTCGGCCACGCGTTCGAGCGCTTCGTGGAACCGACGTACGAGCGGCTTCGCGCCCACCGTGGTCTCCCCATGGTTCGAGCGTGGAGCAGATGGGAAGGGAGTGACCGCAGCGGGCGCGGACTCGAGCTCGACATCGTAGCGCCTCTCACGTCGGGCGCGATCATGACGGGGTCGGTCAAGTGGAACCGTGAGCCTCTGGGACCGCAGGTGTTCATCGATCATCTCGACGCCTTGCGGCGCGCGGCCGACGCAGGGCGAGGCTGGGCGCATGCGGCGCTGGACGGTCCTCTGCTGTTCCTGGCGGCCGGTGGGTTCGACGCCCGCTTCCACGCCGTCGCCGACACTCACCCGAGTAGTGTCCTGGCCTGGAGTCTCGAGGAGGTGTACGCGGAGGCGTAGCTTTGCTTCGGAACAGGTAGAAGACGATCGAGTTCCGCGACTCGCCATACGCCAGTTGGGCTGAGGTCGTGCTCCACCGCGCGTTGCTCCGTCCCTACGACGTGCGTCGGAGCGCGCTGCGGCGTGACGGTGTGACCGTGCGTGCATACGTCGATGGTGCTCCGTCGATGGATCGCGTGGCACTGGTCGACCGCCTTGATCACCTCCACGTGCTGGGTTGGGCATCGTAGCGAGGATCCAACCTCGCCTCGGCCGACGACTACGTGATGTTGGTGCGGTCTACCAGCAGCCACCTACCAAGCGACCGCCGGCGAGCTCGGCGAGCATGCTGAGCACGGTGGCGCGATCGCCTGCGTGGCCACGCGCGACGATCCGCTCGTCGTCCTCGAGGTCGGCCAACCACGGGTAGTAGGTCCCAAGGCGACTCCCGAGTTCGTCGAGGTCTGGTGGCAGTGTCGTGAGGAGACCGATCTGCTCGTCATCGAAGTCCGAACGCGAGCGAGGCCGAAGCCACAGCGTGGGGTCGAACGGTTGGGCGTCATCGATCGGGCTCCAGGCGTGCGCGGTCGACGTCAGTCCGTGTCGGTCGACCCAGCACTTGAGCACAGCGAGGCGCCGCGTCCGTCGTTGATCGAGCGTGATCCCGGGTGGCGCGGCGACCCAGACGAGGTAGAAGGCGTCGCGTGCCAGCGTCCGGCGGTTCAGGCGGGCGATCTTCGCGGCGACGTTCTCTTCGATGGCGACCGTCGGTACCTGCGGCAGCGGGCCTCCGTACTGCTGGTGGGTCGGCAGAGATGCCCAGGGCCGGGGCACGGGTGCCGACCAGGGTGGTGGTCCGATGTCGAGTTTGGAGGTCAGGCCGACGCGCATCGGGGCAAGGTCGTGCTCGTAGATGATGTGGCTGCGGCCTCGGTGTTCTTCGATACGCTAGTGGAAAGGACCGATGATGGCGCCGTGCACGGCATTGCTCATCAGCGCCTGCACGGCGGCGGCGGTTTCGCTCAGGTTCGTGACAGAGAAGTCGAGGTCGGTCGAGAAGCGGCCACTGGCGCCGGCGAAGACCTTGCGGTGCGCCGTGCCCCCCTTGAACGCGACCATGTCGAGAACGCCGTCGTCGGAGAGCTTCCGCAGGAGGAGGTCTTGAGCGATGTCGATATATGCGGCATCGGCTCCAGCCGCGGACGAGGCGGGCGCGTGTCGGAGCACGTGACCGACCGTAAGTCGGATGCGGTACTCCACCTCAATGAACCTTGTGGTCGCGTGCCAGCGATGTGGGTGCGCGAGGCAGAATCGTGTCGGCGATGCCGAGCCCCTGGTGGTGGCGCTTGAGCGGTCCGCGTGGGCCGAACCAGACCTTTCCGTGCCCGGGCTGGGCGATATCGAGCGCCAGGCGAGGTGCGACGCCCTCGACCAGGTATGCCAGGCCAGCGCCAGCGCCTGCCCGACCAGCATCTCGCCGG
>SLRS01000226.1 GCA_007130855.1 Trueperaceae bacterium | reverse complement strand
GAGGCGCCACGTTCGCCGCCGGCGGCGGTGACGCGGCCGGTCTCGGGACCGGCGCCGGTCAGCGACACGAGCGGCGCCGCGGCGCCGGCCAAGCGCGGCGGCTTCAGCAAACGGCCGCCACCGGACGTCAGCTACCGCTCGGGTGAGACCCCTGCGGCGCCGACGCGATCGGGGCCCAGCACCATCGAGCGACAGCGCGAAGGGCAGCGCCAGCGGCGGCGCACCTGGCTGCTCGCGGCGCTGGTGCTGCTGGCGCTCGTCCTCGCCCTGGTCACCGCCCTCGGCCGCCGGCCGGTGCCGCCACCCGCCGAGTCGGGCGGACCGGTGACCTCGATCGTGGTCGACGTGCGCCTCGAGCCTGCCAGCCTGCCGCCGGCCGCGCTGGTGGTGGTGGCCAGCCCCCCCGGCTCGCGCCTCGCAGCCGGCAGCGGGCTCGGCACCGTGCCGCGGCGGGTCGTGTTCGATGCCGCGGGCACCTGGCAGGTGCAGGGCCGCTTCCAGGAACGCCTGTCGGAGGTCGTGACGTTCATCCTCCCCGCCGAGCGCGAGGTCGTCTTGCGCTTCCCACCCACCCCCTGATCGCCGAGGAATCACCATGCCCAGCGTCGTCGTCGTCGATTACGGCTCCCAGTACACCCGCCTGATCACCCGCCGGCTGCGCGAGCTCCACGTGTACTCCGTGATCGAGACGCCGGCGGTGACACCCGCGCGGCTGCGGTCGCACGACGCGCGCGCCGTGGTGCTCTCGGGCGGCCCACAGAGCGTCTACGCCGACGGTGCGCCGGGGCTGCCCGCGGGCCTCCTCGACACGGGGCTGCCGGTCCTGGCGATCTGCTACGGGATGCAGCTGCTCGCACGCGAACTCGGCGGCGCAGTGGCGCCCTCGTCGGTGCGCGAGTATGGCAAGGCCGTGCTCACCACACGCGAGGGAGCGCTGCTCGGGGGCATCGAGGGCGAGTTCGTCGCCTGGATGAGCCACGGGGACAGCGTCGCCGAGGTGCCGCCTGGCTTCACGATCAGCGCAGCGACCGACGACACGCCGGTGGCCGCGATGGAGGACCGGCGGCGCCGCCTCTACGGGCTCCAGTTCCACCCGGAGGTGCGCCACACGCCGAAGGGGCTGGCGCTGCTCGATCGCTTCTTGCACGAGGCCGGCATGCCCCGCGACTGGACCAGCGAGCACATCATCGACCAGGCCGTCGCGAGCGTACGCGAGCGCGTCGGCGACGAACGGGTCCTGCTCGGCATCTCCGGCGGGGTCGACTCGTCGACGCTGGGTCTGCTCTTGCATCGCGCCATCGGCGAGCGGCTGGTGGCGGTGTTCGTGGACAACGGCCTGCTGCGGCTCGGCGAGGCCGAGGAGGTGGAGCGGGCGCTGCGCGGTCTCGGCATCGACCTGGTGGTGGTCGACGCCGGCGAGCGCTTCCTCGCCGCGCTGGCGGACATCGTCGATCCCGAAGCGAAGCGCAAGGCGATCGGGGGAGCCTTCATCGAGGTCTTCGCCGCGGAGGCGCGGCGGGTCCAGGACGCCCGCGGCGACATCCGCTTCTTGGCGCAGGGGACCCTCTACCCCGACGTCATCGAGTCCGCCGGCGCCGATGGTGCCGCCACCATCAAGTCCCACCACAACGTCGGCGGCCTGCCCGCCGACCTGGCCTTCGAGCTCGTCGAGCCCTTCCGCAATCTGTTCAAGGACGAGGTGCGCGACGTCGCCGATGCGCTCGGCATGCCCAAGCACCTGCGCGACCGGCACCCGTTCCCGGGCCCGGGCCTGGCGATCCGCTGCCTCGGCGAGGTCACGCCCGAGCGACTGCGCGTGCTGCGCGTGGTGGACGACGTATTCGTGACCTCGTTGCGCGAGTTCGGGCTCTACCATGAGACGTGGCAGGCGCTCGCGGTGCTCACCCCGCTGCGGAGCGTGGGGGTGATGGGCGACGGTCGCACCTACGCCAACACGGTGGCGCTGCGGGCGGTGACCTCCGTCGACGGCATGACCGCCGACTGGGCACGCCTGCCGCACGAGTTCCTGGCCACCGTCTCGAACCGCATCGTCAACAGCGTGCCCGAGGTCAACCGCGTGGTGTACGACATCACCAGCAAGCCGCCGGGGACGATCGAGTGGGAGTAGCGTGGCGGCCCCCGGAAGCTCGGGCCGCGCACCGGAGGAGGCAGGCGTGGCGCGTCGTTGCTGGTTGATCAAGACCGAGCCCGGGACGTACTCGTTCGCCGATCTGCTGGCGGCCCCTGACCAGACCACCCCGTGGGACGGGATTCGCAACTACCAGGCGCGGAACTTCATGCGCGACGCGATGCGGCCGGGCGACCCGGTGCTCTTCTACCACTCCAACGTCACGCCTCCAGGCGTGGTGGGCGTGGCCGAGGTCGCCTCCGAGCCCTACCCCGACCCCAGCCAGTTCGATGCCGCCTCGCCCTACTACGACCCGACCAGCTCGCCCGAGGACCCGCGCTGGCACCTCGTCGACGTGCGCGCGGTGCGCGAACTCCCGCGCCCGGTCGGCCTCGACGAGATCAAGCGGCACCCCGAGTTGCGCAGCATGGAGGTCGCCCGGCGCGGCAGCCGGCTGAGCATCACGCCGGTCGATGCGGCGCACTTCGAGCGGATCCTCGCCCTGGCCGAGGCGGTCGCGGCCGCCTGAGGCCCCTCGTACGCTGCCGGTGACGGCGCCTCTGATCGTGGGCGCGGCCGGTGCTAGACTCGGGCCATGAACGAGCGCAGCGAGCGGATTCTGGAGTTGGTCGCCGCGGCGTACATCCGCACGGCCAGGCCGGTGCCCTCTGCCCGCATCGCCGAGCGACTCTCGCTGTCGTCGGCGACCGTGCGCAACGAGTTCTGCACGTTGGCCGAGGAGGGCTACCTGCACCAGACGCACGCCTCTTCGGGTCGGATCCCGACGGTCCTGGGATTCCGACACTATGCCGGGCGCTTCTTGCCGCCGCGTCCGCTGCCGCGCGGGGCACGGCAGCGTCTCGCCGAACGGCTCTGGGCCCAGGCCGGCGAGGGGCTGCTCGAGCATCTGGCCAGCGTGGCCGCCGACCTCTCGGGCTACGCAGTGGTGGTCACCTTGCCGGCAGACGACCATCTGCACGCCACCGAGATCCATCTGTCGTTGGCGGCGAGCCGCACCCTGGTGGCGGTCGTGGTGCTCGAGAACGGCCTCGTGCGGGAGTTGCGCGTGCCGCTCGATCCGACGCCCGACGACGACGTCGTGGATGATGCCGAGCGCAATCTGCGCCAGTTGACCCTGCCGCTGCGCGAGGTCCCCGGGGCGCTGCGACGACTCGCTCGCGACACCGACCCCGAACTCGCGCGCACGCTGCTCGCCATCGCCGGGGCCTGGCCCAACGTGACGCCACGCCGCAGCGCCCAGGCCGGGCTCAGGCACCTGTTCGACGAGCCCGAGGCGCGCGATCCCGACTTCGTGCGCCTGGTGGTAGAGCACATCGAGGCGCCGAGCGACGTCACACTGGCACCCGCCGCCGAGGCGAGCGGGCACCAGCCGGCACCGGCGACGGCGGTGGCGCTCGCCCCCGTGCGCGACTCGCGCGCGGCCGGCACGTCGGCCGAAGGCGCTCACCGCGTGATCGGCGGCGACGAGCTCGTGGAACTCGCGCTCGACGAGGCGGTGGCCCGTGTGCGCAGCGGCGTCAGGCTGGGTCCTAGCGTGGGCACCTTGACCCTCCTGGGCCCCGCCCGCATGCGCTATTGGGTGGCCGTCCAGGTCGCAGGCGGCATCGCGGCGGCGCTGCGCGAGACCCGCGGCGACGCTTGAGCGCCCTGGCGTCGGGATTTTTCACTCCGAACGTCGTCCCGAGCAGCCTATCCTCGGTATCGAGGAGGCACGCAGCCGAGGGCCGGCTTCGGCGCGCTGGTACGATGACCCCACATGGCACCGTCAGCTTTCGGCAAGCGGCGAACGCGTGAGCCCTCCGCTCACCACGCCGGCGCTCGAGCGCGCCAGACTCGTCCTCAGCGCCTGGCTGCCGGGGCGCGCCGCGCAGCGCGTGCTGGAGCGCGCCGTGCAGGCAGAGGGCCTGCGGCCGAGCGACATGGACGGCGAGCGCACGGCGTCGCTCCTGCTGGGCCGCGTCTACCGTGAGCTGCGCGACACCGTGCCCCGCACCACGCTACGCCGTGAACTCAAGCGACTCGCCCGCTCGCTGCATCAACGCGCGCCCACGCCGGCGCCGGACGTGCCGGCAGCGCCGGACGTGCCGGCGGCGCCGGACGTGCCGGCGGCACCGGACGTGCCGGCGGCACCCCACGACGCGTACGATGATGCCGCCGATGCGCGCATCGGGGCCGACGAGGTCGCGACGCCGGTGGTCGACCACGCTCTCGTCGCCGCCCCGACCGCTGCGGCTAGGCTCCCCAGCGACCCGGACGTGGTGCTGCTGGCACTCGCGGTGCTCGAGGGCGTCGACGGGGTGGCGGTGTTCGACGCGGTCGGCCACACCATCACCACCCGCGGCGAGATCGCCGACGTCGACGCCTTGGGTCGCGTGATGGCCGCCAGCGGTAGCCTCCTGGAACAGCACGGGGCGCTGCGCTCGGTCAGTGTCACCACCACGGACGGCGTGATGATCGCCGTCCCCGTACCACCGCGATGGATCGCCGTCAGCGGGTCGCCGGAGACGAACCTCGGTGCGGTCTACGCAGCGCTGTCGGCGCTGGAGGAGGAACGATGAACAGGCTCACGCTTCCGCTCGCGCGCTGGCTGCTGCTCGCGGCGCTGCTGATCGGCGTCGCATCCGCACAGGCGGACGACGCCTATCTCGAACGCTACGGCCTCGCGATCGACAACCTCCAGCGCTCCGTCCAGGCTTTGCCGAGCGACGCCGTGCTCGCTCGCGAGGAGCTCGACCGGGCCTTCAGCGCCCTGCTCACGCTGTCGCGCGAGGCCGCTGCCGGACCGCTCGCCGGCGCCCTCGAGCGGGTCGTCGAGCGCGCCCGCACCGCCATCGGCAATGCCAGCCAGGACGATCTCGCGATCCAGGCCGCGGTGCTCGAGGGGGGCTTCCAGCGGCTCGTCTTCGACGCGGCCCTGCGCGCCGCCGTCGACGGCGAACTCGCCGTGGCCCGTAACCGCCTCCAGCGCGTGGGCCGCGACCTGAACATGGCCACGGCCGACCTCGAGGCCCTGAGCGACGCCGAGCAGAGCGCCGCGGGGCTGCGCTTCGACTTCGAGGCCGGCGTCGCCGACGTGATCGCCGCACGCCTCGAGGAGGCCCAGGAGCTCGCTCCCGCCGACATCGGCGGCGCCTACCGGGCCATGGCACGCGGCTACGGTGCCTTCCTGCTCGTGCAGGACTCGCCGCGGGTGCCCGCGACGCTGAACCAACGCTTCGTCGACGCCGCCCAGGCGCTCGTCGACGATCGGGCGGAGGAGGCCGCTGCAGAGCTGGGCGAGGTGCGCGAGCAGATCGCCGAGCTCGGTGCCGCAGCGCGCGAGCGCCGCTCGGGCCCGGCCGTGACCGCCACGGTCACCGGGGTCGTCCCGCTGCCGAGCGACCTCCCGAGCCCCGTGGTGACGCCGACCGACCCGACGCCGGCAGACGCACCTG
>SLRS01000057.1 GCA_007130855.1 Trueperaceae bacterium | reverse complement strand
TGAGCACACGCGAGACCGTGGCGGTCGAGACCCGGGCCAAGCGCGACACCTCCTTGATGGTGGCCATGCCCTCCCCCACTCACTCTCGTGGTTCGTCTCCGGCGCCGCTGCGCACGTCGCATTCCGCCCGACGCGAGGCCGAGATGTAACCGATTTCATCGAGGCTAGCACCCGCCACTGGTGACGTCAAGGGGGCACTGGCCGTGACCGCAGGGAGACCGTCAGACACGCCTCTACGCGCACGCGCAGGCCGTAGCGGTCGGCTGCGCGCGTCGCTCGACGCCGAGCGCCGTACCATCAGGCCGAGCTGCGCGCCTCGCCCTCATCCCCGCGGCGGCCCGGCTCGTCGCCGCGCGCCTCGGCCGGACTCCCGCGGGCGCCCGGTTCGCCGCCGCGGGTCCAGGCCCGCCGCCAGACACGACTCTGGTACGCCGGACGGAACCCGAACGACAGGTAGAAGGGCATCGTCGACCCGACCCAAGCCTCGCTGGCGCCGAGCGCACCGCAGCGGCGAATGCCTTCGAGCACCGCCGCGCGTCCCAAGCCCATGGCTCGGTAGTCAGGGTCGGTGGCCACGGGTTCGACGTAGGCGATCGCGTGGATGGGCTCGTACCACATGCCGCAGAACGAGACGAACGCACCGTCGGGAGCCTCCACGACGACCGTCAGATCCTTGCGGAAGTTCGGGGCCGACTGCATGAACTCGCGGTCCGCGATCCCGTCTTCCGGAGGCGAGTCGCCGTGACCGAAGCCGCGCCAGAGGACGCGGTCCACCTTGCGCAAGTCGTTGTCCTCAGCGAGGCTTCGCAAGCGATACCCTCGCGGCAGGAGGATGCGCGGGAACGGTGTCGGGATCACGAAGCGCGACATCGGATCGCGCTCGTCGGTTGGCTCGTACCCCATCGTGGCAGCGATCGCCTGGAAGTCGTCGTCCTGCTCGTTGAGGTAGATGCGGAGCCGCCGCATACCATCGTGCCAGACGCTGAGATGCTGCTCGGCATGGGTCAGCATCGCGCGCTTGAGATCGCCGTGATCAGGGTCGATCTCGAAGTACGCCGTGCCCATCTCGTGCTCTGGATGCACGAGTCCGACGATCCCGCGAGGCGCCTCCCAGATGCCGATGGTGCGCAGATCGACACCCCGGATCAGCGGGTGATAGTGCATGTACTCCCAGCGCGGCTGCACCCAGTTGATGTGACCACCGCTCGAGCGGTAGGTCCGCACGAGGAACTGGCCGACCTGCTCGAAGTCGGCCGCATGGTCGTAGGGCCTCAGGTTCGCTCGCATGACCTGCCGATCTCCGGCCGAGCGCCTGCACTCCGGCCAGCGCTACTCTCGCACCACACCGAAGCGGTACTTCCCCTCCTCCACCAGCAACGTCTCGTACCCGGACGAAGCGTCGACCAGGCACAGCAACGGGCCGGGTCGATCGTGGACCCAGGCCGCGACCACCTCAGCGACGAAGATCGTGTGATCCCCGGTCGTGACCTGATCGACCAGGCGACACTCGAGGTTCGCCACGCACTCCTCGATGAGCGGCGCCGGTACCTGCCCGGCCGGCCGTGGCGTCACGCCCGCCTGCGCGAACTTGTCGGTGTCGCGCCCGCTGTTCGTACCGCAGTAGAGCGTCGCCTGCGCGAGCTCGCGGCCCGGGTACGCCAGCACGAAGGCGCCGGCGGCCTCGATCAACCCGTGCGTGTAGCGCGACGGTGCCACGCTGATCGCCATCATCGGCGGCGCGCCCGACGTCCGCATCGTCCACCCCAGCGGACAGATGCTGCGCTGCCCCTCGTGCTCGGCCACCGCCCACACCACCACCTCGGGCCGCAACAGCTTCCAGAACGCCTGAACGTCGACCTGTTCCATGGTTCGCGCCTCCGTTCGCCTCCCACGGTAGACCAAGGAGGCCGAGCGTGTGACGACGTGGTGGCGAGCCATCGCCGCGTGGACGGACACGGGTACGCCGTCGACCGATCTGCCGCGAGAGCCGGCCTCCCGCGAGCGGTGCGCGGTGCGTCGCAAACGGGGTCGAGGCGAACCTGAGCGCCCGATTGACCAGGCTCAGTACGCATGGCATCATGACGTCGTGACGTCGTGACGTCGTGACGTCGTGATGTCGTGACGTAGACGCATGCCTGAGGTCATGTGCAGATGGAGCTCTCGGTGCCACGCTACCTGCAGGTCAAACACGGGCTCGAGCGGCAGATCGCCCAGGGAACGCTTCGGACCGGGGCGTTCATCCCGAGTGAACACGAACTGCAGGCGCAGTTCAAGGTGAGCCGGACGACCGTGCGCAGGGCTGTCGAGTTGCTCGTCGACGACGGCGTCCTGACGATCATCCGCGGCCGCGGGACCATCGTGGCTCCGACCCGACTCACCCACAAGGTCACCGATCTGATGAGCTTCACGGAACTCATGCGACGGCAGGGGCTCGAGCCCGCCGCGATCGGACTCCGGGTCGAGCGCAGGCGCCCCGCTGAGGACGTCGCCGTCCGGCTCGGGCTGGGCCCGGGGGAAGAGGCCTACGAGGTCTTCAGGGTGCGGACGGCTGACGGCGCACCCATCTCGATCAACGTGTCGTTCCTACCGACGCACGCTGTCGAGGTGACCGGCCTCGCGGGCCTTTCCCGGGAGCAGTCGCTCTACAAGGTGCTCGCCGAGGACTGCTTCATCGAGGTGAGCGCGACGGAGGACACCATCCAGGCCGTGAAGGCGACCCGCGCACAAGCCGCGACGTTGTCCGTCCGCAGCGGCGATCCTCTGCTCCTCATCGAGCGGATGGCGTACACCCGCGACGGCTCGCTGATCGAGTTCAGCCGCATCCACATCAGGGGCGACCGCTACAAACACACCATCGCGTTGCGCAGACGATAGGGGGAGCCAATGGACATCGTCGGGCTCGGGACCGTGGCAATGGACGTACTCCTGGAAGTCGACGTCCTCCCGGCCAAGGACGGATTCGCTGTGATCAGGCGCCGGAGCTACCTGCCCGGAGGATCGGGCACGAACGCCATCGTCCAGGCGGCCCGGCTGGGCGCCGCTTGCGCCTTCATCGCCCAGGTCGGGAACGACGATCTAGGCGACGAAATCGTGCACAGCCTCGATCGCGAAGGCGTAGCGACCGCAGCGATGCGGCGCAAGGCCGGTGGCATCTCGCTCCATACGATCGTCTTCGTGGCCGAAGACGGAGCGAAGTTCGTCGTCCTCGACATGGGCGACGCCTTCTTGGCCATGCCTGCCGAGGCCGCCGACCCGACCCTGATCGGCTCGGCCAAGGTGTTCTACACGGATCTGCTCCCTGGCGCCGCCGCCTTGGCGGGGCTGAAGGCAGCCAAAGCTTGCGGCGCGGCCACGGTCTTCAACATGCAAGTGGGACTGCAGCAGATGACCGGCTTCGGCGTGTCCGAGGCCATGCTCGCCGAGGCCCTGCACTACACCGACGTCTTCGCGCCCTGCCGCGAGGCGTTCGCAGCGTTGACCGGGACGGAGGATGCCGTTGCCGGCGCAGCCGAGCTCGCGGACGCCGGCCACGGGATCCTCCTGCTCACACGAGGTCAGGACGGCTCCATGGCGTTCGATCGAACCGGACTCGTGGCCCGCGTACCGGCATTCGACGTCAAGGCCACCGACACGACCGGAGCGGGCGACTCCTACATCGGAGCGTTCATGGTCGCGCGGTTTCTCGAGGCGCACCCCGTGGCTGATGCGATGCGGTATGCGAGCGCCTGCGCGGCCCTCACGTGCACCGGTCTGGGCGCCCGTTCCAGTCCGGACGCGGCGGCTGCCGCATCGTTCCTGGCTTCCCGGGGCCCGGCGCCGACGCGAGCGGCAAGGCGCTGACGGCGCTCGCTCAGCAGGCGTGCGCGTTCGGGCGTCCCGCGGCAGCTGCGCCACTCGAGCCACGGCGGGAGAGGGTGAGTCTCATGCACGACGCCAAGCATTACGACAGGATCTACGGTGCCCTGCTCGGTGTCGCCGTCGGTGATGCCATGGGGATGCCCGGCGAGATGTGGCCACACGGCCGCATCGCCAGGGAGATCGGTCCCGTCGACGGCTTCCAGGCTGCGCCGGACACGAACGAGATCACGCGCGGGCTGCGAGCCTACGAAGTCACGGACGATACGACGCTCACGTTCATCGTGGCCTCGGCCATCGTGCAGTCGGGCGGAACCGTCGAGCCTGCAAGCATCGTCGATCGTATCGAGGCTTGGGCACGCTCCGACGAGGGACACCGAAGCGTCGTGGGGCCGAGCACGAAGCGAGCCTTCGCGGAGATCGCCCGCGGCGCCCCCCTCGAGGAAGCGGGTCGCTACGGTGAGACGAACGGTGGCGCGATGCGGATCACCCCGATCGGCGCCGTCCAACCCTGCTCCGACCTCGCTGCCCTGCTCGACGCCGTCTGGCGAGCCTGTCTGCCGACGCACAACACCGACGTCGCCATCAGCGGCGCAGCCGCGATCGCGGCTGCCGTGTCCTACGCCATCGATGCCGACGAGCCCCGCATCGAAGCGGCCACGGAAGTCGCCCTCGTGGCGGCCCGGCAGGCCGCCTCCCTCGGGTTCGAGACCATCGCCCCGTCGGTATCCCGGAAGATCGAACTCGCCACCTCGTTCGCGTCCGCAGGTCACCCATCTCCCCTCGACGACATCCGCGACCTCATCGGGACCGGCCTACCAGCACACGAGGCCGTCCCGGCCGCGTTCGCCATCGCGCGATTGGCGCACGGCGATCCGATGGAGAGCGCGCGCCTGGCCGCCAACCTCGGGGGGGATACCGACACCATCGGGTCCATGGCTGGCGCGATCTGTGGGGCTCTGGTGGGCGCCTCGGCCTTTCCGGCGGGATTGGCAGAAGAGCTCGAGCGTGTCAATGGCATTGCCTTCGCACCGATGGCTACGGCCTTGGCCGAGCTCAGGGCCACACGACCCGTGCGACCCTCACGTTCGCCTTGATCGGATCCCACATCGCGCACCACCCTCGCCGACGTCGATGCGGACGCGCCCTTCGCCGCACGACGGGCTCGGACCGGACGTACGTCCGTTCCCGCCCACCTGAAGGGTCGGCTACCGTGGCCGTGACAGCTCGGCCCGCGCTGCCGAGCGGCAGACTCGGCAGCGCCCGAAGCCTTGGGTGACCATGAAGAGCAGACCGGGCGCCCCCCGGCGCCAAACGAAGGACCAGGACGCTCGGCGCGCGGTGGCGGAGGTCTCGGCGCGCCTGCTCGAGGCCGGGCGAGCCAGTCCCGAGGCGATCTTGCAGGGCCTGGGCAGCCGCCGCGGCGGGCTCGCCGCGGCCGACGCCGCCGAGCGCCTGGAGCGCCTCGGCCGGAACGAGACCGCGCACGAGACTTCGGCCCCGTGGTACCGACAGTTGCTGGGGGCGTTCGTGAACCCCTTCATCGGCATCCTGGCAGTGCTCGCGGTGACGTCGTACGTGACCGAGGTGCTGCTCGCTCCGCCGGCGGAGCGCGATGCGAGCGCCGTGGTGATCATCGTGTTCATGATCGCGTTCGCGGTGCTGCTCACCTTCGCGCAGGAGTACCGAGCCAGCCGCGCCGCCGACGAACTGCTGTCGCTGGTCCAAGCGACGGCACGGGTGCGGCGCGACGGCGAACT
>SLRS01000024.1 GCA_007130855.1 Trueperaceae bacterium | reverse complement strand
GGCTCGCCGAGACCGGCGATCCGCCCCAGGGCGCGCCTGCCGAACTTACTCGCGTCCACCATCGCGCTCACCCGCGCCGCTGCCGCGAGGAGGCGGCGCTTCACCTCGATCTCGCCCAGGTCCGAATCGAAGTACCCGTCGGGGATCAGCACACCCGCCGACGAGAAGAACGCCTGGTCGACCCGGATGCCCTCGAGCGCGCCGAGCGCCAACGGGCCAACGAAGCTGCCGGTCGCCCGACGCAGGAACCCGCCGATCATGATCAGGTCGCACTCGGCATGGCGTAGCCGCTGCGCGATGTCGCTCGAGTTGGTGACGACGGTCACCCGCCGTGGCGCCAATCGCGCCGCCAGCGCCAGGCCGGTGGTGCTGGCGTCGATCGCCACCGTGTCACCATCGGCCACGAGCGTCGCTGCGAAGGCGGCGATCGCCTCCTTCTGGGGCCGGCGTTGGTCGAGTCGGATCTGGTGGTCGAGTTCGAGGGCGGACGGCTCCGCGAGCACCGCACCACCGAACGTCTTCTCGACGTGCCCATCGCGCTCGAGGGTGTCGAGGTCACGGCGGATGGTCATCTCGGACACGCCGAAGCGTTCGGCCAGTTCGGCCACCCGCAGCACGCCGTGCTCGTAGGCGAGCTGCCGGATGCAGCGCCGTCGCTCCGACGGCAGAGCGCGCGCGTCGCCGCTCACGGCGCGCTCGGTCTGCACGCAGGCTCCCGTGCGCCGGCTCCGACCGAAACGGCATGCGACAGGACCATGCCAGCTCCCGAGAGGCGCGCCGCAACCGCGATCCCGCTTTCGCACATCATCGAACACCATCCTCGACGACAGCCTAGCATATGGATGCCCGACTGCCGCATCGACGCAGGCTGCGCTACAGCGGGTTCGCAGCGTTGGAGCGCGTTCGACGCTGGACGCGCAACCACACAAAGCCCCACGTACGCCCACCGGCGTCGAGCAGAAGATGTTCGTCCGTGTTACGCTCGGCGAACGAGCGCCGCGCGCGCGACGCGCCCAAGGAGACCGTCATGGCCATTCCCGACTACCTTCACGACCGCTGGGACGAAGCCAGCGCCCCCAGCGACCCGGTCGATCGGCTCGCCTATCGCTCGCGAGCGCTCGGCGCCGACTATCGCATCACCAACACCGGCGGTGGGAACACCAGCAGCAAGCTCCCCGGGACCGACCCCCTCACCGGCGAAGCTCTCGACGTGCTGTGGGTGAAGGGCTCGGGAGGCGACCTGCGCTCCGTCGGCCGCGAGCACTTCGCGGCGCTCGAGCTCAACCGCTTCGAGCACCTGCACGCGCGCTACCTGGCCGATCCGGAGCGCGGCCCGAAGACCGCCATCGAGGATGCCATGGTCGGGCTCTACGCCTACGCCGTGCACGACCTCAACGCCCGCGCGCCCTCCATCGATACGCCGCTCCATGCGCTCCTGCCGGCACGCCACGTCGACCACACGCACCCGGTGGCGGTGATCGCGCTGGCGGCGGCGGCCGACGGCGAGCGTCTCACCCGCGAGGTGTACGGCGACGAGGTCGGCTGGGTGCCCTGGCAACGTCCCGGCTTCGACCTGGCCCTGCAGATGGCCGAGCTGGTACGCGAGCGCCCGCACCTGCGCGGCATCGTGATGGGCCAGCACGGGCTGATGTGCTGGGCCGATGACGACCGCGAGTGTTACCGCACCACGCTGGCGTTGATCGCCGCGGCCGAGCACTTCTTGCAGGAACACGACCGCGGCGACGCCAGCTTCGGCGGGCAGCGCCTGGCGCCATTGGCCGCCGGCGAGCGAGCCCGCCTGCTCGCCGAGGTCCTGCCTCAGCTGCGCGGCATGGTGTCGCAAGAACAGCGCATGCTCGCCACCGTGGTACACACGCCCGCGGTCCTGGAGTTCGTGTCGAGTCACGACGCGCCCAGGCTCGCCGAGCTCGGCACCTCCTGCCCCGACCACTTCCTGCGCACCAAGATCAAGCCCTTCTTGGTCGACTGGGCACCCGCACCGGACGGCTCGGCCGACGGAGCCGCCCTCGTGAGCGCCCTGGAGCGTGGCCTCGAGCGCTACCGACAGGACTACGAGGACTACTACCGGACGCACCGCCGGCCCGACTCGCCAGCCATGCGCGACGCCAATCCGACGGTGGTGCTGATCCCCGGCGTGGGGATGGTGGCCTGGGGCAAGACCAAGAGCGAGTCTCGTGTGACGGCGGAGTTCTACGACGCCGCCATCGGCGTGATGCGGGGCGCCGAGAGCGTCAGCCGCTACCAGGCGCTGGCGCCGCAAGAGGCGTTCGACATCGAGTACTGGGCACTCGAGGAGGCGAAGCTCCGGCGTATGCCGCCCGCGCGCGAGTTCGAGCGCAACGTGGCGTTGGTGATCGGTGCAGGCAACGGCATCGGCCGCGCGACCGCCGCTCGCATGGCCGCCGAAGGCGCCCACGTGGTGGCTGCCGACGTCGACCTCGACGCCGCCGAAGCCACCGCTGCAGCGCTCCTGACGCAGCACGGCCACGGTATCGGGGTGGCCGGTGAAGGGCTCGCCGGCTGCGGCCCGGCCCTCGCCCTCGCGGTCGACATCACCGACCGCGACAGCGTCCGCCGCCTGATCGACGACGTGGTGTACGCCTACGGCGGTCTGGACCACGTGATCGTGACGGCCGGCGTGTACTACGCGCCGGACGAGGAGGGCCGTATACGCGACGAGCTGTGGGCTCGCACCTTCGCGATCAACGTCACCGGCAGCTACGTCGTGGCCGACGAGGCAGCGCGGGTGTGGCGGGCGCAAGCGCTGGACGCGACGTTGGTGCTGACCACGTCGGTGAACGCCGCCGTGGCGAAGCGCGGCTCGCTGGCGTACGACGCCAGCAAGGCCGCCGCCAACCACCTGGTGCGCGAGCTCGCGATCGAACTGGCGCCGAAGGTTCGCGTGAATGGCCTGGCACCCGCCACGGTCGTGGAGGGATCGACGATGTTCCCGCGCACGCGGGTGATCGCCTCGCTCGTCAAGTACGACCTCCCCTTCGACCCGAACGCGGACACCGACACGCTGCGCGCCACGCTTGCCGCCTTCTACGCACGGCGCACGCTCACCAAGCGCCCGATCACCCTCGCCGATCAGGCCGAGGTCGCCTATCTGCTGTCGTCGAGGCGCTTTGCCAAGACGACCGGCCAGGTCTTCGCGGTCGACGGCGGGCTGCCCGAGGCATTCCTGCGCTGAGCGCAGGCACGGCCGGGCGACGCGCCGTCAGCGTCGCCCGGCTCGCAGCAGCTCGCTGAACCCCACGTTCGCGTCGAGCCAGGCGCAGACCGGTTCGGCGAGCGCCCAGACCCGGCGCGCGTGCTCGCGAGGAGCGCTGGTCTCGAGCGCCGGACCTGGCGGCATCGTAGCGCCGAGGAAGAGCCCCTTGCGCCGCAGCAAGACCACGCGCGGGTGATCGCGGGCGACGCCCCTGGGAGCGGTCTTGAGGGCATCGCCGCCGACCTCGAGTTCGTTGGCGTGGGCCTGCGCGACGAGCGCCGCGAGCTGCGCGCCGCTCGCTTCGTCCAAGGCGGCGGCGCGATAGCGCTCGAGCTGGTCGCGCTCGAAGCGGTACACCCCCCGACCGGCGTAGAATCCCTCGCTCGACACCTCGGCGTAGCGCGTGGCGACGCTACCGGCCACGCGTACGAAGCCGCCCGTCTGGGGCTTGAGCGGCCCTGCATCCGCGGGCGCGAAGCGCATGTCGCGGTGCGGGCGGAAGAGCTTCACGCGGCCACCCGACTCGGCGGCCAACTCGTCGAGCAGCGCGGCGAGCGGGGTCCGCACGTCGCGCTGCCACACCTCGTGCGTGGCGCGCCAGAAGGCCCGCGAGTCGTCGCTGGCGAGCGCCACGAACCAGTCCGTCACGGCGGGGCCGAACCCCTCGAAGGCGTGGCTGCTCATCGCCGGAGCCTAGCGCGCCGCGAGCGCGAACAGGCTCAGGTCGAAGGCGTCGTCAGCACCATCGAGCAACGCCACCGCGACGTCGCCGAGGACGGCGCCGAACTTGAAGCCGTGGCCCGAGAAGCCAGCCATCACCACCACGTGCCGCCGCCCCGGTAGGCGGTCGATCAGGAAGTGCTCGTCGGGCGTCTTGGTGTAGAGGCAGACCTGGCCCTCCACCAGCTCCGGACCGACACCCGGCAGCAATGCCGCCGCACGCCGCGCCGTCTCGGCGGCGCGTGCCGCATCGAGCTCGAAGCCGCGCGTCTCGAGCGACACGGTGGGGGCCCCGCCGTGGTCGGAGACCTTCAGGGCATGCGGGCGCTCGAACAGCGGGAAGCCGTAGATACCGCCGGTACGGTCGATGAACACCGGCATCCGCTGCGGCACGTGCAGCCGGCCCGAGCGCACGCGCAGGTAGAGCACCTGCTGCTGCTCCACGCGCAGCGGCACACCCAGCTCGTCGAGCACCCGATCGGTCCAGGCGCCCGCCGTGACCACCAGCCGCTCCGCGGCCACGCGTCGGTCACCGGCAACGAGCTCGACGTGTTCGTCGAACAGCCGCAGCGCACGCACGGGGGTGTGATCGCGCAAGACCGCCCCCTCGGCGGCGGCGTCGCGCAAGAGCGTGGCCACCGCGCGGGAGGCGGCGAGGATGCCGGCGTCGGGCGAGAACAGCGCCTCGCGCTCATCACCGAGCGCGAAGGCCGGGAAGCGCTGGCGGACCTCGTCGCCGCGCAAGCGCTCGACCGGACTGCCCGCCGCTGCCAGCGCCGCCTCGATGGGGTCGAGCTCGCCGGCGCCGAGCGTGCCCAGGTCGAGGCCGCCGCTGCGCAGCAGCAGGCGCTCCCCGCTACGCGCCTCGAGCGCGCGCCAGCGCTGGCCGGCGGCCTGCGCCAAACGCACGTAGCGAACGTCCTCGTAGGCATGACGGAAGATGCGCGAGCCGCCATGCGACGAGCCGCGCTCGTGCAGGAACGCGAACTGTTCCAACACCAACACGCGGCCGCGCCGGGCGAGCGCAGCGGCGGCGGCGGCCCCGGCCACGCCGGCGCCGACGACGATCGCCTCGAAGCGTTCCATGCGCCAGCCTACCTGGCGCCTCGGCCTGGGCGCACACCGCGCGATCCGGCGCTCGCCAACACGCCTCACTCAGGTCGAGGGAAGCCGCTCGACGTGATGTTTGAACCAAGCGAAGGCGGTGTCGTAGACGTAGTGCTCTTGCGGCACCGTCTCGACCGCGCGCGGCTGGGCCCGCCGTACACGCTCGATGGCGTCGCCGGGGAGCTCCCACAGGCTCGCGACCAAGAGGGCAGCCAGCATGCCGGCGCGTCCCTGCCCGGCGCGACAGTGGAGCACCAGGGTGCGCCCCGCCAGCAGTTGCTCGCGCAGGACGTCGATCAACGCCAGCACTTCGGGCAGTTGCTCCGGGTCGGGCACCGTCCCGTCGCGCACCGGGAGTCGATGGTGTACGAAGCCGTGGACGGCCACGGCGTCCTCCAGGTCGTCGATCCCTAGATCGCTCAGCTCCTCGTCGTCGAGGAGCGACACCAACACGTCGCACTGGTGCACGTGCCGAAGCCGGCGCAAGTCGCCGTGGAGGTCGCGCTGCCAGCGTGCCTGCTCGCGCTCGCGTGCCTGCACGCGCTCGCGTGCCTGC
>SLRS01000033.1 GCA_007130855.1 Trueperaceae bacterium | reverse complement strand
CAGGGCCGTGAACGCGACGGGGCCGATGGCGCCGGTCGCGTCGGTGACCGGACCGATGGCTGCGCGTGCGAGCAGCGAGTTGGCTGCGAAGGCGACCAACGCCAACAGCGTGAAGGCGACCGGCAGCCAGGCGGCCGCCGCCGCGGCCGTGGCGTCTGCGCGGCGCGGCGCTCCAGGCGGCCTCACGGGATGTCTGGGGTCAGCGGCAGCAGGCTGCGTGCGGCGGCACGGGCCGTGCGCACGGCGTCGTTGATGCCCACGCCGTCGAGATAGTTGCCCGCCAAGCGCGCCCCGGGCAGCGCCAGCGCCAGCGCCGCTCGAGCGCTCTCGATGCGCTCGCGGTGCCCGAGCTCGAACTGCGGGATGCCCCGCTGCCAGCGGATCACGCGCTGGTACTCCGGGTCGGTCACGATACCCATGGTCACCTCGAGGTCACGACGCGCCACGGTCACAGCCTCGTCGTCGCTGAGGTCGCTGAAGCCCGGATCGAGCGCGCCGCCGGCGAGCACGCGCATCCCGAGCTTGCCCTCGGGCGCCTGATCGGGGAACAGCACCGAGCTCCAGAGCCCGCCCAGGATGCGGACCTTCTGCCCTCGCGGCACCAGGAAGCCGAAGCCGTCGAGGGGGTAGGGCACGTCGATGCGGTCGAAGCCGAAGCCGAGGACGTGCACGTCCACGTAACGGACCGCGCGCAACGCGGCACTCGCGGCTGGGGCGAGCGCCTCGAGCAGGTCGGCCGTCACGAACGCGGGCGTGGCGATCACCAGTCGCTCGGTGGTGTGCGTCTCTCCGCTCGCGAGCTCGACGACGGCGCCGCTGGAACCCTCGCGTCCGGGCGCGTGGCGGATCTTGGTGACGACGGTGCCGGTGCGCACCCGGTCGCCGAGCTCGGCGGTGAGGGCGTCGACCAGGCGCTGGACGCCGCCATCGCGGAAGGAGGTGAGGCGACCCGTGGAGCGTTGGGGCGCGCCGGCCAGTGCCACCTTGCGGGCAGCGGCGAGGCCCCGGAGCAGCGACCCGTGACTGGCCTCGAGCTGGCGCAGTCGCGGGAACATCGCGTCGAGCGACAGCTGCCGCGGGTCGCCGGCGCTGATGCCCTGTACGAACGGCCCCGCGAACACGCGCGCGGCCTCGTAGCCGAAGTGTCGCGTGATGAAGCCCTGCACGCTCTCCTCGCGCTTGACGGAGCGCGCGTAGAGGACCTCGGTGAGGGCGCGGAGCTTGCCGGGTGGGCTCAAGAGGTCGGTGCGCAGGAAGCTCCCGGGGCTGCTCGGGATTGGTCGCAGGTCGCCGTCCCAGTAGAGGTAGCGCCGCTCGGCGGCAGCGGCGGCCGGGAGCAGGGCGTCGCGCAGCCCCACCGCGGCCGCGAGTTCGACGGTATCGGAGACGTTGGTGAGGAAGCCGTTCGGTCCCCAATCGAGCGTGTAGCCGTGCTCGTGGCTGCTGCGCGCCTTGCCGCCGGTCGTCGGGCCGGCCTCGAGGACGGTGACCTGCACGCCGGCCCGCAACGCCGTGAACGCTGCGGAGAGGCCGCTGATGCCGGCGCCGATGACGAGCATGGCGCCAGCGTACCGCGGCGCCTCGCGCCGAGCCGCGAGGCGCCGCCGCTGCTCAAGGAGGCAGGCCGATCACCGTGGCCAACGCGTGGCCGGAGGCATCGATCGCAGCGAGTGACGCCTGTACGGCGGCGAGCTCCGCATCGATCGCGACGATGAGGGCTCCGAGGTGGGCCTCGCTCCGTGGACCGGCGCTCAGGCAGGCGACGACGGCCTCGGCGCCGCCGTCACCGCACACCTCGCGCCAGTGTCGCTCCGCCATGCCACGCAGCAGTTCGGCCTCGATCACCCGGCGCCGCAGGCCGTCGCGCAGGGCCCGCTCGGCGGCCTCGGGGCCTTCCGGCGACCGCTCGGCGGCGAGGGCGAAGTGCCTGTCGGTGGCGGCACCGTAGCGGTGCCAGCTGAGCCGCGCTTGGGCGCTCGTGGGGTCGGCGCTGAGCGACGCCTCGAGCTCGGCACCCGCGATGCGAAGGGGCAGGTCGAGGCCGACCCGGAGGGCGCCGTCGGGGCCGAAGGAGCCGCTGCGCACCTCGGCATGGAGCCAGGCGCTCGCCGGCGCGGGCGCGGCGAACATCGCCTCGGTGCGCGTGACGATGGAGCGCTCGAGCGCGGCGCTGACCAGCAGCGGATGATCAGCAGCCAGCGCGATGCCTTCGAGGACGCTCGCCAGGCGGCACGCCCGGACCTCCGTGGCGGCCGCGGCCTGCGTGGCGTCGAGCTGCAGGAGCGCCCGCAGCGCGTGCAGGTGGTCGAGCTCGGCAGCGTGCTCGAGTGATGCCGGCGCACCGGCGCGCTCGAGGCCCAGGTCGATCGAGCGGACCTGCCAGGCGCGCCACGCGCCTTGGCAACGCCCGGCCAGCCACTGCACCTGCGCGCCGTGGCGCTGGTGCCGCGCCAGGGCAGCGGCGAGGCCGGCCAGGTCGCGCCCTTCGGCCCGCACGCGCTCGAGGTAGTGCTCCGCGTCGAGGCGGAAGCGCAGGGTGACCTCCGCAGCGAGTTCTGCATCGGCACTGCTGGCGCGGACCGCGGCGCCGACGTCGAGCGCGTCGAGCCACGATGGCGCGGCAGGCGCCGCGTCGTCCAGGTGTACTGTGGGCAAGTCGCTCCAGAAGCCGCGGTCGTCCCCGCCGTGGGTCGCTCCGAGGTTCGCCGCGACGAGCGTGGTCAGCGCCGTGATCAGCGTCAGGGTGCGCGCTCCACGGCTCACCGGTGCACGAACACCCATGACACCGTCTCGCTGCCGCAGAAGCCCTCGCGGAAGGGGCCGCTGGGGTCGCTGGCGGGGCGCGCCTCGAGGCGGTACGGTCCCGGTCTCGGAAACGCCGTGCGCCACTCGCTGCGGGGGATCTCCACGAACAGGTAGTAGGGAAACAGGTGCATGCTGCCGCGCGCGCTGGGCGGGATGGCGGGCGTGACGTTCGCGCGCCAGCTGGCCGTCGCGGAGCCGTACGGGGTGAGCGTCAGCGCTACGTCCACCGGGTCGCCGGCGAGGTAGGCGAGGACCACCACGGTGAGCGGTGGATCGCCGTGGCGCAACGACAGCTGTGCCTGTGCCGTCTTGAACTCGTCCACCGCGACCCAGGCGACGGGGTCGACGGCGTGCCCACCAGGCGGCTGGAGGGTGGCGATGCGCAGCGGCAAGGTGGCGCCGGCGCACATCCAGGTGTCGGTGTCGAGGATCGGCAGGGCCTGCGCCCGGGCTGTGCCCGGCAGCACGAGGGCAGTGTTCGACGCCAGGACCAGCGCGGCTGCCAGGAGCGGCAGGAGCCGTGGCGCGTGCATCCGCCGAAGGGGATGCACGCGCGCGGCCCGGGGCCGGGCGTCAGAAGTGGGCACTGAAGGTGTACTCCTGGAAGCTGTCGTGTTCGGTGGCGTATCCGCTGTCGACCAGGCGGCCGGTGCTCCGTGCGTACTTGGAGATGGCGTAGTAGTTCAGGTGGACGATGTCGCGGCGCATGAACGCGGCGCTCGTGTAGGGCGCCAGCGACCGCGAGGACGTGTAGGAGGCGGTGCTGCACGACGAGCGCCCGAGACTCGAGCTGGCCTCCCGGGCCAGGCGCACCGCCCCTGACCACTCCCGGCAGCGCTCGATGGAGTACGACACCCGCCAGGTGACGCTAGTGGCGGTGTTGTTCGTGGTCGTCGCCTGCGGCCACCAGCGGCCGACCGAGACGTAGCGGTGGTAGCGGTCCACGTCGTACGTGTACTGCGCCAGCGCCGAGGAGGCCAGCGCGAACACGAGCAGCGCCAGGGCGAGCAGCGCCCGCGCGCGCACGGGTTCGGGGGCGAGCACCCCGAGGCGCGTCGCGGCCGCCATCAGAGCCGCTCCGTCAACAACTCGTAGGCATCGTAGAGGCGCCAGATCGTGCCGCGGTAGTTACGGCCGTAGGTGGTCAGGCGCGGCTGTCCCGTCCGCGTGTGGCGCCAGGCGCACATGACGTCCCACACCATTTCGCGGACCTCCTCACGGCGCTGGTGCACGAGCCGGACGCGTGCGTTCGCCGGAACCGTCACCTCGAACGCGTGCGTCCAGGTGATCCGGTTCGAGCGGTCGAGCCCCCAGCGGAGGATGCTGGCGCTCACGGTCGTGTTCTCGTCGTAGCGGGCGGTCAACGTTGCCGACATCGGCGTGGAGTCGCGGTTGGCGGCGGCGGCGACCGTGCGCCAGCCGCTGACGTTGAAGGTGCGGCTGCTGGCGATCCGCTGGTTCTGGATGACCTCACCGACGAAGCGCCAGTCACCGGAGTCGTCGGGCGCCGCACACACCGCGAACCCGGCCGACCACGAGCCCAGCAAGAGTAGTGCGATCAGCAAGCGCGAGCGAAGCAGGAGCTGCATCGCGTCTCCCTCCCGGGGCGGACGGCCGTGCGCGGCGGTCGTCCGGTACCCCGGCGGGCGTCCCGACCGGTCGGGACCGCCCCCCGGCCGCCGGCGCGTTGACCGACGGCTTGGGGACGACCCTACGTGGCCGCGCGAGGACCGCCTCGCCCGGGCTGATCAGGTGCCGCGGGTGAGGCGGTCGGGAGCGTGCGCGTGCGCGTCCGAATCGCGGCGCGCGGGTGCGGGGCCGTGCTCGACGGGACGACCGCCGGGAGCCGCGCTCACGCCGTCGGGTACTCCTTGTTCTTCGGCGAGGAGGTGACGGGGGTGCGGCGGTAGGGCTTCAGCGGCTTCAGGATGGCGCGACACTGCGGGTTCACGCAGCCGGGGCAGCGCAGGCCGTAGTTGGCCGAGCACGGCTCGCCCGAGCGCAGATGCTCGTGGACGATCTCGGCCAGGGCGTCTTGGAACAGCGGCATGCCGTTCAGGGCCGGCGCGCGCTGGTAATTGGTGATGCCCACCTCGTGCGCCACCTCGCCGTACTCGATGTCGAGCTCGTGGAGCGTCTCGATGTGGTCGCTGGTGAACGCGATGCCCACCACCAGCACGTTCTTGCGCCGCTTCGCGCCGAGTTGCTTGAGCACTTCCTCGGTCGAGGGTCCGAGCCACGGCACCGGGCCGACGTCCGACTGGTACGCCAACAGGTACTCGTGGGCGTAATCGAGGCGCTCCATCACCTCGTGCACGCTGGCGCCGACCTCCGCCGGGTAGGCGTCGCCGCGGTTGATGACGTCGAGCGGCAGCGAGTGCGCGCTGAACACGATCACCACGTCGTCGCGGTCGCTGCCGTCGAACCGCGCCAGACCCTGCCGGACGGTCTCGGTCATCGCCTCGATGAAGCGTGGATGGGTGGGCCAGCGGTCGATGACCGACCAGGTGAAGGCGTCGTGGAGCTGCAGTCGCTTCGCCGCACGCCACAGCTCGTTGAGCGACGAGCCGGTGGTGGAGCAGCTGAACTGCGGGTACTGCGTGAACGCGATCGCGCGCTCCACGCCGTCGGCCTGCATCTGCCGCAAGGCATCCTCGCTGGTGGGGTCGATGTAGCGGAAGGCGACGTAGAACCGGTGCGGAGCGGTCTCCGGCGAGAGCGTGTCGAGCCGCTCGCACATGCCGCGGCCCTGCTCCTCGGTCCAGCGCAGGATCGGCGAGCCGCCGCCGATCTCCTCGTAGTGCTTGCGGATCTTCGGCGTGCGCCGCTT
>SLRS01000070.1 GCA_007130855.1 Trueperaceae bacterium | reverse complement strand
GGCGTCGTGCGCCTACGCGCCAGGCTCTTCGTACGCCACGAACACCGCAGAGGTGTTGTGGCCCCCGAACCCGAAGGCGTTGGTCATCGCGACGCGAACCGGGCGCTTCACGGCCGCATTGAAGGCGTAAGGCAGGTCGCAGGCCGGGTCGGGCGCGCTGAAGTTGATCGTGGGCGGCACCAGGTCGTGCGTGATCGACAAGATCGAGGCGATCGCCTCGGCAGCGCCGGCCGCGCCCAGCATGTGTCCCGTCATGCTCTTGGTCGAGGTTGGCGTGAGCCGGTCCGCATGCGCCCCGAACAACGATCGGATCGCCCCGCTCTCGGCCGCGTCGCCGAGGCCCGTGGAGGTGCCATGCATGTTGATGGTGTCCACCTCGTCGAGCTCGAGCCCGCTCGTCTGCAGCGCCCGTTGCATCGCCAACCGCGCGCCGAGGCCCTCGGGATGCGGTGCGGTCACGTGGTAGGCGTCGGCCGAGGCGCCTACGCCGGCGACCTCGGCGTAGATCCGCGCACCGCGCGCGCGCGCGTGCTCGAGCGACTCCAGCACCAGCGCACCGGCGCCCTCGCCCATGACGAAGCCGTCGCGGGTCGCATCGAAGGGGCGGCTGGCGGTCTCGGGCGTGTCGTTGCGCGTCGAGAGCGCCCGCGAGGCGGCGAACGCACCCACGCCCAACTCACACATCGGCGCCTCGCTGCCGCCACAGATGATGATGTCGGCCTCGCCGCGCCGGATCGTGTGCATGGCGTCAGCGATGTTGTGGTTCCCGGTGGCGCAGGCCGACACGACCGCGTGGTTCGGGCCATGGAGGTGATAACGCATGGCGATGAGCCCGGCCGCCATGTCGGGGATCATCATCGGCACGAAGAACGCGGAGATGCGCCGCGGACCGCCGTTGTGCAGGTTCTGTGCCTGCTCCTGGACCGTGAGGATGCCGCCGAAGCCACTGCCGAACACGACGCCCGAGCGCTCACGCGCGTCGGTCGAGAGCGCGGCGAAGTCGATGCCGGCGTCCTCGACCGCCTCGATCGCGGCATGCAACGCATACTGCGCGAAGCGGTCGATTCGCTTCGACTCCTTGCGCTCGAGGCGCTCGAAAGGATCGAAGCCCTTGATCTCGCAGGCGAAGGTGGTGCTCCAGGCCGAGGCGTCGAAGGCGGTGATCGGGGCGGCTCCGCTGGTGCCACTCACGAGGGCGCTCCAGAATGCGTCAACCGTGAGCCCGACCGGTGTGACCGCGCCCAGACCCGTGACCACCACGCGGGCCGCCGGCGGGAGCGTGGCATGGTGGGCAGCGGGCGTGGGAGCGCTGGACACGGTAGCCATGCTCGCTACCTTATGACACCGCCGACGGCTGCGGCGCTCACTTCGGCGAAACCGTATACCGGCTCGCCGGTGACGCGACGGGAGAACCGGACGTCGTCGTCGGGCGCCGGGGGTCCGGGCCCGCTCGACGAACGCGGCCGCCTACTGGTTGCCGGCGGCGCTGCGTCCGCCGGGAGCCTGGAAGGCCGTGGCAGCCATGCTCGCACCCAACCCCAGCGCGCACGCAACGAGCGGCCGCTGCAGGAGCCCGCGGCGCGTCCGACGTCGGCCGGCTAGGCCATCACCGACCACACCAGGAAGCCGGCGCCGACGAAAGGCAGCGCCCGGCCTACGACGTAGATGCGGTATTCCCACCAACGGCTCTTCGATCCGAGTGCGTAGGCGATGCGCGGTCGCGGGAGGAACCAGCACAGCAGACCGGCTCCGATCACGCCGGACGCCACCACCACGTTGGTGCCACCGAACTGGTCCATGAAGTCCAGGAACGGCATGCCCATCACCGTCAACGCCACCGGGCTGAAGCTCAGAGCCGACGGGATGCCCAGGACCAGCATCACCGCACCGACCGCCAGGACCGCCTTGACATCCCCGAACCGCAGCTCCTCCGAGACGGCCGCCACCACCACCTTGAGGCCCGCCAGGCAGGAGCTGAACGCGGCGGCGAAGAACAGGCCGAAGAAGGCGACCGCCAGGACGGCGCCCGCGGCCATCTCGTCGAACACACGTGGCAAGGTCGTGAACGCGAGTTGGCTGCCCGCGTCCGGCGCGAAGCCGTAAGTGAACACGAACGGGAAGATCATCCAGCCGGCCAACAAGGCGATGAAGGTCTCGCTGCCGGCCACGACCAGCGTGGCGCGCGGCACGTGGGTGCGGCGCGGGATGTAGCTGCCATAGGTGGCCAGGTAGCCCTGACCGATCGCCAGTGAGTAGAACGCCTGACCGAACGCGAACAGCCACAGGCCGGGCGTGGCCCAGCGCGAGAAGTCGGCGCCGAGCATGAAGTCGCGAGCCTGCTGCCACCCGTCCATGCGGAGGCCGTAGAGCGCGATGCCGACGATCATCACGAGCAGCACCGGCATCAGCACCTTCGAGATCGTCTCGATCGCGGTGACGCCCCGCAGCAGCACCAGCGTCGCGAACACCGTGACGGCCAGGAAGTACCAGACCGAGTTGTACCCGGCCGTGAACGCGTCGAACGGTATGACGGCCAACCGCACCGCGTCGATGGCATACCCCAGGGTCCAGCCGGTGATCACCAGGTAGTAGCTGGTGATGGCCATCGTGAGGAGTACGACCAGCCAGCCGTAGGCGGTGCCGAGCACGTTGACCTGTCGGTAGGTGCCCACCACGCTTCCCTGGGCCAGCCTACCGGCGGCGACCTCCAACATCATCACCGGCAGCGCCACCACCACCAGCGCGATCAGATACGCCAGGATGAAGGCGCCGCCGCCGTTCTCGCCGACCATGTACGGGAAGCGCCACAGGTTGCCCAGGCCCACCGCCGCGGCGGCCATGGAGAGCACGAAGGCCGGCTCCGACGACCACTGCTTGCGTTGCGCTGCGCTCGCGGGGGCCTCGGCCTCAGGCATGGCCGTGGCCCCCGCGGCAGGCGAAGGTGGCGCTGGCGCAGCGCTGCATGCCTTCACGGTACCCGGAGCGGCCGCCCTGGGTCGACGGCTCGAGCGCGAGCCGGCGATGTAGGTGATGCGGTCGCGGCGCGGGCGGTCGGCGCCCGGCTGGCGCTGGCGCACGGTGTTCGGCGCGGCCGGCGCGGCCGGCGGATGCTCGGCACGGCCGGCGCTCGACGGGCTTACGATGGCGCCAACGGACAAGGCGACGGCCCTGCGCAAGGGGACTGCCCGAGGAGGCACCATGAACGACTGGCGCGACTTCGACACCTATATCCGAGACGCCATGCCCAGCTGGCACTGCCCCGGTGTCGCCGTTGCGGTGGTACGCGGCGACGACGTGCTCTACCGCGCGGCGCACGGCCTGCGCGACGTCGAGAACGAACGACCCCTCACGCCCGATACCCGCTTCGCGATGGCCTCGGTGACGAAGTCGTTCACCGCCATGAGCGTGGCACTGCTGGTCGACGAGGGGAAGCTGGCGTGGGATACGCCGGTGCGCACGTACGTGCCGGAGTTGGTGCTGCATGACGCCTACGCCAGCGAGCACCTGACCGTGCGCGACATGCTGAGCCACCGCAGCGGCCTACCGCGCCACGACCTGGCCGCCTGGCGCCTCGAGCTCTCGCGCGCCGAGTTCGTGAAGCGGCTCCGGCACCTGCGCTTCAGCGCCAGCTTCCGCGAGCGCTTCCAGTACAACAACCTGATGTACTACGCGCTCGCCTACGTGGTCGAGCGGGTGGCCGATCAGCGCTGGGAGGACTTCGTCCACGATCGGATCTTCGAACCGCTGGGGATGACCGGCTCGAACTTCCTGCCGGACCCGCCTCGCGAAGGTCAGGTGAACGCGCTCGGCTACCGGGTCGAGCGCGACGAGGACGGCCGCGCCAAGGGGCTGATCGCCATGGCCTTCGGGGCGCACACCGAGGTCTCCCCCGGCGCGGCCGGCGCGCTCTTCTCGACCCTGGACGACCAGATCCGGTGGCTGGGCGTGCAGGCGAACGGGGGCCGCTGGGGCGACGTGCAACTCGTCGCGCCCGAGACCTGCGCGCAGATGCACCTGCCCGTCACGGTGCAACCCAGCGGTGGGCCCTGGAGCGAGCTCATGGGAAACACGCTCTTCACCTATGCGCTCGGCTGGAGCGTCGAACCGTACCGCGGCCACACGTTGGTCCAACACGGTGGCAACGTCGAGGGGCACAGCCTGATGGTCGGTTTCGTGCCGCGCGAGCGCACCGGCGTGGTGGTGCTCACCAACGGCGCCATGATGCCGCTACGCGACGCGCTCCTGTACGAGGCGCTCGATCGCGCCCTCGGCCTCGAGCCGCGCGACTGGAGCGCGCGCATGCACGGGCTCTTCGACGAGGCGTTCCGGGGCATGGCGCACGGCAAGACCACCGAGGTCACCGAGCGCCGCGAGGGCGCGCCCCCGAGCCACCCGCTCGGCGACTACACCGGCACCTTCCGCGCCGACGGCTACCCCGACTTCGCGGTGCGGCTCGAGGGCGAGGCGCTCCAGGCGCGGCTGCTCGACAGCCTCGACTGGGCGCCCTTGCAACACGTGCATTACGACGTGTTCGCCTGGGACCTCACCAGCTTCTTCGACCAGGTGATCCGGGTGCGTTTCGAGGTCGACGAGCACGGAGAGATCGACGCGGTGGCGCTGCCGATCGAACCGGAGATCGACGACGTCGGCTTCCGGCGCCAGGGCGTCGAGCTGCCCTCGGACGTGATCGAGGGGCTCGTCGGCGACTACGTCACGGCCATCGAGGGCCTCGCGTTCTCATTCACCGCCGTCGCCGGCAAGGTGTACGTGACCGCGCGCGGTGGCATCCCCGAGGAGGTCAGCCCCTTCCTGGTCAGCGACGACAGCGTCGGCGTCCGCCACAAGCGCACACGCTTCGTCTTCAGCCGCGTGAACGGACGGATCGAGGGCTTGACCATCAAGGCACCCGGTATGACGCTGGAGGCGAGGCGCCGGGGCTGACGCCGGTGGCCGTTGCGATGCGTAGGGGCGCACCATCATGGTCGCCGACCCTGCGATACGCTCGTCCCAGGTGAAACCGGAACCAGGTGGTGTGAAGCGGCACGGCACGGAGCCTGCGCGAGAACGCAACGCGAGCACACGTCGTGTAACGGTGGCCGCCGCGCTCGCGTGGGCGTTGCTGTCGGTCAGCGCGGTGGCGACCGGCGACGCGTTCGGAGTCGCCCGCAGCGGAGTGCTGCTCCTGGCGGTCGTCGTCGCCCTTCGTCTGGCGCGCTGGCATCCCGTGCGCCGCGCCCTGCCACCAGCCGTCGCGCTGTACGCCGCCGGGCTCACGACCGCGACGCTGTTCGCCGGGGCCGGTTGGGGCGGACCCGGCGACGCGGCGCGTATCGACATTCTCACTGGCAACCCGAACTTCTTGGCCGCTGCCCTGGTGACTGCGTTCACGGCGTGGGCCGCCGTGGCGCCATGGCGGCGCTTGGTCTGGTGGGGCTGGCCGTTGGTGGCACTGGCGGTGCTGCACACCGGTTCGCGGACCGCGGGCGGGGCGCTGCTCGCCGCCGGCGCCATCTGGCTCGTGGTCCAGGGAGTTCGCGACCGGTCTCGCCTGGTCCTGGCCCCGCTCCTCGCGCTGGTCGTCCTGGCGGCCGCGGCTGTCGCCTGGCAACGCGCCGTGGTGGAGCTCACGCCGAACCTCCTGGCGGCACCGAGCGACCTGAACGACCCGGCAT
>SLRS01000093.1 GCA_007130855.1 Trueperaceae bacterium | reverse complement strand
CTGGTCGTGAGCTTCCAGATGTAGCCGAGAGGCTCGTCGCTGCCGCACTTGCCTCACGCTGGAGGCGGGGCGCGCTCGCCGTCATCACCGAGCGTCGCGAGCGCGCGCTGGATCGCCTGGCGAAGGCTAAACAGGCGCGTCATGAGGATACCGCTGGCCGTGGCCATGCCGATCGCGGCCACCTCCACGAGGCTGTCGGTCACGCCCAGGAGCCAGCGCGCCCGGAGCGTGAGCAACGACCAACAGCAGCAGCATGACCACGCCGAGCGCGTCGATGGTCGCGGTGAGGAGTTGCGCATCCGGGCTCCACGACACCCGCTGGACCCGGCTGAGGATCAGACCCAGGGGGATGCCCGCCAGCACGGCCGTCGCAGCGCGGAGCAGGGCGATTTCCCCGAGCAGCAGGCCGATCACGAGCATCAGGCCGAGGCCGAGCAGCGACAGCGGCAAGAGCCGGAGTTGCCAGCTCAAGAGCCGGTGGAGCCGAAGCTCCTGGTCGGCGTTCGCGTCGGCCCGACGCCGGTTCACCTACGCACTCCTCCCGCGCCCGTCCGGTCCGGAACCTGTCCGATCCTGGCGCGCTGGGCGCCTGGGCGCACGAAGGCCGAGCGACCCGATGGCCCCGGTGACGACGGTGAGGCCGCGCTCGGCCGCGGCTGGGCTCACCATGGGGGCACGATGCGGCGTCCAGACAGGGACATACGCCTCGCGCGAGCGGCTCAGTTCGCTCCGGAACGTACGCCCGCGCCGCAAGTCACGAGGGCAGCGAGGTGCGATCGGCTTCCGACACACCGCAGGCGTACGCGACCAGGGTGTCGTCGCGCGTCACGGTGAAGCCGTGCTCCTCGAGCATCCTGCGGATCTCGGACTCGCAGGCAGCTGGGTACACCGGCCACGATCCACGGGCGAAGCTCGTCTCGACCACCGCGAAGGCGCGCTGGATCGCGTCGGGCATCCACTCCCACGATGCGCAGGGTGCGTAGCGCGGGTACTCGCCGTCGTCGTGGCCGGGAATCGCGCTCGGTTCGAACGGGGCCGCATCGGGCGGCAGACCGGCTTGCGCTTCGATGCGCTCGCGCAACTCGAAGCGCTCCTCGTCTGGCAGCAGCGCCCAGAACTCACCCCACGTGAAGGCCCCGTCGAAGGCGCGGCGGATGCGACAGAGGCACGACGCGTCGTCCTCGAGGAGGTACGTGAGCCTGCCCTCGTCGCCGAACGGGATCGCACCGAAAACGACGCGCGTCGCCGGGTTCATGACCGAAGCATACGGGGCCTGGCCGAACGGGGCTAGGCCGGTCCGGATTCTGCCTGCGGACAGGGGCGGCGCTCGATCGGAGCCGCGGGTGCGTGGGGCCGGGACGGAGGGGAGGGGCCCATCGCTTGCGGGCCCCTCCGGCTGGTCGGTCTGCTCAGACGCCTCTCGAGCACCACCGCGTGGCGGCGATCAGCGCCGACCCGGCGACTCGGGGGGCGGCTTTGGCCCGCGTTCCGGAAGCTCCAGGCTGGGGAGGTCGAGCTCGGGGAGGTCGAGGTCGGGTGCCGCCTCGGGGAGGTCGGGCATCGGCAGGGGCAGCGTGGGCAGCTCGGATGTCGGCAGCTCGGGCATGGCCGGCTCGGGCCGTTCCGGCCGATCCGGCAGTTCGCTCCATTCCGGCAACTCCGGGTCCGCGTGCTCGAAGGACGTGGCGAGCGCCTCGACCTCGACATCACCTTCCGGTTCGTCGGCCCCTTGCTGGGGACGGCGCGCCTTGGCCGCGGCAGCCCGCTCCTCGCCGTATGCGCGGCCCTCCATCGCAGCGGCCCGGTTGACGTGGGCCCCCCTCATGCCGGCGATCGCCTCCTCCGGCACCATCACGAGGGAAGCGATTACGACGTCATCCAGATCGACCACCCAGGTGCCGTCGTCGTCGAGTGTCAGTTCGAATGGGGGCGAGTCATAATACCCGACGAGCATCGTGTCGCACATCGCGTCGTCACGAATCGCCACGTGCCACTCACCGTTGATCAGGCTGGCGACGCCGATCTCCACAGCGTTTTCAGCGTCGACCAGGCTGGCGACGCCGATCACCTCGTCGCCGCACCAGACCGTGTAGTCGACTGGCGGTTGAGCCGCCACCATGCCTGTGATCACCAGTACGAACGCACCGATCAGGACCCTCAACATGTCGTTACCTCCTCGACGCTCGGCCACGATGGGGCGTGCATCGCGACTCGGTCGGTTGCGCTACTGGCTCCGCTCGCGCCAAGCGCCCAAGTACGGCACGAGCATCATCGCCACCGAGGACGCTGCTCCGGCGTCCACCAGGACGGTAGCCGCTGAACCTGACCCGAAGCTGACGCGCTGCACGCCTTGCCCGGCTCGTCGTCTAGGGTGATGCCTAGGGGAGGTGTGTCCCGATGCCCGATGACGCGAAGCGCCACGAGGGCCGACGCGACGCGCGCCGGCGCCGCGGTGAGCGTGGCGCCGGCGAGGATCACGACGACAAGGACGACCACGACGAAAAGGACGAGCACGGCGATCACGCCGAGCACCAGGAGCGCCACGGCCATGACAACCACGACGCCCACGCCGGTCACTCGGTCGAGGCCTTCCGATCGAAGTTCTGGGTCTCGCTCGTGCTCACGATCCCGGTGGTGTTCTGGTCGGAGCACGTGCAGCAACTGCTGGGATACGACGCGCCCGAGTTCCCGGGCTCGGCCTGGATCCCGGCGGTGCTCGGCACCTTCGTCTTCGTCTACGGCGGCCGCGTCTTCCTGCAGGGAGCATGGCACGAGCTGAGGCAGCGGCTCCCCGGCATGATGACGCTGATCGCCCTCGCGATCAGCGTCGCGTTCGTCTTCTCCTGGGTGGTGGAGTTCGACCTGATCGAAGCCATGGCGCTGTGGTGGGAGCTCGCCACCCTGGTCACCATCATGCTGTTGGGTCACTGGGTCGAGATGCGCTCGATCGACCAGGCGCGCGGTGCGCTCGAGGAGCTCGCCAAGCTCCTGCCAGACACGGCGCATCGCGTGACCAACGGCGACACCGAAGAGGTGAGCGTCGCGGAGCTCGAGCCCGGCGACGTCGTGCTGGTGCGGCCGGGTGAGAGCGTCCCCGTCGATGGCGTCATCACGAAGGGCAGCAGCGAGCTGAACGAGGCCATGATCACCGGCGAGTCGCGGCCCGTGAGGAAGGGCGAAGGCGACGGCGTGATCGCCGGCACCATCAACGGTGAGGGCTCGCTCCGGGTGGAGGTGCAGGGCGTCGGAGAGGAGACCACGCTCTCAGGCATCATGCGCCTGGTGCAGGATGCCCAGGCATCGAAGTCGCGCTCGCAGCATCTCGCCGATCGTGCAGCTCGCCTGCTCACGTTCGTGGCGCTCGGCGCCGGCGTGCTCACGCTGGTCGTCTGGCTCCTGCTCGGCGCGGCGATCGACTTCTCGGTCGTCAGGATGGTGACGGTGCTGGTGATCTCGTGCCCGCACGCCCTCGGGCTCGCGGTTCCGCTCGTGGTGGCCATTTCGACCTCGATGGGGGCCGAGAACGGGCTGCTGGTGCGCGACCGACGGGGCCTGGAGGAGGCGCGAGGCGTGCAGGTGGTGGTGTTCGACAAGACCGGCACGCTCACCATCGGCGAGTTCCGGGTGGTGGAGATCGCCAGCGCGGGCAGCCTCGACGAGGACGAGGCGCTGCGGCTCGCCGCCGGTGTGGAGGCCGAGTCCGAGCACCCGATCGCACGCGGGATCCTCGAGAGCGCCAAGGAGCGCGAGCTGGAGATACCCGCGGCCGACGGCTTCCGGGCGATCACGGGCCAGGGCGTTTCGGCCAGCGTCGAGGGAGCAGCGTACAAGATGGGCGGGCCGGCGCTGCTGGAGTCCGAGGGGGCGGAGATCGGCGAGGCGTTGCGCGCGTTCACGGAGCGCGCGGCGGACCGCGGCCAGGCGGTGATCGCGCTCCTGCGAGACGCCGAGGTCCTCGCCGTCTTCGCGGTCGCGGACGCGATCCGGGAGGAGAGCCGCGAGGCCGTTCGGGCGCTGCACGATCGCGGCATCGAGGTCGCCATGCTCACCGGCGATGCCTGGGCGGTCGCGAACGCGGTGGCCGAGGATCTCGGGATCGACACGGTGTTCGCCGAGGTCCCGCCGGATGAGAAGGCCGCGAAGGTCGAGGAGCTCCAGCGCCAGGGGAAGCGGGTCGCCATGGTCGGCGACGGCGTGAACGACGCCCCCGCGCTCGCCACCGCCGACATCGGCATCGCGATCGGCGCCGGCACCGACGTCGCCGTCGAGGCAGGTCACATCGTGCTGGTGCGCTCCGACCCGCGTGACATCCCGAAGATCATCACGCTCTCGGCGGCCACCCAGCGCAAGATGGTCCAGAACCTGTGGTGGGCGGCGGGCTACAACATCGTCGCCATCCCGCTCGCGGCGGGTGTGGCTGCCGGCTGGGGCATCCTGCTGACGCCGGCCGTCGGCGCCGTGCTCATGTCGGCCAGCACCGTGATCGTGGCGATCAACGCGCAACTGCTTCGGCGCGTGGCCCTCTGACCCGACCGAGCCCGATGGCGCCGCCCCCGAACCAGCCGGTCCGAGGGCGACGCCGTGCCGTGTTCGCGCTAGCGATCGCGATCGCTCAGCGATCGAGCCAGGTCGTGCGGAACGACACGTAGCTGGTGTTCGGGAAGTGCTCGTAGCCCTGGACGTTCGGGCGCTGGGCCGAGTACTGCGCCGAGTGGAACAAGAACACCATCGGCGACAGCTCGAGGATACGCTCCTGCGCCTCGAGGTAGATCTCGCGCCGCGCTGCGGGGTCGGGCTCGCGCTGGCCGGCAACCAGCAGTTCGTCGACGCGTTCGTCGGCGAAGTTGTAGAGGTTACCGCCACTGGTGCTGTAGAACGGCGAGTAGAGGAAGGTGTCGGGGTCGGTCTGGCCTGACGAGCCCAGGATCGTGACGGCGTAGTCCTTCGCCAGCACGTTCGGCAGGTAGATCGACCAGTCCTCCAGCACGATGTTGGCCTGCACGCCGATCTCGGCCAGGTTGGCCTGGATGATCTCGGCCGGGTCGCGCAGGAAGTCGTAGGTGCTGGTGGTGTAGAGATCGAAGGTGAAGCCGTCGGGGTAGCCGGCTTCGGCCAGCAGGGCGCGGGCCGTCTCGACGTCGCGCGTGTCGTACGGCGTCGAGTCGACCGCGTAGTAGTTGCCGCCCGGCACGGTCGTGCCGGTCGCGACGACGCCGCCGGTGCCGAACAGCGCCAGGTCGACGACCTGCTGCTTGTCGATGGCGTAGGCGAAGGCTTGGCGCACGCGGTGATCGTCGAACGGTTCGACCGCGACGTTGAACTGCAGGCTGCGGTAGTTGGCAGCCAGGCCACCGGTCACGTCGACGCGCGGGTCGGCGTCGAGCGCGGGAACGTCGACGGCGGGGACGTACTCGATCCAGTCGACGTTGCCAGTCTGGATGGCGGTGGTGCGGGCGGTGGGATCGGGGTAGAAGGTGAAGGTGATGCCGTCGAGGTACGGGAGCTGGTTACCGTCGGCGTCGCGGCCCCAGTAGTCTTCGAAGCGCTCGAGTACCAGGCGCGTCTGCGGGATGTACTCGACGAAGCGGAAGGGGCCGCTGCCCACGACCACGTGCTGCAGGTTGCCGTGTTCCTCCACGACGTGCTGCGGCACGATCACGTTCATGGTCATCGCGAGGTACG
>SLRS01000246.1 GCA_007130855.1 Trueperaceae bacterium | reverse complement strand
CGGCCTGGTGGTCGCTGACGCGCCGCTCATGGATCCATTGCTCGAGATCCTCTTCGTACGCCAACGCCGTCACCGCTTGATAGATGACGGCTTGCGAGCCCACGCGCTCTGCCGAGGTGGCCCGGTCGGAGGTCAAGTACTCGAAGCGATCACGATCGACGACCTGCCACACGCTGGAGTCGGTCCGATCCAGGTACCGCTCCCGCCAGGCTGCGCGGAGTCGCTCGAAGGTGATGTGGCGGTCCTTCGCGCGACCCGCCTCGAGTCCTCTCGAGCGCCGCAGGCGCCGCATCACCCGCTGCACGAGGCGAGTCGGTCCGCGCGCGAGGAGGAACGCCGCGAGGTGCTGTGGGGGCCACGGTTGCTGGAACGGAAGAGCGTGTAGTTGCGGCGAGAGGTGCTTCAGGAGTTGGTACGGCAACCGCTCCATCAGGCGTTCCTGCGGCGGCGTGGCGAAGGCTGCGCGCATGTACGCCCGCGTGAAGAACGGCAGCACGACGTCCTTGTGGTCGGTGATCTGCCGTGCCTGGGAGCCTGCCCAGCGACGACCGTACTCCGTCAGGTCGAAGGCGTCGGGGACGTCGACCACGTCGACGCCTCGCTCGTGCAGGGCCTGGCAGGTGCGTTCCACGTGCTCGTACACGGCCTCGCGCGTCTCGCGGCGCACCAGCGAGCGCCCGCGATCGAAGGCTCGACGTGCGAGTTCGGTCGCATGCTCCAGGGTCGTGCGGCGCAAGACGAACTCGGGCGTGAAGCGCTTCCCGCGACCGAGCTCACCGGCAGCCCCGTAGAGCTGGACGGGCACGTGCTCCAGGCGACCAGGCCGGACCAGGGCGTTGCGCGCGTGGGCCAGCGTCACCAAGCCGTCGAGTTGCTGCACCACCCGGCGGCTGAGGTCGTCCCAGGCCGCGGCGACCTCGGTGCCGGTCCCGCCCGTGCGCCGGTGCGGGAGCGAGAGTCGCTCTGCGACGAGCCTGCCGAGTCTCACATCGAGGGACTCGGGGTCGCCGGCGGAGTGGTAGCGGCCCTGGAGCTCTCTGGCGACCATCAGTCCGGCCAGCATGCGCGAATCGCGACCCGCGGTGATCGGACATTCCAACGGCGCGAACGATGCCGACAGCACCTCCAACACGTCGCCCATCGCGCCGGCGAGATCGAGCGCCTGCCGCGGGCCGAAGGAGCGTTTCGGGGTCGCGACGAGATCGACGATCGGCAGGTAGGTGGTGCGCCTCAGCGGCTCGTTCGTCGACCAGCGCCAGCGTTGTGCGGCCGGCATGGCGGCGATCCCTTCGACGAGGGTGCGATCGCCTCCCGGCCACGACATGCCGAGGCAGCGCGCCAGGCCCACGAGGTCGAGCGCGTTGCGGTCGGCGACACCGACGAGCAGCCGGACGCTGTTGGCGATCCACCAGGCGTCGCCCGAGCGGTACACGAAGGTGGGGTGCAGACCGAACGGATCGTTGACGACCTCGAGCGTGCCGCCCCGCTCGTCGAGGGAGACGGCCGCGTAACGCCCCTCGAGGTGGTCGGTCAGGGTCGACCAGTGCGACGCGAGCGAACTCGCGTCGTGCCCCGCGACGTGCCCCCGCGGATCGACGGCGGTGCCGTCGTAGAGGGTCAGCCGGTCGGCGCTCTGGTGGTGGTAGCGGCGCGGTCCCGCCGCTTCGGCGCCGACGTGCATCCACGCAGCGAAGCCGCGCTCGCCGTGCCAGGTCGCCAACGTCCGCGGGTCGAGGAGCGGAAAGGCCGTGTGCATCGCCTGCAAGGCACTCGTGGCCCGCGCTCGCTCCTCATTCGAGCCGTCCCAACCGACGACGAAGAGGTTCATGACGATCCTTTCGACCCCCCCGGCCGCCAGTCGCCCACACGTTCCATGCTAGCCGCTGACGCAATTTCTCACGTATTGCACACGTCCGGACGCTGCGGAGGCCGGCTAGCGCTCGAACAGCTCGCCTTGCGGGAACAGCTCGGCGAACGACCGCTCGAGCCGCAGCTGCTCGAATGGCACCACGCGTCCCTCTGCGCCGTGCACACGCACGAAGCGGGTCTCGTCGGGGCGGCGGCGGTAGTACTCGAGGATCCGCACGCGACCCTGCCCGACCGCGACCACCACCGAGCGAATCGTCACCGGCGGCTGATCGAGCACGCGTTCGATCGTCACGGCAGATGGCGGGCGCCTGGCAACGGGCATCGGTAGCAGGCTATCACCGCCTCGGCAGCTGCCGGAGGTGCCGCAGGGCGAGGTAGGCGTCGGCAGCCGGTCTCCGACCGGGACGCTCGTCATGAGAACCGCTTCCGCCGCTGTGATAGCGTCAGGCGTTGGCGAGTCAGGTCGAGCGCTCAGGCGACCATCATGCGGACGCTCTGTCGCTGCCCGGGTAGGCCTGTGGAGCCTTCGACAACTAGCCACGACGCCGAAGCGTGCCCGGGCGCCTGGTGTGTGCTTCGTGGATCCGCGGCCCGCAGGCGCGCGCCGCACGCGAGGTGGATGTATGCATCGACACGCCAGCGGAGTCCTCTGGGTCCTGCTCTACGTCCTGATCGTCTTGTCTCCGCTGGTGTTGATGGCGGTGCGGCCTGTTCCACCGGGGCGCTCCTTGCTGATCGAGGTATCGATCGCGCTCGGCTTCGTCGGGCTCGTGATGATGGCGGTGCAGTTCGTGCTGATCGCGCGCTATCCGCGCATGAGCGCGCCGTTCGGCATCGACGTGCTGCTGCGCTACCACCGCAACATCGCCGGCGTCGCGCTCCTGTTCGTGGTCCTCCACCCCACGCTGCTGATCATCAACAACCCGGCGCTGCTCGCCTGGCTCGATCCCATCGGCGGCACCTGGGCGAGCCGCACGGGCGCCTGGGCGATGTACGCCTTCATCCTATTGGCGCTGATCTCGGTGTTCCGGAAGCAACTGCGTGTCTCCTACGAGCTGTGGCGCTTCAGCCACACGTTCTTCGGCATCGCCGCGGTGCTGTTCGGGCACATCCACGTGCACCTGGCGGGACGCTACACCGACGTCTTCTGGAAGGAGGCCGTCCTCATCGCCATCAGCCTGGTGATGGTCGGTTCCTTCGGGTACATCCGGTTGATCCGGCCCGCGATCGTGCGGCGCAAGCCCTTCGAGGTGGCGGAGGTGCGGCCCGAACGCGGCAACGTCTGGTCCTTCTCGCTGAAACCCAAGGGCCATGAGGGCATGCGTTTCATGCCTGGCCAGTACTGCTACCTCAAGCTCAACACGCCCTACTCGTTCGACGAGCACCCCTTCTCGATCGCCTCGAGCAGTGAGCGGCGCGATCGCCTCGAGTTCGCGATCAAGGAGCTCGGCGATTTCACGAGCCGCATCGGGCAGGTGCCGCCCGGCACGACCGCGTACGTCGATGGCCCCCACGGGTCGTTCTCGCCCGACCTCACGCCGGCGCCCGGCTACGTGTTCATCGCCGGCGGCATCGGCATCGGGCCGTTCATGAGCCTGCTCCGCAGCCTCGCCGACCGCGCCGATCCGCGCCCCGTGACGCTCTTCTACGGCGAGAAGAGTTGGGACATCACCGCGTTCCGTGAGGAGCTCGAGGAACTCGGCAAACGGATGAACCTCGAAGTGGTCTACGTTCTGGAGAACCCGCACGAAGGCTGGACGGGCGAGACCGGCTTCATCACCGAAGAGCTCCTGCGCAAGCACCTCCCGGAGGAGCGCTTCGAGCGGCACGTGTTCATCTGCGGTCCGAACCCGATGATCGATGCGCTCGAGCACGCGCTTGCCCGGGTCGGCTTCGAGGACCGCCAGGTCAGCGCGGAGCGCTTCAACCTGGTGTAGGATCGAAGGCAGATTAGGAGGCTCGACATGCGGTTGCTACAGAGGCGCCCGGAGTTCGTCATGGGCACGCTCGTGTTGGTGTTGGTCATCGTGCTTGCGGCGGCGCGGACGGATGGGTTCGCGGTCACCGTCGGCGCCGAGGCGGCGCCTCCGGCAGCCGCTGAGGTGTCAGAGGAGCAGCCTTGGTTCGATCTGGGCATGGAGGTGTGGGACGAGAGCTGTTACGGCTGCCACGCAGACCTCACCTACATCCCTGAGCTCTTCCTGGCCGAGGACGGACGCCTCTACCTGCTCGAGTTGATGCTCTTCGGGGTACGCGGCGAGGTCGTCATCGAGGGCTTCGCCACCAACTTGCGGCACCGCCCGTACGCGAACTTCGAGGACGAGGAGCTCTCGGCTGTGCTGAACTACATGCTGGTCGCCTGGGGCAACGAAGAGCAGCTGCCCTCGGACCCACCTCCAGTGTTCTACACGCCTGAAGAAGTCGCCGCCGCCCGAGCCCCGGAACGCAGCAACGAAGAGGTGCTGGAGCGCCGCCCCAACCCCTGGGAGTGAACGGCATCTCGGGGGGCGGGGGCCCGGTTCAACCCTCGCTCCTGCCCCCCGGCAACTCGACCGGTTGGCCCAGCGTGTCGTGGAGGTAGAGCATCTTCACGAGCACCAGCACGATCGCCATCAGCGGCGTCGCCACGAACATCCCGAGTACCCCGAACAGGCTGGCCCCGAGCAGGATGGCGAGGACGGTGAGCGGCCGCGGCAGGTCGATGGCGAAGCGCTGCACCACCGGTTGGATGAGGTTCCCCTCGAGCTGCTGGATGATCACGTACAACAGCGTGACCCAGAGCAACTGCTGCGGTCCTGCCAGCAGTGCGACGATCGCCGCCGGGATGTAGGCGAAGATCGGTCCGAAGATGGGGATCAGCTCGGCCAACCCCGCCACGAGACCCAACAGCAGCGCGTACTGGACACCGATGATCAGCAGGCCGAGCGTCGCCAGGATGCCGACGAGCAGCATCGACGCCAGTTGTCCCAGGATCCAGCCCTGGATCGTGATGCCGAGCTGATCGGCCACCTCGCGCACCCGCGGCTGCGACCTCGGGGGTGCCAACCGCACCAGGCCGTCGCGGTAGCGCTTTGGCGCGGAGGCGAGGAACAGCGCGAAGAACACCACGAAGGTGATGCGCACCAGCGCCTCGAGCAGGCCGGCGAGCGACGCGGTCACCTGCGTGATCATGCCGACGTCGGCGACGGCGTCGAACTCCGCCGCCTCGATGCGCTCGCGCAGCCAGTCGCCGCCCGGCATCCGCGCGAACAGGTCCTGTAGGCGGTCGACGATCGCCGGGAGGTCTTCGATCAGGCCCACGAGCTGCGTGACGATCTGATCACCCGCGAACCACGCGCCGGCGAACAAGAGGCCGAGGATCGTCAAAGTGATGAGCCCCAGCGCCACCCAATGCGGCACGCGTGTCCGCGCGGCGATCGCCGCGGCCGGCGTCGCGAGTGCGACGGCGAGCAGGAAGCCGATGAAGGCCAGCAGGAAGATGGCGGCCGCGTTCCACACCAGCAAGGCGGCGACGATGAAGAGCGTCGTCAGCGACAGCACGGTGAGCGTCCGGGAGGTCAGCGAGCGCTGCTCGGGCACGGCGCTGGCTGCGGTGGCTTTGGCTTGCTTGTCGATGGCGGTCCCCTTCGCAGGCGTGACGGTAGGCACTCGTGCGCGTATGGTAGCGCAGCTGGTCGCTCGCTTTCGTGTTGAAGGCGAACGGAGGGGCCGCCGCGGCTGGCGGTTGACCGGTGCGATGGTGGCGTCTACAGTCGCAGGAGAGCCGGAAAGGACGCGCGGTGCAACTGCGATGGCCGTCACACCTCCCGATGGTGCTCGCGCTGGGGGTCACCTGCCAGGTCGGGCAGATCGTCTACCTGCGCGAACTCCTGATGGTCTTCCACGGGAACGAGTTGTCGCTCGGCATCATCCTGGCCGCGTGGATGATCTGGGTCGCGATCGGCAGCCGGCTGGGGGCCATCGTGCTCCAGCGCCACCCCGATGCGCTGCGCTTGCTGCGCCTCGACACCGCCGCGCTCGTGTTGCTGCTTCCGGCCACCGTGCTGCTGATCCGCATCCTGCCGGCGTTCTTCGACGTGCCGCCCGGAGCGCTGCTGTCGCTCTCCGACATGGCGCTCGCGAGCCTGACGGTCATGGCGCTGCCGACGCTGCTCCTGGGTGCGCAGTTCGTGTTGCTGGCGCGGGTCTGGCGCGAGCGCGACCACGTCGCGGACGCCTCGGGCGCCGCCAAGACCTACATCGGCGAGGCAGTGGGCAACGTCGTCGGCGCGATGTTCTTCACGCTGGTCCTGGTGCATCACTTCGACGCCTTCCAGGTCAGCCTGCTCGTCGCTGCGTCGATGTTCGCCGCGGCGCTGTGCTTCTCGCGAAGGCGGCTGTGCCTGCTGCCGGTCGCGCTGGGCCTGGTCCTGCTGCCGCTGCTGCCGCACGTGGACTGGTGGTCGTCGCAGCTGCAATGGCGGCTGCTGGCGCCCCACTACCATTTGGTCGAGCGCCACCAATCGCGCTACGGCACCATCTCGGTGCTCCAGCACCAGGACCAGTACAGCTTCTTCCAGAGCGGCCACCTGCTGTTCTCCACCGGCGGCGCGACGGAGCAGGCGGTCGCCCTGGAGGAGCAGGAAGGCGTCACCTTCGCGCACTTGGCCATGACGCAGCACCGCGACCCTCAGCGGGTGCTGCTGATCGGTGGGGGACTGCGCGGCACGCTGCGCGAGATCGCGCTCCATCCGGTGACCCACATCGACTACGTCGAACTCGATACCGTCCTGGTCGAGGCGGCCCTTCCCTACCTCGCGGCCGGAACCCGTACCGCGCTGGCCGATCCACGGCTGCGCCTGCTCCACACCGATGGTCGCCTGTTCGTCAAGACCGGCTCGGCTCGTTACGACCTGATCGTCGTCGACGTGCCCGATCCGACGACGGCCGTGCTGAACCGCTACTACACCGAGGAGTTCTTCGCCGAGGCCGCCGCGCGCCTGAGCCCCGACGGCGTGTTGGTGGTAGGGGCCCAATCCACCGCCGACCTGCGCGGCTCGGCCATCGCCAACCGCAACGCGACCATCTACCACACGCTGCGCCGGGTCTTCCCCGAAGTGCTCATGGTCGGCGAGCGCTTCCTCGTGTACTTCGCGTCACGCCAGCAGCAGCAGCTCTCTGCGGACGTGGCCACGTTGATGGAGCGCTTCACCACGCGGGGCGTCGAGAGCGAAGCCTTCTCCGCCGGGCACTTCGCCGTCCTGTTCGACCCCGGACCGCTGCAACGAAGCAACTGGGTGCTGCGGCATCACGGGCGAAGTGCCAGCGCCCACCTCGAACCGCCACCGGCCGTCCCACTGACGCCCGGCACCCTCGAGGACATCAGGATCCGGGAGCAGGAGCTGCCACCGGTGCACGAACGCTTCTTCGTCAACTCGGACTTCAGGCCGGTCGGCTACTACCACACGCTGCTGTACTGGAACGCGCTGGCCCGCGGCGATCAGGCCAACGCCCTGCGCTGGATCGCCCGCGTCCAGTGGTGGTGGGTCGGGCCGCCGCTGGTGCTGGTGTTGGCCGTCGCGGCGCTGCTGCGTAGCATGACGCGGACGCGCGACGACGCGGCATCGCGCTACGCGGTGCTGTGCGCGGTGTTCACGACCGGCTTGTCGACGATGGCGCTGCAGATCGCGCTGCTGTTCGCCTTCCAGAGCATCTACGGGTTCGTGTACGAGATGGTCGGCCTGATCGTCGCGATCTTCATGGCTGGCCTGGCCCTCGGGGCCGCGCTGACGCATCGCCTCGTGCCCGATCCCACCGACCGGCGGGTGTTGGCGAGCGTGCAGGGCGCCGTGGCCCTCTTCGCCGTCGCCATCGGCCTGGCCCTGCCGGCGGCGGCGGGGCTGCAGTCGGCGGCCGCGGTGTTCGCGCTGTTCGCCATCTTCACGTTCGTCGCCGGCCTGCTCAACGGGGCCGACTTCCCGCTCGTCACCGCCTGCTACCTCGCGGTCGATCGACGCCCCGAGCGGTCCACTGCGATCGTGTACGCAGTAGAATTGGTGGGAGCCTGCAGCGGTGCTGCACTGGCCAGTGCGGTGATCGCGCCCGTGTTGGGCATCGTTGCGTGTTGCCTGCTGGCGGCGGTTGCGAATGCCACCGCGTTCGCGGTGCTGGTCATCGATGGGGCTCGACGGGCGAGGCGATATGCACAGGCGTGACGATGGGACGACTGCTGGACCCGAACGTACGCTGACGCGACGCGACGTGATGGCGCGGGCGGCCGGCTGCGTCGGTGCGCTCTGCCTCGCTGGGTTGAGCGGCCTCGGCCAACGCGCCGCGCTCGCCCAGGCGCCGCAACCCGCCTTGCTCGGCAGCCAGCCCTCGCCGTGGTTCGAAGCGCTCGCCGACGGCACCGTGCGCTGCACGCTCTGCCCGCATGGCTGCGACATCGCCGAAGGTCGCCGCGGACGGTGCCGCGTGCGCGAGAACCGCGGCGGCACGCTGTTCACGCTCACCTATGGCAACCCGTGCCTGGTGCAACTCGACCCGGTGGAGCGCAAGCCCTTCTTCCACTTCCGACCTGGCACGCGGGCGCTGTCGGTGTCGACCGCCGGCTGCCCTCTCGCGTGCAAGTTCTGCGAAGTCTGGGACATGGCGCTGGTGTCACCCGAGGAGGTGCATGCCTACGATCTCCCACCGCAAGCGCTGGTGGAGCATGCCCTCAGTGTCGGCGCCACCTCCCTCAGTTTCGCCTTCGGTGAACCGGTGGCGTTCTTCGAGTACATGCTCGAGGCGGCCCAGCAGGCGAAGCGCTCGGGACTGCGCAACCTGGTGCACACCAGCGGGTTCATCTCCGACGAACCGTTGGCGGCGTTGACCGCCACGGTCGATGCGGTCAACATCGATCTCAAAGGCTTCGACGCCGCCTTCTACCGCACCATGTGCGGAGCCGAACTCGAGCCGATCTTGCATACCCTGAAGCGCCTGCACGCCGCGGGCGTGCACCTCGAGATCAGCAACCTCGTGATCCCCACGCTCAACGACGATCTGGAGCGCATCCGGGCGATGTGCCGTTGGATCGCGGACGAGTTGGGCCCCGAGGTGCCGCTCCACTTCGTGCGCTTCTACCCGCTCTACCAGCTCGCCAACTTGCCGCCGACCCCCGTGTCGATGCTCGAGCGGGCACGTGCGGTGGCGCTCGAGGAAGGGCTGCACTACGTCTACGTCGCGCGCGTCACGGGCCACGAGGGCGAGGACACGTTCTGCCCGACGTGCGGCAGCATCGTGATCGCACGGATGGGCTTCATCGTCGAGGACCTGGCCATCGACGACGGACGCTGCCGCGGCTGTGGTGGCGCGATCGCCGGCCGTTGGGCCTGAGCCTCGTCCCGGGGACCTCGTTCCCGTCTCAACCCCTGCGGCGGAACACCTCACGCTGCATCACGCAGCGCTCGTCGAGATTGGTGAGCCCCGCCTCCTCCGCCCAATCCATCGCCTCCAGGAACTCCTGGGTGGTGATGGCGCGCGCGATGTCCGGGTACTCGAAGGCGTGGTGTTCGACCCGGTACTGCGACATGATGTTGACGTAGGTCGAGGTCGACAGCGTGTCGGCCACCCAGTGGACGAACTCACGGGCCCCCGACACGCGGTTGGGCATCACCAGGTGCCTGATCATCAGGCCGCGCACGGCCACGCCGCTCACGTCCGTGACGAGTTCGCCCACCTGGCGGTGCATCTCGGCGATCGCCCGCTGCGCGGTCTGCGGATAATCGACGGCGCCGGTGTAGCGCTCGGCCTGCTCGGCATCCATGAACTTCAGGTCGGGAAGGTAGATGTCGACGATGCCGTCGAGCAGTTCGATCGCCTCGATGGCGTCGTAACCACCGGTGTTGTAGCACAGCGGGATACGCAGCCCCTGCTGGGCCGCGATGCGCGTGGCGTTGAGGATGTGGGGCATCACGTGCGTGGGCGTCACCAGATTGATGTTGTGGCAGCCGATGCGCTGGACCTCGAGCATGAGCTTGGCGAGCTGCTCGTCGTCGAGGCGTTGTCCACGCCCTTCGTGCGCGATCGGCCAGTTCTGGCAGAACACGCAGCGCAGGCTGCAGTTCGAGAAGAAGATCGTGCCCGACCCGAAACGCCCGACCAACGGGAGTTCCTCGCCGAAATGGGGTTGCGCCGAGTACACCACCACCTGCTCGGGCGAGCGGCAGAGGCCGCGCTCGCCATGCAGGCGATCGACTCCGCAGCCCCGCGGGCACAGCTGGCACGACTCGAGCATGGCGTACGCCTGATCGATGCGCTCGGCGAACCGGCCCTCCTCCTCGAACTGCAAGTAGGCGGGACGCCAGTCGCCGGCGACGGTCGCAGTGGTGGACCCGGCCTGAGCCCGGCCTCCGACCAGGAGTGCCCCGGCGGCTCCGATCGCGCCGCGGAGGAACGCGCGTCGTGACATGGCCATGATCGACCTTCAGGATAGCAGATGCCTCGGAGCGACCGCGGACCTCGCGCGTCGTGAGCTCGCCGCCGGCGGCGCCGAGGTCGTCGACGGCTGCACCGACCAGCGCGATACCATCGAGGCCGAACCGGCACGACGACGGTCGCGCTCGCCGACCGTCCTACGGCAGGAGGGCGCGCTCCATGGCTTCATTGGTGGTGTTCGACTCGACCTACGGCAACACCGAGATCGTGGCCCGAGCGATCTCGCAGGCACTTGCCGCCCACGGGCCGGTCCGCACCTTGCGGGTGAACCAGGTCGAGTCGGGCCACCTCGACGGGGTGACGCTCGTGGTCGTCGGGTCGCCGACCCACGCCTTCCGGCCGAGCCCGGGCACGCAAGCATGGTTGGCGAACCTGCCGGCGGGACGCCTGGAGGGCGTGCGGGTGGCGGCCTTCGACACGCGGGTCGACATCGGCGGCAAGCCGCTGCCGTCGGTGATGGCGAGGTGGTTCGGCTTCGCCGCGCCGGCGATCGAGAAGCGCCTCCTGCGACTCGGTGGCAACCTGGCCGGCCCCGCCGAGGGTTTCGTGGTCGCGACCAAGCTGGGACCGCTGCAAGACGGCGAGACCGACCGCGCACGCGCATGGGCGCGGACGCTGCCCCGCTCGTGAGCCGCCGACGCCGCGGACGGCGCTGCCGGGCGAGCTCGAGGCGCTGGACCATGGGCGTCAGCGCCGTGGCCGTCACGCACGCTGCTTGACGGGCTGAGCGCGCCTCCTTATCGTGAGGGTACGAAGCAAGTCGGATTCGCGCGACACGAGACCTGGGTCGTGCGTCGCCTGGGGCCACGCACGCCATCACAAGAGCCGGAGGTGCCATCCGACCCGCGAAGCGATCATCGTGTCTTACGCCGCGTACGACCTCGACCGAGGAGGTGCTTTGTGTCGGTGCTCGCCGAGAAGCGAGTGGTGATGGTCACCGCGCACGAGTTCGAGGACATCGAGGTGCTCTACCCGGTGCTTCGCTTGAGCGAAGTCGGGATGATGGTCACCGTCGCCACGCTCCCCAAGGATGCCTTCGCCCATTTCCACGCCCGAACCCTGCACCCCACCAAACCGATCACGGGCCGGTTCGGCTGCACGGTGCCTTTCATCGCGCTCGCCGAGGGCCTGCGCTACCGCCATGTCGAGACCCCCGACCTCGATCCCGACGACTTCGACGCGCTCGTGGTCCCGGGTGGCTTCGCACCCGACTTCCTACGTGTGGACGAGACCACCTTGCGCTTCGTGGCCGCCATGCATCGGGCGAAGAAGTGGGTGACGGCCATATGTCACGGGCCGCAGCTGCTGATCTCGACCGACGCCACGCAGGGGACCGACATCGTCCGCGGGCGCAGGGTCGCCGGCGTGGAGATGATCCGCGACGACCTGCGCAACGCCGGCGGTGAGATCACGGACGCCCCCGCGGTCGTCGACGCCAACGTCATCACCAGCCGCTGTCCCGACGACCTCCCCGAGTACTGCCGGGCCATCATCGACGCCCTGAAGGGCGACGTGCAGCAAGGACCACACCAGGCAACCGCCCGACCAACCCGGGCCTCGACCTGAGCCGAGGAGGATCATCATGGAGCGCCATCAACCCCTTCCCCGCCGCGCCCGCCTCGTCGCCCTGGCAGTGACGCTCACGCTGGCGTTCGGCACCACCCTCACGCTGGCCCAGGAGCGGCCGCACGAGGGTGCGGTCGTCACCATCGGCGACCTCGCGCGTGGCATCTCCGACGCATACCTGCCGTTCCTGAGCGAGTTCGAGGCCGAGACCGGCATCCGCGTCGACGTCGAGCAGTTGTCGTTCGATGCGCTGTTCGACAAGATGATGCTGGAGTTCGCCGCCCGCACCGGCTACTACGACATCGTCTACCTGTCACCCGGCTTCATGGCCACCCTGATCGACGCCGGCTACGTGCTCCCGCTCGACGACCATTTCGCGGAGCACGACATCGACCTCGACCAGTTCCTGGCGGCCGCCATCGACATCAACCGCTACGGCCCCGACGACGCCATCTGGGCCTACCCGTACCTGGCCGACACCAGCGTGTTCCTGTACCGCAGCGACCTGTTCGAGGACCCCGACGAACGCGCCGCGTTCGAGGAGCGCTACGGCTATGCGCTGCCGATACCGACCGTCGATGCGCCGATGACCACCGACGAGTTCCTCGACGTGGCCGAGTTCTTCACCCGCGACGGCATGTACGGCTTCGCCTACCCGCAAGGCGGCACGGCCTACGGCAACCTGCACATCCTGCCGTGGGTGTGGACTTTCGGCGGCGAGTACTACGACGCCGACTTCAACGCCACGCTCGACGACCCGAGCGTGGTCGAGGCCTTCGCTTTCGCGCAGGCGCTCCAGGCATCGCAGCCCGCCGGCACCCTCGGGTGGGATTACGGCGATCACATCCCCATGCTGTGTGATGGGCGGCTCGCGATGACCGCCGGCTGGTTCCACATCGGCCTCGACGCCAACAACCCCGACGTCTGCCCCGCGGTGGCCGGTTCGATCGGCTACGCGCCGCCTCCCTACGCCCCCGGCAGCGGGCTCGATCACGGCTTCACCGTGCTCGGCGGTGGCGGGCTGGCGATCACCGCGGACTCCGCCGATCCCGATGCCGCCTTCACGTTCCTGACGTGGCTCTTCGCCGACGAGGAGCGCGCGCTCGAGTGGTACCTCGACGGCGGTGCCGCCACGCTCAGCGCCGTGTACGACGCCCCCGAGGTCATCGAGACATGGCCTTGGGCAGCCGACTTCTTCCCGGTGGCGAACTACCTCCTGGCCACCACCACCAAGCAGCGTCCGACCGTGCCGAACTCGCACGAGCTCTTCGAGGTCATGGCCGAGACCTGGCACAACGTCGCGCTCGGGCGCCTCACGCCCGAGGAGGCCGCACGCTCGGCCCACGAGCGGGTCGACGCCCTGCTGCAGGCCGTCCGCTGACGCTCGCCCGGGGCGGTGGCGCCGCGCCACCGCCCCGGCCAAGGCCCTGCCGACACCGGAACTCGTGAGGTCCTCAGGTGACTCGTCGCGCTGCCTCCCACCCTCAGCCACCTCGAGCACCGCATCGCGGCGCCCGTCGCAGCGCGCTCCACTGGCGCGACACGGCGCTGTTCATCGGTCCTACGCTGCTCGCCCTGGCCGTGGTCGCGGTCCTGCCCACGCTGTGGGCGATCTTCAGCAGCCTCTTCGACTGGCACTTCCATCGGCCCGACGCGCGCTCGTTCGTCGGCATCGACAACTACCTGCGGCTCGCTCGTGACCCGCGCTTCCTGAACGCCGCCTGGGTCACCACGATCTACACCACCGTGAGCGTGAGCGCGACCCTCGTGTTCGGCACGCTGCTGGCACTCCTGACCAAGGCCCCCTTCCCCGGCAAGGGCCTCGTTCGAGCGCTCCTGACCGTCCCGATGATCATGACGCCGGTGGTGTCGACCTTGGTGTGGAAGACCTTCTTCTTCGAGGCCGACCTCGGCCTGATCAACTGGGTGCTCGGCTTCGCAGGGATCGAGGGCCCCGCCTGGGTTGCGAGCTCCCCGTCGGCGCTGATCACGATCTTGGTCGTGAACATCTGGTTCATGACGCCCTTCGTGTACCTCGTCATGGACGCCGCCCTCGAAGGGCTGCCGACCGACGTCATCGACGCCGCCAAGATCGACGGCGCCGGCTACTGGCGACGGGTGCGCTTCGTGATCCTCCCGATGCTGCGGGCCACCATCGTGTTCACGGTGATCTTCCGCATCACCATCGACGCCCGGATGTTCGAGATCATCCACGTGATGACCGGCGGCGGCCCCGCCCGCGACACCGAGGTGTTGACGCTCTGGGTCTACAACGCCGCCCTGCGCGGCTTCCACCTCGGCTACGGCAACGCCGGCGGCGTGGTGCTCATGCTCCTGGTGGGCAGCGCCTGCCTGGCCATCATGCTGGTCGGCCTGCGCGACCTGTACCAGCGCACGGGGACCACGTGAGTCCCCACGCGAAGCGGCGCCTGGCGGAGGCGGCGCGCCTGCTGGCGATCGCCGTGGCGGTCTTCATCGCGATGCTGCCCCTGCTGTGGGTCGTGCTGGCGTCGTTCAAGACCGCCGCCGACGTATCGCAGTTGCCTCCCCGTCTGCTGTTCAGCCCGACGCTGGAGAACTACCAGCGGGTGCTCGATGCGGGCTTCGCCAACTTCTTCAGGAACAGCGTGGTGATCACGTTGGCCGCGGTCGCGTTGTCGGTCGTCCTGGGCGTGCCGGCCGCCTACGGCTTCTCGCGCCTGCGCGTGCCGGCAGCCCGGCCACTGTTGCTCTTCGTGCTGTCGATCCGCTTCGTGCCCTACATCGTCTTCGCCGTCCCGCTGTTCGTCATCCTCGCCAACCTACGGCTCGTCGGCACGCACGGCGCACTCGTGGTGGTGTACATCCTCATCAACCTGCCGTTGGTGGTGTGGCTGATGAAGTCGTTCTTCGATGACGTCCCCACCGACATCGACGACGCTGCCGCCGTCGACGGTGCGAACCGCTTCCAGACCTTCGCGCTGGTGGTGTTGCCCTCGGCGGCTGCCGGCGTGGCGTGCGTCACGATCCTGTCGTTCATCTTCACGTGGAACGAGTACTTGCTCGCCCTGGTGCTCTCGGGGCGGGCCGCCCAGACGCTTCCCGTGGTGCTGACGCGGTTCCTCGGCGGCATGGAGGACCCGGTGCGCTGGGGGCTGCTGTCGGCGTCCAGCGTGGTCGTGTTGGCGCCCGTCGTCATCGTCACCCTGCTGGTGCATCGCTACGTGCGCGCGGGCTTCGGCGGCTCCGCCTGAGCGGACGCCGAGCCCCCACGCGGTCTGTCGGATGAGTTCACCCAACACGCAACGCAGCGGCATTATCATGGCCCTGTGAACGCAACCGCCAGGCTCGAGCGCGCGCGGCTCCAGCCGCACGCGACGCCGCGTTCGACCCGTTCGCGCTGCGCCCAGGCCGAGTCAGTCGACCGCGACCACGTGCGAGGTGCACCATGATCCGGCTCAAGCCCTTGGACGAGCAAGTGGTCGTCATCGTCGGCGCGTCGAGCGGGATCGGCCGCGAGGCCGCACGGGCGTTCGCCGAGCGGGGCGCCAAGGTCGTCGTGGCCGCACGCGGCAGCGACGATCTCACGGCGCTCGTCGACGAGATCACAGCGCACGGCGGCCAGGCGGTCGCCGTCACCACCGACGTGAGCCGCTACGAGGAGGTCGAGCGCCTCGCGAGCGCCGCCATCGACGCCTTCGGTCGCATCGACACGTGGCTCCATCTCGCGTCGGTGACGCTCTACGCCCGCTTCAGCGACACCACGCCGGAGGAGTTCCGGCGCATCGTGGAAGTCGACCTGCTCGGCCAGGTGCACGGTGCCATGGCGGCGCTGCCGTGGCTTCGGCGCGAGGGCCGGGGCGCGCTCATCCACGTGACCTCGGTCGAGGCGCTCCGGGCTCTGCCCTACCAGTCGGCGTACGCAGCCGCGAAGCATGGGGTCAAGGCGATGCTCGAGGCCTTGCGCCTCGAGTTGCGCCGCGAAGGCGTGGCGATCGCCGTCACCAACGTGATGCCGTCGTCGATCGACACGCCCGCCTTCGAGAAGGCGCGCACGAAGCTCGGCGTCGAGCCGCGCGGCATCCCGCCGCGCTACCCGCCGCAACTCGTCGTCAGGGCGCTGCTGCGCGCGGCCGAGCGACCGCAGCGCGACGTGGTGGTCGGCGGCTCAGGCCGCCTGCTGGCGGCCCTCCAGGCGCTCTCACCGCGGCTGACGGACGTGCTGCTGCGCCCGTTCGCGTTCTGGGGGCAGCGCACGCGGACGAGGAAGGACCCCGGGGCCCCCGACGACCTCTACGCACCGCTGCAGGGGGTGAGGCGCGAGCGGCGAGCGAGCGGCAGCGGTAGGCTCCCATGGCTCGCATGGCTCGCGTGGCTCGCGCTTGCGAGCGTCGCAAGCGTGCTGGCCGGCAGCTTGCTGCTGGCAGGTCGCACGATGCGCCGACGAGCCGCGCTCGGTCAGGCTCCACACCTGCGCACCCGCCGCCGGGCGAAGGCCCCCGAGTAGCAGCCGAGCGGCTGATCGGCGCGGGCCGCTGGTCGACATGCCGCCGTCGATCTGCGACACTGACGCGACCATGGACGCCATCACAGCGCTACGCCATCGTGCCGCCGAACCTGACCGCCGCCTCCTCCCCGCCGCCGGGCTCACCGCGCTGCTCTTCGGATCGGACGTCACCCCATGATCGACATGATCGACGACGAGGGCACGCTGACCGGCTACGCCGTCGACCGCTTCGGCCACGCGGCGCACGCGCAGGTGCTCGGTGGCTTCATGCAGGACATCGATCACGAGGCGCTGTACGAGGCGATCGGCGAGTACGGCCTGCAGGCGGTCGCCGAGCAGTACCTGCGCACCCTCATCGGCGACGGCACGCTGCACGCCGACGAAGAGGCGGCCTACGCCGCGGAGCGCGAGATCCTCGAAGCCGACCCCCACGCGGCGCCGGAGGTGCACGCGGTCACCGTGGCCGACCTGGCCGACGAGTTCACGCGCCTCGGTCTGACCGAACCCGCCACCTCGTGCGGGTCGTGAGTGACACTGCTGCCACCATGCGCCAGGCGGACCCGATGCGCATCGGGTTGATCGGTGCGGGCAACATCGGCACCACCTTGGCCACCATCTTGGTGCGTGCCGGCCACGAGGTCGCCATCAGCAACTCGCGCGGGCCAGCCTCGCTGCAGGCGTTCGCCGACACCCTCGGTACGTCGGCGCAGGCCGTCAGTGTGGAGGAGGCCGCAGGCTTCGGCGACCTCGCCATCGAGTCGATCCCCTTCCGGGCGATCCCCAGCCTGCCGGGTGATGCCCTGCGCGGCCGGATCCTGGTGAGCGCCTCGAACTGCATCCCTCGGCGCGACGGCGAGATCGACCTCGAGGGGCTCACGCACACCGAGTACGTGGCCCGGCAGTTGCCCGCAACCAGAGTCGTCAAGTGCTTCAACACGATCACCTGGCAGCACCTCGGTGAGCAGGGCGACACCAGCGCGCCGCTCCAGCGGCGGCGTGTGATCCCCATCGCGGCTGACGACGAGGAGGCGGCGCAGCGCGTTGCGGCGCTCGTCGCGTCGCTCGGCTTCGGGCCCCTCTACACCGGCTCGCTGGCGCAGAGTTGGCTCCAGCAGCCGGGCTTCTACAATCGCAACCTGGCGCTGTGGGAGGCCGTCACCGAGCTCGAGGTCGCGGGTCGCCGCTAAGCGCTCTCCGTGCCGCGCTCCGGCGTGGCGCTCGAGGCGCTGCGGCGCGCCTCGTCGATCGTGTCCCAGTCGCTCGCGAAGGCCGCGCAGGCCTCGTCGACCAGCGGCTGCGTGAAGTAGCGCTCGAGATCGCGTTCCCAGACGAAGCAGGCTCGTACGCCCAAGCGGGCGTACGTGGGGATCTCGGTGGCGTCGTAGATGCCGACGCAGAGCAGGACGTCGTAGGCCTGCGCATCGATCAACGCCTGCATGCGAGCGACCTCCTCGTGCTTCGCCGCGAGGCCGGCGCGCTGCAGCATCCCCCCGTACGGCGCGACCATCACCGCGCCGGCGGCGACGGCGAACGTCAGCCAGGTCGCGGTGGGCACGACCGTCGCCATCGGTTCGACGCCGCGCTCGCGCAAGGCGCGCAAGACGCCGAGGCCGGCGCGGGTCGCGGGCACCTTGATGCCGATGCGCCGCGCGTCGAGCGCGAGCATCGTCTCGGCCTCGGCCAGCATGGCGTCGTGCGAGGCGTCGCGCAGCTGATACCACGCCTTGCCGGCGATGTCGATGAGTTCGGCGAAGAGCGCCTCGGGCCCGCGCCGCCCCTCCGCGAGTTCACGCGCGACCAGGCTCGGGTTCGTGATCACGCCGCGCCAGATGCCGAGCGCCATGGCCTGCTCCACCTTGCGCGGGTTCGCGCTCGCGAGCCAGAAGTTCACGTCCGTACCCTCCTCTCACCGGCGAACAGGGCCGCTCCGATGCTCCCGGCGTAGCGGCCCAAGGCGGCCGGTACCACCGGGACCGCGATCCCGTTCGGACGCCACTCGACCTCGTCGAGCTCGCGGGCGAGCGGGTCGAACAGCAGCGCCCCGGTCAGGATCAGGCCGCCACCGAGGATGACGAGCTCGCAGTCGAACGCATTGACGATCGAGGCGATCCCCACGGCGAGCGCCCGCACCATACGGCGCCATTCGGATCGCGCCCGCGCCTCGCCCCGACGTACGCCGGCCACGAGCGCCTCGTTCGAGACGTAGCGACCGCCGCTGCGCTGCGCTACGTAGGCATCGCCGACATGCCATTCGAGCGAGCCGGGGGTGGGGAACACGCTCGGCGGCCCGCGGGGGTCGAGGCTGATGTGACCCAAGTGCCCGGCGCGTCGGTGGCGTCCCTCGAGCAATTGCCCGCCGAGGACCACGCCGCCGCCCACGCCGGTGCCGAGCGTCAGCATGACGACGTCGTCGCAACCCCTGCCCGCGCCCAGGCGCGCCTCGCCGAGGACTGCCGCGTGCGCGTCGTTGAGGACCGCGATGGGCGGCGGCCAGGCGGCGCCCGTCAGCGCTGCGTAGCGCGCCGGGGTGCGCGCCCGCAACGCCTCGCGCCAGTCGAGGCCCTCGAGCCCGGCGAGCTTCCCGGGCAGCGACACGATGCGCTGGTGGTCGGCATCGACGATCCCGGGCGTCGCGATGCCGACCGTGAGGCCATCCGCGGCGGCCGCAGCAGCCTCCTCGATGGTGTGCTCGACCACCTCGACGCGTGCCGTGCGGTTCGCCGCCGGGTCGTGCCGAACGTCCGGGAGTTCGACGAGATCGTTGGCGACCACGCGCAGCTCGCCGTCGAGCAGCGACACCTTGGCGCCGCTGCCGCCGATGTCGATGCCGAGGTGATGCCAGCGCTCGCACGCGGGCTCGCACGCGGGCTCGCACGCGGGCGCGCACGCGGGCGCGCACGCGGGCTCGCACGCGGGCACACACGCGGGCGCGGGTCCCGGAGCGCCTTCACGGGCCGCCGCCGTCACCATGCTCAGCCT
>SLRS01000032.1 GCA_007130855.1 Trueperaceae bacterium | reverse complement strand
CCGATCCCGGTCGCGACGAGGACTCTCGGGAGGGAGCACGCGAGGGCACTCCTGGCCCTCGCATGCTCCTCGTAGTGCGTTGTCAGTCACCGATGGCTTCGCTGGCGTCACGGATGACGCGGAGTACCTCCCAATGTTCTTGGTAAGTGATGGGCATGTACGCGACGCGCGGGGCGAACTCGCGTGCCAGCACCGTGCCCTCCCACTCGAAGCTGAAGAAGGCGTCCACGATGGTCTCGGCCAGCTGCGGATCGAGATTGTACAGGTAGCCGAACGACGAAGTGGGGAACGTCTCGGACCGGTAGACGATCCTGAACTGATCCTCGTCGACCAGGTCGCGCCGGATCATGCGCTCGAGGATGTCCCCGGCGATCGCCGCGACCTCGTAGTCCTTGTTGTACACACCGAAGATGGAGTTGTCGTGCAGCCCGGAGAAGGCGGTGCTGTAGTCGACATCCGGCTTCATGCCAAGCTCGCTGAAGAGCAACGCGGTCGGCGCCACGTAGCCCGAGTTGGATGCGGGCGAGACGAAGGCGACTTCGCGGCCGCGCAGGTCCTCGAGCGTCTCGATGTCGCTGTCGACGTGCGTGATGATCAGCATCTGGTAGCCGAAGACGTTCTCGGGCTGCACCATGATCGCGAAGGGAACGAACCCGGCCATGTTGACGGCGTTGATGGTGTTGCCCGCGCCGAAGCCGGCGATGTGTAGGCGCTCGGCCCGCATCGCCTCGAGCTGGGCGGAGAAGCTGGTGACGGGGAAGTAGCGCACGTCCTTGCCGGTCTTCTCGGCGAGGTGCTCGAGGAACTCGGAGAAGGCCTCTTCGTAGATCGCGGGATCCTCGACCGGGGTGTAGGTGAAGATCAGGGTGTCGGGGTCGAGCCACTCACTCGGGTCGGTGGGCGGATCGGCGACCATGTCGCCGGTGCGGTCGCAATATCGCGAATCGAGTTCACTCGGCAAGCATTCATCCGCTGCGGTAGCGGTACCGACGAGGAGCGCCGCCGCGAGCGCCAAGAGCGACAACCCGCCGACGCAACGCAACAGAGGCGATCCAAACAAGTCCTTCTTCATCTTGCCCTCCCTATGGTCTTAATGCCCTCGTGCAAAGCCCACCATGAAGAGCAGTGGTGGTTTCTGCGAAAACCTTTCGGTTCTGCATATATACTAAGGCGTTTTCACGCCATCCCCCCAGAGCCAAACGTCCCCGCCAGCCCGGCCTGGACGAAGGCGCACGGCGTACAGGACCGCTACGCCGGCGCTGCTGCCCACGCCCGAGTCAGCCATCCGCCCGTTGACCGCGGTTGTTCAGATTGGTAGCGTGGGATCAATTGTGCATCGCGATCCTGGCCCGTGAGGAAGTCGATCGACATTCGCCGCCAGTGGTCCCGGGCACCATCGCGCCGTAGCAGGCGGGCGTCCCGGCCCTCCCCGTGCATGCAGCGGCGGCCGAGCGCCGAGGAGGCGAAGCACCATGGAGCGAGCCAACGTATCCGAGATCGAACTCCGGTTCGGCGACCACGGACCGGGCTACATCGCCAAGGGTCCGCGCACCGATGTCGGCTACGTGGTCCTCCCACCGGGCAAGGACTTTCCGAACCACTATCACGAGCAGATCGAAGAAGGCTTCTACACCATCGCGGGGACGGTGACGCTGTGGATCGACGGCAGCACCAAGTTCGAACTCCGCCCTGGCGACTACTTCCGCTGCGATCCGTTCGAGATGCACTACTTCGTCAACGAGGGGACCGAGGCCTGGCAGGCGTTGTTCGTCAAGGCGCCACACATTCCAGGCGACGGCGTGGTCCTGGCCTGGCAGCCGGGTGAACCGGTGCCGCAGGTGACCCGCCCCGACCAGACCTGAGCCATTCCCGAGGCGAGCGAGGCGTCGTTCGACGCGCGCCCGCCCGGCGTCACGGCCATACGCTCACCCGGAAGGGCCGAAGACGGTCCGCCCGGAGCGGTCAAGGAGGACCGGATGTTCAACGAGATGCACTGGGGCAAGAAGAGCCGGATGGGCGAGATCATCCAGCCCGACGGCAAGGCACTGATGCTGGCCATCGACCACGGCTACTTCATGGGTCCGACACGCGGCATGGAGGTTCCCTCCGAAGCACTCGCGCCGTTGCTGGCGCATGCCGACAGCCTGATGCTGAGCCCGGGCATCCTCGGTGCGTCGGTGCCCACGACGTTCAAGGGTGGCAAGGTGTTGCGCGCCTCGGGCGGCAACAGCATCCTCGACGAGGACATGAGCAACGAGGCGGTCATCCTCTCCGCCAAGCAGGCCATCGCCCTCAATGCCTCGGCCGTCGCGATCTCGATCTACATCGGCGCCGAGTACCAGCACCAGACGCTCCTGAACCTGGCCCAGACCATCGAGGACGCCAGCGAGTATGGCTTGCCGGTGCTCGGTGTGACCGCGGTCGGTAAGGAGATGAAGGAGCGGGCAGCAGACAAGCGCTTCTTGGCGCTCTCGTGCCGCATCGCCGCCGAGTTCGGCGCCGACATCGTCAAGACGTACTACTGCGACGGCTTCGAGGAAGTCGTCACCAAGACGCCGGTGCCCATCGTCATCGCCGGTGGCCCCAAACTCGATACCTACGAGGACATCTTGACGCTGTGCGCGAACGCGCTCGAGCGCGGTGCCATCGGTGTCGACATGGGCCGCAACATCTGGCAGTCCGAGCACCCGGCCGCCATCATCCAGGGTGTGCGCGGCATCGTCCATGACGGTCTCAAGGTCAAGGAGGCGCTCGACCTGGTCGAGTCGCTGGCCGACGACAGCACCCGCCGCAAGCAGTACTTCGCAGCGCACCCCGACGACGCGAAGGTGCAGGAGAAGCACTGACCGCGAACGCCGAAGCCTCCGGCGGTCGGGGTGCTGCCCAGCGCCGCACCGACCGCCGGGGGCGCCCTACCCAGTGACCGCCGCCCGGCTGGAGCAGGACGCCACCGAGGAGCCCAGGATGCCTCCCGAGCGCGACGTGCACGCCGTGATCGACGATGAGGAAGCGCTGCTGAGCCGCGTCGCGTGGTACTACCACCACGACGGGCTGACCCAGCACGAGGTCGGCCGGCGCCTCGGCCTCTCGCGGATCAAGGTGTCGCGCCTGCTGGAGAAGGGCAAGCGCACCGGCGTCATCGGGATCACGATCCACGCCAAGCACCGGGGCTCTCTCGAACTCGAGGCGCGCCTGCGCGAAGCTTTCGCGCTGCGCGAGGCCATCGTGATCCCGCCGCTCGAGCTGCAAGGCGGAGATGCGACCGTGCAGGTCAACGAACGTCTGGCACAGGCCGCGGCCTCGCACCTCATGAACTTTCTCGACGAGAAGAGCCTCCTCGCCGTCGGCTGGGGCGACACGGTCACCCGCACCCTCAACCGCCTCGGCTACCTGCTCGGGCGCACCGGCTCCTCGGTCATGACCCTGACGGGCGGTGTCAGCACGTACGTACACGTCATCGGCGGTCTCCATGCGGCCTTGGCGCACGCGCACCGCCTGTTCATGATCCCCTCGCCCTTGGTCGTCTCGAGCCGTGCCACGGCCGAGGCGCTCCTGGCCGAGCCGGCGGTACGTGAGGTCCTCACCATGGCCAAGACGGCCGACTACGCCCTGATCGGCGTCGGAGCGATGGACGAGCGCGCGAGCTTCATCAAGGGCGGCTACGTGAGCAGCGCCGAGATGGTGGGATACCGGCGCCAAGGAGCCGTGGGCGACCTGCTCGGTCGCTTCCTGGACCGCGCGGGTCAGGTCCTCGATCTCGAGATCCACGACCGGATCGTGGGCATCGACCTGGAGACGCTCGGCAGCCTGTCCTGCGTCATCGGTGTGGCCGGTGGCGCCCAGAAGGCCGAGGCGCTGCGCAGCGCGCTCGCCGGCGGCTACCTCGACATCGTCATCACCGACGAGCCCACGGCGCTTGCGGTGCTCGGCTGAGCCCGGCGAGCCCCGCCGCACGGCGCGACGCCGCCGAGCGGCTGGCCCGCAGCTCGATCGCCACCGCCAGGCGCTCTCGCGTCGCCGCCGAGCCTAGCTCGCGATCGCCTCGAGCAGGTTCCGGACGGTGCCGTCCAGCCCTTCCAGGCCGCGATGCAGCCCGCCGCCGAGCAGGTAGATCACGTCGTCGCCGTAGAGCGCTCGCATGTGGGCGACGCCGTCGAGTTGCATGCCGCCACCCGGCGTGGGAAACGCCGGGGCCAACGGGCCGAAGGGATCACGGCAGCCAGCGGCGATCTCGCGGCACTCCTGGGCCGAGAACGAGAAGCGTCCGCCGACGTTGGGGAAGATGCTCGCGTCCGCGCCGGCGAGACGCTGGAGCTGGCCGTACAGCGCATAGTGCGCGATGCCCTGCTCGGGGGACGTGACGAAGCTCCCGTACCAGGCCGGGTGACTCACCAGCGGGAGCCCCAAGGCGTCGTCGTCGGCCAGGCTCCGCATCGTGTCGAACCCCACCAGCCCCGGACACACCAGCAGCCCGCCCGCCCCGGCGTCCTTCGCCGCGTGCGCTCGGGCATGCAGCTCCTGGGCCGGACCGATCACGTGGGGCAGGTAGAGGCTGCGGCGACCCGTCTCCGCGTTGGCGCGCGCGACGGCCTCGGCGCACGCCCCCACGCGCTCCTCGAAGCGGGCGATCGGCTGGTTCGCCAGCCCGTGGTCGTCCTTCACGAGGTCCACCCCGGCGTGCGCGTAGCGGTACGCCAGCTCGGCCAAGGCCGCGCTCGAGAGGCCGAGCGGCTTCAAGGCCGTCATCAGCAGCGGCCGCTCGACCACGCCGACGAGCTCACGCAGCCCCCGCTGCCCGAAGCGCGGTCCTCGGTAACGCGCCAGCAGCGACTCGCTCAGCAGCAGCCGCATGAGCCGCACCCCGGGTTTGATGCTGATGTTGCCGAACACGACGTTCAGGAACTGCGGCAGTTCGTCGCCGGCGACCTCGATCGCGTAGCTGATGTCCACCTCGGAGCGACCGCCGGACGCGCGCTCGAAGCGCTCGATGCGGCCGACGACGTGGTCGGGGATGTCGCCGGCCGGCAACAGGTCGGCCGGGAACTCCACGGTCTGCTCGAGGCAGATGTCCTCCGCCTTCGCGCGCGCCTCGTCGGCATCGCCCGTGACGGCATAGCGCACCACGAAACGCTCACCGGAGAGCCCCGCGACCGCGGCGTGCAGCGGCAGCACCCCTGTGCCAGGCATCTAGAGCGCCTCGGCCTTGGCCAGGCTGTGCACTTCCTCCACGCGCACCTTCGCCAGGTCGTCCTCGGCCAGGCCGGTATCGGTATCGGTGAGCCGCTCCACGGCCCGCACCAGCGCCATGGCATCGAGACCGTACTCGCGCATCAGGTACGCCTGGCTGGCACCGTGGGCGTAGGTGTCGCGCAGACCGAGCCGCACCAGCGGCGTGCCCACCGCGTGCTCCGCCATCAACTCCGCCACCGCCGTACCGAGGCCCCCCACGATGGTGTGGTTCTCGAGCGTGACCACGCCGCGCTTGGCGCGCCGCAGCGCAGCCAGCACCGTCGGGTCGTCGAACGGCTTGTGGGTGGAGACGTGCAGGTGCGTCGCGTGCACCCCGGCGTCGGCCAGTGCCGGCACCGCCCGTAGCGCCTCCTCGGTCGTGATCCCGGCGGTGAGGACGGTGACGTCGTCGCCCTCGTGCAGCACCCGCGCCTGACCCAGCACCATCGGCTCGGTCCGCGGGAACAGCCGCGGCACCCGACCGCGCAGGAAGCGCACGTACACCGGCCCGTCGACGGCATGCGCCACGTCGAGCACGCTCTCGACCTCGGTGGCGTCGCCGGTCTCGAGCACGGTCATGTTGGGCGTGGCCCGCATGACGGCGACGTCCTCGATGGCTTGGTGGGTCACGCCGCCGGGGGTGGTGATGCCCGGCAGGAACGCCATGAGGCGAACGGGCAGGTTCGGGTAGGCGATCGACATCGCGAGCTGGTCGTAGGGACGGCGGTAGATGAACACCGCGAAGGTATGGACGAACGGCTCGAAGCCCTCGCGCGCGAGGCCGCCCGCGAAGCCCAGCATGTTCTGCTCGGCCATGCCGAGGGAGAAGAAGCGTTCGGGATAGGTGTCACGCCAGGCGCCTACCTCGCAGGAGTTGGTGAGGTCGGCCGACAACACCACCACCTCGGGCTTGTCGGCGGCCCAGCGGATGAAGTTCTGGACGTGAGGGCGATTGACGATCTCCATCTCAGGCCTCCTCGTCGAAGGCAGCGAAGGCGTGCTGGTAACGCTCGCGCTCCTCGTCGGACGAGAACCGCAGGTAGTGCAGGTTCGGAGCGCGCTCGCGCAGCAGCGGGACCCCGCGCGTCGGGTCGGTGTGCGCCAACACGAACAGCGGCCGGCCGTCGGGCTCCATCGCCGCCGGCGCCGCGAGCGCGTCGACATCGTGACCGTCGACATCGAAGACACGAGCGCCGAACGCGCGCAGCCGCTCGCCGATCGATCCGACCCGCATGACGTCGTCCATCCGTCCGTCGCACTGCTGGTCGTTGACGTCCGCATACACGCCGACGGTGTCGAGGCGGTAGTGCACCAGCGCCTGCACCGCCTCCCACACCTGACCCTCCTGGAACTCACCGTCGCTCATCAGCACCCACACGCGGCCGGGCTCACCCTTCAGCCTGCGGCCGAGCGCGATGCCGCCCGCCTGGCTGATCGCCTGCGCGAGCGATCCGGTGGTGGTCTCCACCCCGGGCGAGTGCTCGGCGCCGATCATCTCCACGGTGGAGCCGTCACGGTTGAAGGCCTCGAGCGCCGCGGGCGCCAGGCGCCCGAACTCGATGAGCGCGGCATAGAGCACCAGCGCGTAGTGCGCCGGCGAGAAGATGAAGCGATCGAACTCGGGATCGCGCGGACCGTTGTAGGCCCCGCCCGAGACGTAGTCGGGATTCGCCGGACCGGGAACACCCGGGAACGCCACGGGCTCCAGCGGTGCCTGACTCGGCCCGAGGTGCATCACCCGGCCATAGAGGGTGGCGAAGAGCTCGGCCGACGAGCAGGCCTGGCTCAGGTAGCCGCCGCCGTTGCGCATGACGTGTTCGAACACGCGCCTGCGGATCCGCTGCGCGACCCGCTCGACATCCGCGGTAGCGGTCGATGATGGTGTGACCATGCAGGCTTCCTCTCGTGATCAGGGTGCGGCTGCGGCACGGCGCAGCTGGACCTGGTCGATCAACGCGTTACCGGTGCGCGTCACCAGGAACACCACCAACTCCGCGATCTCGTGCGGTTGGATGGCGTCGCCGGGATCGAGGTCGGGCCGCGCCTGGCGCAGCATGTCGGTTGCCGTGCCGCCCGGGCAGATCGTGTGCACGCGCACCCGTTCGCCCAGCAACTCCTCCGTCAGTGCCCGGCTCAGGCCCACCAGCGCGTGCTTCGAGGCGCCGTAGGCGGCCTGACCGGGATACCCGCGAATGCCGACCACCGAGGCCAGGTTCACGATGGTGCCGGGAGCGGCGCGCCGCAGCTGCGCGACGAAGGCCCGGCACAGCAGGAACGGTGCTCGTGCGTTGAGCGCCATCAGCTCGTCCCACATGGCCAGGCTGGTGTCGGACAGCGGCGCGAAGTGGCCCACGCCGGCGTTGTTCACCAGCACGTCCAAGCGGCCGAAGCGCGCATCCACGGCGGCAGCCAACCGCTCGATCGCGGCGGCGTCGCGCAAGTCGGCGACGAACGGCTCCGCGGTGGCGCCGGACGACCGCAGCTCACGCGCCAGCGCCTCGAGCGCGTCGGCCGAGCGAGCCGTGATGGCCAGCGCCGCGCCCTGCTCGGCGAGTGCGACCGCGATGGCGCGGCCGATGCCGCGGCTCGCCCCGGTGACCAGCGCCACCCGACCCGCGAGCGCGGCCGCCCGTGTCGGCTCCGGCGCGTCTACCCCTTCACCTCCGCCGCCCCCTGGAGCTCGAGCATCTTGATGAGCGCCGAGGCGTTCTCCTCGCCCCAGCCCTGGTTGATGGCGCCCTTGATGGTCTCGCGCACCGCGACCGCCGCCGGGATCGGGCTGTTGAGATCCTGGGCATAGCGGGCGATCAGATTGGCGTCCTTGAGCATGTGCTTGAGGGCGAAGTGCACCGCGAAATCGCGCTCGAGCAGCGCGGCGCCGACGCCATCGAAGATCGGCGACTTGAAGTCGGTCACGTGCAGCACCCCGAGCACCGCGTGCGGGTCGAGGCCGGCCTTGGTCGCCAGCACCATCGCCTCGCCCAACGCCTCGAGCTGCATGGCCACCACCAGGTTCCCGACCAGCTTCATCGAGGCGCCCTTGCCGGGTCCACCCATGTGGTGCAGCGTCTCGCTGAGCACCTCCAGGACCGGCTGCACGCGCTCGAACACGGCGTCCTCGCCACCCACCACGATCCACAGGCCGCCGCCGGCCGCCTCGTTGCGCGATCCGAAGACGGGCGCGTCGAGGAAGTCGACGCCGACCGCCGCGAAGGCCTCGTGCTGCCGCAGGCTCAGATCCGGGTGGATGGTGCTCATGTCGACGACGGTCTGGCCGGAGCGGACGCTGGCGAGCACGCCCCCCTCGCCCCACACCACCTGCTCGACGGCCGCGTCGTCGCTCAGGCAGTACATCACCAGGTCGGCGCCGCGGACGGCCTCGGCGAGGCTCGCGACGACCGTGGCGCCGCGCGTCCGCATCCGCTCGGCGCGCTCGGGCGTGCGGTTGTAGGCGATCACTTCGTAACCTGCCTCGACGAGGTTCGGGACCATCCCCTGTCCCATCACGCCGATGCCGATGTAGGCGATGCGTTCGATGCTCATGCCGTCTCCTCCGGGAGGTCTGCGATCGCTCGCAGGATGATGATGCCGGCTTCGCAGCCGGGGTCGACGAGACCCATGGTTCGCTCACCGACCCAGCCGGCGCGCCCGATCCTGCTCCGCAACGGGGTGACCTCGTCGCGGCCCCGGAGCGCGGCTGCGAGCATCCGGGCTGCGGCGGCCTCGAGCTCGGCGCCCTCCGCGAGCGCAGCCTCGAACGCCGCGGCGGCCGGGTGGACGACGTCGATGATCGTCTTGTCGCCGGGCTTGGCCTTTCCCCGCTCCTGGATCCCCGTGTCGGCGGCGCGCAGCATGCGCGCGAGGTCGTCGGGCGCGAGCTCGGGCTGCCCCCGGACCTCCTTGCCGGCGCGCATGAGGGCCGTGGCCAGGAGCGTCCCCAGACTCGACGAGGCGGCGCGGTTCAGGGCCATACCGGCCTGCGCCACGTAGGCGCCCGCGTCGTCGGGCGGTTCGTCGGCAGCGTAGGCGCTCAACGCGGCAGCCATCTTGCCGGCGGTGATCCCCAGATCGCCGTCGCCCATCGCCTGGTCGAGCTCGGTGAGCCGGTCCTTGTGCGCGCTCAACGCTCGCGCCACGCGCTCGACGGCGCCTCGTACCTGTGCGATCGAGACCGTGGCCATCCTAGCGCTGCACGAAGAACGGCGTGTGGGCCGGCGCGTCGAGCAGGCTCTTGAGTTCGTCGTCGAGCCGCAACAGGGTGATCGAGGCGCCGGCCATCTCCATCGAGGTGGCGAAACGGCCGATGTAGGGGCGGTGCAGCTTCAGGCCCTGCGCCTCGAGCAGGTCGTATGCCTTGCGGTACATGATGTAGAGCTCTTCGTGCGGGGTGGCGCCGAGGCTGTTGAGCATGATGGTCAGGGTGTCGCCCGACGCAGGTGCCAGGTCCTCGAGCAGCGCCGCCACCATGCGCTCGGTGACGGCGTCCGCGCTCGCGAGCTGCTCGCGCTGCATCCCCGGCTCACCGTGGATGCCCATGCCGATCTCCATCTCGGACTCGCCGATGGTGAACGTCGGCTTGCCCGCCTGGGGCACGGTGCAAGGCGAGAGCGCAACGCCGATCGTGCGGGTGTGCGCCAACGTCTTGCGGGCGATCGCGGCGACCTCGTCGAGATCGGCGCCCTGATCGGCCTTGGCGCCGGCGAGCTTGAAGGCGTACACCATGCCTGCCACGCCGCGTCGCCGGTCGGCCTCCGCCGGCGGTGCCGAGGCGACGTCGTCCTTGACGAGCACCGTCTCGACCCGGATGTCCTCGAGATCGGCCATCTCGGCGGCCATGTCGAAGTTCATGACGTCGCCGCCGTAGTTGCCGTAGACGTAGAGCACGCCCTTGCCGCCGTGGATCCGCCGGGTCACGGCCAGCATCTGCTCGGCGGAGGGCGATTGGAACACGTCGCCCACGGCGCAGCCATCGAGCATGCCGCTGCCGACGTACCCCAGGAACACCGGTAGGTGGCCGGAGCCCCCGCCGGTGGCGAGCGCCACCTTGCCCTGCACCGGCGCGTCGGCGCGCACGATGGCGTGCACGTCCTCGGCGCTGGCGAGCTGGTCCGGGTGCGCCTTCAGCAACCCGTCGAGCATCTCGGTCACGTAATCGTTCGGATCGTTCAAGAGCTTCCGCATGAATGACCTCCTCAAGATATGGGTCGGGGGTGGTGGGCTCTCGCCCACCACCCACGTCTTCGGGCTCGTGCCGTCGGCGCGGCCCGAACGTCGTCGCTCAGCGCTCGAGCGTCCCCACGCCCGAGTAGCGGAAGGCCTCTTCTTCGAGCGCCGCGATGTCGGCCTCGTCCATGAGGTTGTCGAGGATCTCGATGCGCATGAGGAACACCAGGGGCAGCTCGTCGAGCCGGCCCTCGAGGTGGTACTTGATCGCCTCGGCGCTGGCCACGCCGGCGTCGTCGTTGATGCGCATCGGGGTCGCCTTGAGCTCGCCCATGCGGATGCCTTCGACCTCGTCACCGGTGCCGCCCCAGCCGGTCAGGGCGATCTCGTCGATCAGGCCGAGCGAGTCGATCGCCGAGACGGCGCCCATGGCCATGGCGGTGTTGGCGTTGTGGATCAGGTCGACCTCGGGGTACGCCGTGGCGATGAACTGGGCGCCGTCGAAGCCGCCCTCACGCTGGAACAGCCCGTAGTGCTCGTAGAGGAAGTTCCACTCGGAGTGCGTCTCGAGGTACTCGCGGAAGCCCTGCGAGCGTTGGTCGTCGATCAGGCCGGGGGTGCCGCGGATGAGCGCGAAGTTGCCCTCGTTGCCCCAGCGGTCGATCACGTACTGCGCCATGCGGTAGGCGCCGTCGAGGTGGGCGTAGGCGTGGTAGCCGAGCGGCTGGGCGTCGCCCCACTCCTTGATGACGAGGTCGTTGTTCCAGATCATGACCTCGACGCCCGGGGCATCGATGATGCGCTTGATGTTGTCCTGCTGGATCGAGAGCTCGGTGGGGCCATAGACGACGTAGTCGTAGCCCTCGTCGATCACCAGGTCGGTGTAGGTGGTCTGGAGGTCGTGGTCACCCATGCCGGAAGCGAACTGGGTGATTTCATAGGGGATCTGCAGCTCGTCGAGCCGCTCGGTCATGGCGATGTACGAGCGCAGCCAGATGTCCGAGACGTCCTGGCTCGGGAAGATGACGGCGATCTGGATCGGCTCGGGGACGTCGACCGTGATCGGCTCGGCCGGGCCGGCGACGACCTCCTGGAACACGTCGAGGACGCCCGGCTCGTCGACTTCGAGGTAGTACCAGAAGTCGCGTTCGGGCTCGTCGGGCAGCGGGTTGAGGGGGAGGCGTTGGGCGAAGGCCAAGGAGCCGAGCGCCAGCGACAGCGCCAGGAGCAGTGCGATGGCCTGATGGATCGATCGGGAAGCGCGTGGCATGGATGCGTTCCTTTCGCTTCGAGCGAGGTGCCGAGGTGGCGTACGTGATGCGCCGCACGAGTTGCGGGGCGCCTTCATGTCATATCCGAACCTCCTTTGCCCCTGCGTTCGACGTAGCTGTAGAACGCGACCGACATGACGATGATCAGGCCGGCGGCGACCAGCTGCCAGAAGAAGGCCAAGCGCAAGATCACCAAGGCGTTCGTGACCATCGAGAGCAGGACGACGCCTACCAGTGTACCGAGCATCGTGCCGCGGCCACCGAACAAGACGGTGCCGCCCACCACCACGGCGGCGATGGTGTGCAGGGCGAACCCCTCGGCCACGGTGGCCTGCACCGCGTTGAGCCGGCCGGTGAGCATGATGCCCGCCAGCCCCGCGGCGGCGCCCATCAGCATGTAGTGGTAGACCTTGTTGCGCCGGACGTTGATGCCGCTGAGCATGGCCGACTCGCGGTTGCCGCCGATCGCGATGGCGTAGCGCCCGAGCGGGGTGTAGCGGTAGATGAACACGCCGATCAGCAAAACCACCACGCCGATGATGATCGGGACCGGGATGGCGTCGTTCAGGATGCGGCCGCGGCCGATCATGGGGATCGGCTCGGGAAAGCGCTGCAGCACCGCGCCGGCGGCCATCACCAACGCCAACCCCCTGAACATGAGGTCGGTCGAGAGGGTGGTGATGAGGTCCGGCACCCGCAACACCGTGATGATCAGGCCGTTCACGAGGCCGCAGAGGACGCCGACGCCGAGGGCGGCGATCAGGGCCAGGTAGACGGCCACGTTCAGGTCCTTGATGAAGATCGCCATGACGATGGCGGACAACGCCGCGATCGAGCCGATGGAGAGGTCGATGCCGGCGCCGGTGATGACGATGGTCATCGCCATGCCGAGCACCATGTAGATCGCGGCGTCTTGCAAGATGATGCGGATGTTGGTGACGCGGAAGAAGCGCGGTTCGAAGATCGCCATCACCACGCCGATGGCCACGATCATGGCGACCGGGCCCAGGATGTTGACGTAGCGCTCCAGCGGCGACTGCTGCCGCTCGCGCCCGGTCGCGACGGCCGGGACGCTCACGAGGCCACCGCGGAGCCGGCGCCGGCCTCGGCTTCACCGTCGCGGATCGACCCGACGATGAGGCCGAGCACCTCTTGCCGGCTGGTGTCCGCCGTGCGCCGGACGCCCGCGAGGCGCCCGTTGCGGAGCACCATGATGCGGTCCGAGAGCTCGAACACGTCCTCGAGTTGGTGGCTGATCATGATGAGGCCCATCTCCTTGCCCTTGAGACGCTGTACGACCTCGAGCATGCGCCGCGTCTCCTCCGGGCCGAGGGCCGCGGTGGGCTCGTCGAGGATGAGGATCCGCACGGTCTCCTGGATCAGGGCGCGCCCGATCGCCACCGCCTGGCGCTGCCCGCCGGAGAGGAAGAACGCATGTTGATCGATGTTGCCCAGGCTGATGCCGAGCCGGTCCTTGAGCAACCGCGCCGCCTTCTCGCGCATGGCGCCGTTGTCGAGCACCGGGATGCCGAGGAACGAGCGCTTGAGCTCGTTACCGAGGTACACGTTCTCGGGCGCGGTCAAATAGTCGACGAGGGCCAGGTTCTGGTACACGGCGTCGATGCCCAGCTCGATCGAGGCCCGCCGGTTGGGGATGCTCACCGGCTGACCGTCCATCGTGATGGCGCCCTCGCTGGCGGCGTACACGCCCGTCAGGATCTTGATCAACGTCGACTTGCCGGCGCCGTTGTCGCCGACGATGGCGAGCAGCTCGCCGGCGTGCAGCGTGAGGTCGACGCCGTTCAGGGCCTGCAGGCCGCCGAAGTGCTTGCTGATACCGCGCATCTCGAGCAGCGCCGGACCGGCCCGCTCGCTCACCATCGGGGGCTCGCTCGTCCGCGCCGTGCTCCGGTGTTCCTGACCGTCATGCCTCACCTCCAGGTGATCGCGCGGCCCCTGGGCTCGCGCCAAAGACTTCCAGACCTCGACGCACGCCATTCCCGGACCCCAGGCCTGCGTCCGCTGCCGCACGTCGATCCGACCCTCACCGACCACCCCCGCTCGTACCTGCCGGCGCCGCCGGCATCAGATCACCCGCTCGTTGCCACCGTCGACGCTCAGTTGGGCGCCGGTCGTGCACTCGAACAGCGGCCCGCACATCGCCGCGGCCAGCTCTGCCACGTGGTGGCTGGTCACCTCCACGCGCAGCAGGTTCTTGCGCTTGTACGCCTCCACCGTCATGCCGTAATGCTGCGCCCGGCTCTGCAGCAACGCCTCGGTCCACAGCGCCGTGTCGAACACCGCATCGGGGTGGAGGCTGTTGATGCGGATCCCGTCGCTGGCCCACTCGAGCGCCGCCACGCGCGCCAACTGGTTGAGCGCCGCCTTGGAAGCGGAGTACGCCGCCGCTCCGGGGCCCGGCGCCGGTACGTTCTTCGATCCGATGATCGCCACCCGGCCGCGTCGCGGAGCCAGCGCCAGCAGCGCATGGGCCTGTCGCAAGAAGACCAGGTTGGCGTCGAGGTTGACGCTCATCACGCGCCGCCAGGTGGCCGAGTCGAGCTCCACCACCTTTCGCGCGCTGGGGAAGATGCCGGCGTTGAGCACCAACATGTCGAGGCCGCCGAACGTCCGCACGCCTCGTTCGAAGGCCGCCTCCACCTGCGTCTCGTCGGTGACGTCGCAGAGCAGGCCGAGGTAGTCGGGGCGCTCGAAGCAGGTCTCGATCGCCGGGTCGATGTCGAGCCCCACGACCGCCGCGCCGCGCCGCAGCAGCGACTCGACACAGGCCTTGCCGATGCCTGACGCCGCGCCGGTCACCAGAGCGACCTCCCCGGCGAACGCGGCGGCCGTCTCGGGGCGCTGCAGCTTCGCCTGCTCGAGGTACCAGTACTCGACGTCGAAGACATCGCGCGCCGGGAGCGCCTGGTAGCCGCCGAGGGCGGTGGCGCGCAGGATGATCTCCATCGTGTGCCGGTAGAGGTCAGCGGTGATGCTCAGGTCGAGCGCGTCGGTGCCGATCGCCAGCATCCCGAGCTCCGGGTCGAGCACCACGCGCGGCGCCGGATCCACCGCTGTCACGCCCTCCTGCGTGGCCTGCTGCAACTCGGCGACGTACGCCTGGTACGCCACGGCGTAGGCCTCCACGTCGCGCCCCAGCAGCGGCACGCGCTTGGTCCGGATGACGTGATCGGGCGTCGCCGGGCCCTGCTGCGAGATCTGCGCCACGTCGTCGCGGCGGGCAAACGCCAGCGCCAAAGGGTCGTGATGCGCCCGCACGAGCATGGGCCGGCCCGCCGCGCGCGCGACGTCGGCCCGCAGCCGGGCCAGTGCCAGACGCTGCGTGGTCGCGGGCGGCGCGTCGTCGGGGACCTCGATGCGCCAAGCGCTGCGCGCTTGCAGGTAGTGCTCGGCCCGCGTGACGAGCTCGATCATCCGCTCGTAGGAGGCTCGGGCGCTGGCGCCGAAGGTGATCACACCGTGGTGGAGCAGGATCACGCCGAGCGTATCCGCCGTGATCGAGGGCAAGTAGTCCTCGATGAACGCCTTCGCGAGGCGGAAGCCCGGCATCACGTAGGGCATCACGATGACGTCGTCGCCGGCGAGGTCGCGCACCCGCACGGTGCCGCCAGGGCTGTTGGAGATTGCGATGACCGCGTCGGCGTGGGTGTGATCGACGTACTTCGCCCCGATGGCGGCGTGCAAGATGGCCTCCACCGACGGCGACGGTGCCTCGGGATCGGTGAGCGCCTTGCGCAACTCGCGTCCCATGGCGACATCGGACAGCGACTCGAGCTCGGCGAGTCGCAGGACGCTCTCGCGCCGCAGCGGCGCGAAAGCGCCCGCCTCGATGGTGCGGAGGTCGTGACCGCTGCCCTTGACGTACAGCAACTCCAGCGTGTCGCCGAACAGGTCGGTCTCGACACCCTTCACCGAGGTGTTGCCGCCACCGTGCAGCACGAGCGCTGGTGCCCGACCCAACAGCCGCGAGGTGTACACCCGCTGCCCCAGGTCGCCACGGAAGGCTTGCGCCTCGTCGTCGTCCCAGAGGCTTCTCATGGTTGCCGCCGGTCACCTTCGAGCGGGCTGGCGCACGCGAGATCAGGCACCCAGGACCACCTTTCGCAGGTTCGCCTCGAACGGCGGCCGCACCACGCCCTTCTCGGTGACGATGGCGCTCACGAGACGCGCCGGCGTCACGTCGAACGCCGGGTTGTACACGTCGACGCCCGCGGGCGCGGTCTGCCGTTCGCCGAGCCGTCGCAGCTCGTCGGGATCGCGCAGTTCGATCTCGATCGCGTCGCCATCGGGAGTCCCGAAGTCGATCGTCGAGCTCGGCGCCGCCACGTAGAACGGGATGCCATGCTCCTTGGCCATGATCGCCACGCCGTAGGTCCCGATCTTGTTCGCGACGTCGCCGTTCGCCGCCACCCGATCGGTGCCGACGATGACCGCCTGGATCCGGCCCTGACGCATGACGCTGGCGGCCATGCCGTCGGCGATGAGCGTCACGGGCAGGCCGGCCTGGCCGAGCTCCCAGGTGGTGATGCGGGCGCCCTGCAGCAGCGGGCGGGTCTCGTCGGAGAAGACGTGGATGGTGCGGCCCTGTTCGGCGGCCAGGTAGACCGGGGCCAGTGCCGTGCCGATGCCCATCGTGGCGAGGCTGCCGGCGTTGCAGTGCGTGAGCACGCTCTCGACGTCGTCGAACAGCGTCAGCGCGTGCTCGCCGATGGCGCGACACATGGCCTCGTCTTCGGCCTTGATGGCGTGTGCCTCTTCCAGGAGCCGGGCTTTGAGCGCCGCCACGTCGCCGGCCGAATCCGCCTCGGCCACGCCGACGAGCCGGTCGAGGGCCCAGAACAGGTTCACGGCGGTCGGCCGGGACGACGCCAGGTAGTCGCGCACCTCGCGCAGCTTGGCCATGAACGCCGCGGTCCCGGCGTCGTCGCTCACCGCCGCTACGCCGAGGCAGAGACCGTAGGCGGCGGCACCGCCGATGGCCGGCGCGCCCCGCACGCGCAGCATCTTGATCGCCTCCCACACCGCCGTGACGTCGTCGAGGTGGAGGAAGACCTTCTCGCTCGGCAACAGGGTCTGGTCGAGGAGCACCAGCTTGCCCGACTCGAAACGAACGGCTTCGACCCGCTCAACCATCTCGAACCTCCAACTGCGCGGCGGCGATCGCCACGACGTCGTCGAACGAGCCGACCTTGCCGTGCTGGCGCACGAGCGTGCGGCCGATACGGATGGCGATCCGCTCGGCCCGGGCGCGGTCGTCGAGGTCCTCGATCGAGTCGAGGTCGGCGACGTGGGCGAAGCCGACGATGCGACGTAGCATCTTGGCTCCGGCGAAGCCAGCGGTGTCGCGCAGCACCGATGCGATGAAGGCCTCCTGGAAGCCGACGCTGCTCCAAGAGGGGCTACTGACGTCCGTGAGACGCTGGCGGAAGCCCGCCTCGAAGGTGGTCCAGGTGGCGATCGCCTCGTCGAGCAGGTAGCGCCGGTACGAGCGCCGCGCATCCGGATCGGGCGAATGGATCTCGTGCGATGCACCGCTCAGGAAGAGGTTGCCGATGAACGCGCCCACGTCGAAGCCCATCGGTCCGAAGAAGGCGAACTCGGGGTCGATGACGCGGATGTCGTGGTCGTTCGCCATGATGCTGCCGGTGTGCAGGTCGCCATGGATCAGCGCCTCGGCGGAGGTCATGAACCGGTACTTGAGCTTGGCCGCCTCCGCCTTGAGCTCCTCGTCGGCCTGGAAGTCGGCCACGTCGGCGTCGATGCGCGGGTTCCAGCGATTGCGCGGCGCGTCGCGCAGATACGGCTCGGTGAACACCAGGTCCTCGGTGATCCGGCACAGCTCCACGTTGAAGAACCCCCGCATCATCGAGCGCTTCTCGGCCGCGTCGAGGGCGAAGTCGCTGGTCGCGTAGAGCGTGCGGGCGAGGAAGTCGCCGATGGTGACGCCGAGGTCGCGGTAGCGCTTCGCCTCCATCATCGGGAAGCGGATGACGCGGTGATCGACCAGGTTCTCCATCGCGTTGAGCATCAACTGCTCGTCGAACCAGTACGGCTCGGGCACCAGGCCCGGGGCACAGCGGTGCTCGACGTCGAGCGCCCGCGCCTCGAAGCCCGCCCGCTCGGCCGGCATCGGCCAGGACGGGCCCGCCACACGCACGTAGGGTAGGGCCTGCTTGATGAGCAAGCTGCGGTTCGAGGAGCGGTCGAACACCTTGAACACCAGGTTGAGGTTCCCGTCACCCACCTCGACGGCCTCGAGTTCACCGGTGGTGTCGAGGTGGTCCTTGGCCCGCGGGTGGCTACGTACGTAATCGATGACGGTGTCGACGTCCAACGGCCTGTACACGCTTGCGCCTCCTTCGTGGCGATTCATGTCGGGACGACCGAGGCGTCGGTCGCCAGCAGCGAGCGCACCGTCGCCGCGTCGGTGATCAGGTGCGCGAGGTGGCCTCCGCGCAGCGCACCGAGGAGGGGCCGGACCTTGGCGGGCCCGGCCGCGACCGTGATGACCTGCGGGATCCGCTTGAGCTCGTCGAGATCGAGAGAGACGAGCATGTCGCTATAGGACCAGGGCAGCGGCCGGCCCTCGATGTCGATGAAGCGGCCGAGGATGTCGCCGACGGCGCCCTGGGCGACCAGCGATGCGAGCTCGGCGCGCGACAGGTAGTCCATCTGGAAGAACGTCGAATCGTCCCCCGCCGTACCGATCCCGCAGATGGCGTAATCGGCCGCGCGTGCCCGATCGAGGACGCGCTTGACGGCTGGGTCATCGACCAGGGCGTCGCGCGCATGCTTCGTGCGGAGCACGGTCGGCGCATGGAGCGGGTACATCTCGGCCCCCAACTGGCTGCCGATGCGAGCGAAGGCGTCGTAGGGGTTGTAGTGGTCGGCGGCAGACGACAGCGCGCCCAGCATCTGCACCACGGTGAGGCCCTCGATCGGCCAATAGGGTAGCGCTTGGGCCATCAGCGCCAGCGTCGAACTCCACGCCACGGCCAGCGTGCGGTGCGGCTCGAGCAGCGACAACACGTGGTGTGCGGCGGCCTGCGCCACGTCTTCCTTCACCTGATCGGGCCGCGTGGTGCGCACCGCCATCACGCTCTGGAGACCGAACCTGGCCTGCAGCTCACGCGCCGATTGGGCGTCGACGGGGAGCGGATGGTGGATCTTGAACTCGACGATCCCGAGCTGCTCGGCCGTGCGCAAGAGGCGCGACACCTGCATCGTCGACACGTTGAAGCGCCGGGCGATCTCGCGCTGGGTCAGCCGCTCCAGGTAGTAGAGCTCTGCCAGCTTGGCCAGCCGCACTCTGCGCTGTACGTCGTCGGCCATGGTCGAGGCACCTCACCCAGCCTCTACGCGCGAGACGCTATAAATAACGAACGATGTGAAGAGTAGCGTATGCCGCTGCGCCGGCCATGTCAAGCCGCGGCCGCCGCCGCGGCTCGCCCGCGCTGCACGCCGCATTCGATGGAAACGGCCGCGTCCCCGATCAGCCGCCGCCGTGACGCCCGGCACCGAGCCCGACCACGCGCACCGTGGCGCCGTGGTCTCGCAGCGCTGCCAGGAGCGAGGATTCGATGGCGTCGTCGGTGATGATGGTGTCCGGCTCGCCGAGACCGGCGATCCGCCCCAGGGCGCGCCTGCCGAACTTACTCGCGTCCACCATCGCGCTCACCCGCGCCGCTGCCGCGAGGAGGCGGCGCTTCACCTCGATCTCGCCCAGGT
>SLRS01000152.1 GCA_007130855.1 Trueperaceae bacterium | reverse complement strand
TCGATGGCCAGGACACCCCGAGCAGTCCGTCGGGTAGGCCGAGGCTGATGAAGGCGAGGAAGGCGAGGAGTGCGACGAGGGTGCTGCGGGACATCGGGTGGGCTCCTTCGCCCAGGCGTTGGCGCGCGTGCGGCTCGTGCGGTCGACCGCGCCTCCCTGCTGCGCCATGATTACCTGCCGCGCCGTCCGACCCTCGCCGTCAGGGCTGCTTTGGCGCGGCCTGCGCGATCATTCGAACGCACACTGTCCGGGGAGCGCAAGAGTGGGTACGCCTCACGGACGCCATCGCGACCCGATCATGACAGGCTCGGAGCGGGTCACCGTCGCACCGCTTGCCAGGCGTAGGCCGGTCTCGACGTCAGCCCTACACGAGCGGTAGATCGCCTGCTTCGGGTCAGTTCGGGTTCGTGAACCCAGAAGAATGCAACGTCGTTGTGCCGCAGTTCGCAACGTGCAGTGCCGCATTACGCGTCGAGGTCGACGAGGTATGTGCGGTCCAGGCGGCGCGGCGAGAGAAGCGTGGGGATTTCGAGTTTCGGGCGCCGTGCGGCGGAGCACCATGGGGGCGCCGCGCGCTGAGGTTGGTGGCTACGGTCCAGTGGGGTAGAGGCGAATACCATCTCCGCCGCGACCGCCCGATCCTCGGCTGCGACGTGCGCATGTGCCGCACACCCACAGCGCGCTCAGGGTCCGAGCGACACCAAGGACATCACGACCCCCCGTACTTTGCGAACGTACGTGGGAGTGTCAGCGACGACGTCGAGCAGGGCGCTACTGGCGGCGCGAACATCGTCGACGGGCTTGTGCTGCATCGCGAGCACGTTTGCCGCTGCAGCGTCCACCTGGGGAACGCCGAGCTCTACCTCCACGCCGAGCCACCGGCCGTCGCGCCGTTGGCAGGAGCATGCCGTCGGCCTCGATCACGAGATCCACCGCGCGCCCGTCGGTGGTGCGCCAGTGATGCAGCTCGGCTCGCGAAGCGCGCGCGCCGCGCCATGCCAGCAGGTTGTGCAGGACGAGGTGCTCGAGTGGGCGCCGGTCGGCTCTGTGCTGCCCAAGAGGTGTAGCGCGAGTCCTACGACGCTTCAGATGAGTTAGGGGCTCTCGACGAGCCGCTTGGTGCGGTTGGTGGCGTACGTGGGCAGGCGCACGATCAGGTAGGAGGCCTCGAGGAGGTTGGGCCAGCGGGCGTTGGCGCATCGTGCGAGTCCCGGTTCACACGTCGTGCGAGACTGCGGTCCTGCGACGAGCGACGTGCATCGGGCAGGAGCCAATACGAAACCATGTGGGCCGCACGTGGCGCGTAGACTGCACCATGGACCAGAGGTTCGCGATCCGCATGCACGTTGAGCAGGTCGAAAACGGCCAGTTCCTCGCGACGGCAGCTGATCTTCCGGGCCTCGTGGCGCAGGGTCGGACGGTGGAGGAGGCGTTGGAGATCGCCGCCGACGTCGCCCGCCGGCTCCTGGACTCGTACCGAGAACACGGCGATCCCGTTCCGAGCGGGTTGCGTACGCTCGGGTCGGTGTTCGAGGTGGAGGTTCCGGTAACGTCACCGTGGGCCGACTCGCCGGTCTGACCTACCACGATGTCGTGACTCGGTTGCGGCGGCTCGGGTTCGTGTTCGACCGCTCCGCTCGTGGCAGTCATGAGATCTGGTGGAACCCGCATACACGGGCGAGGACGACGGTCCCACGCCATCCCGGGGATCTGCCGGAGGGCACCGTGCGAGCGATCGTCCTTCAGGCCGGCGTCGACGCGGACACGTTCCTCGGCGCCCGCTAGCGCAGGAAGCGACGGTGCCGTTACCAGGTCACGGCTGACGCCGCTTGTCACGCTTCACTTGTCGACCAGCGCCTTGAGGTTGCGCTTCTGACGGTGGTGGATGGACGCCCCGGACAGCGGACCCAGCCCGGGCGTCAACAGCGTCCACAGGTGGCGCGTGTGGTTGATGGGCCTGTCACGCATGATCAGTTGGCTACACCAACAACGCATCAGACGCGAAGAGCCGCCGTCACAAGAGCGTGATCGCTGAGGCGTGGTACGGCCCCACACACTTCGTCGTAGTAGTAGTCGCAGGCCATGGGACGCCTACGAAGAGGTGCTCGCCCGGTCCGGCCACGCAAGAACCGCACCACCCACGATGAAATCTTCGCGGCACGGCAGATCGCGCTCGATCACCGACGGCCGCTCACGATGTCGATCAGTCCGCAGATCGCGGCATCCACAGGTTAGACAACCAACCCGCTTGACGCCCATCCTCGAGGACGATCCAGCCGCCCCGATAGGTTTCGGAGTCGAAGGTCGCGTCGCCCACGAACAACCCCGAGGTATTGGTCGCCGCCCGCGCGGTGAACGTCTTGGGTTCGCCGTCGCCGATCACCACGGTACCCATCACCTGATCGATCAAGACTACGAGATCGACGGTAATGTCCTGAAACTCGATGACCATGTCGTCGCCGGTGGATGTCGTGTAGAACCACGCTGCCAGTGTCGTGGAGTCGCAGATGTAGACGATGACGTCTCCGGCGTCGTGGTACGGGCCATCTTCCTGCGGGACGGCGACGCCGATGAGCATGTCGTCCGACAGTTCACCGACGTACGCGTTCGGGATGCGATCCGCCACTCCCGTGCCCTGATCCGTCGCGAACTCAAGTGTCTCGACGTCGATGGCGACGAAGTCCTCGGCGTTTTCGGCTGCGGCCGTACCGATCATCACCAACGCGGCCGCAATGATGACAGGCTTCAGGCACACGCTCCGCTTCTTCTCCATCAACATACTGCTCACATCCTTCCTCTCGAGTGAGGGCCTGCGTGCGAGGGTAGGGGATCAGTGCGTATGCCGCTGTTTTCCGGCCAACGCACGGCTCCGGGGTCGATAGCAGCTGGCACACGCGGTAGGGGGTTGCGTGTCTGGCGCGTTTCTCACGGATGGGTGCCAAGCGACAGTCCCTGTACCCATTGACCTGCGCGGCGCATGGCCCGAAGGCCGCGGCACAATGGCGCCGTTGCCGACCTTGCTCCTATGGACCGGTCGAGGGCCTATCTTTAATGATCTAGGTCCCGGTCAGCCTCCGCCGCTGCAGCCCGCATGTCTGCCTCCAGGCGCTGGCGGTGATCGCGTTCGTCGCGCATCCGTCCGAACGACTCCGGCAGGCTCGGCCGTACGACGAGCCCGACGGTGTTGAGCACCGCCCAGACGATGAACGCTGCGGGGCAGATCACGAAGAGCAACAGGAGTGATGCCCACGACAGCACCATGAGCGTGTTCGCCAGTCCGTGGCGCTCGTCGAAGCTCATCGTTTCCTCCCGTCCGCTGCTTGGCGGCGACGGATGGCACGGTACCGGCGAGCCGCGACATGTGCGGTCGCGATGCGCGAGTTGAGCGGCCGCGGCGGTCCGGCCCGGGATCAAGCGCCGTGGTACAGCGACGCCGCCCGGCGCAGCGCCTCGGCGATGGATTGGCGCACTTCGGGCGGGTCGAGGACTTCGATGTTGCCGCCCCAGCCGAGGATCCATGGCATAAGCTCGAGGGCTCGGCCCGTGTCGTCGAGGGTGCCCCTGCGGCGGGCGATGATGCCGCCGTCGGGCGTGTCGCCCTCGATGACGAGTCCTGCGCCGGTCATCTCGCGCATGCGTGGCGCCGCTTCGGCGCTGACGCGCAGGGTGACCCAGACTTCCTCACCGACGACGATGCCGAACGCGTTGCCGAGGAGCTCGTCGGCGTCGAAGTCGTCCGGGACCTCGTACGTCTCATCGAGGAGGCGGACGTCGCTCATGCGCGCGAGCTTGAGGACGAGGATCTTCTTGCGTTCGGTGCGGTCGTACGCCAGTACGTAGGGTTCGTGGTTGTCGCGGTTGAGTTCGAAGAAGTAGATCTCGAGGTCGCGCTTCACGGGTTTGGGGCGTCCCTGGGATCGGTAGCGGCAGCGCAGTACGCGGCGTTGGAACCAGGCTTGCGCGACCTGGTCGAGCACGCGGTCCCTTGGCGCGGAGCGCAGCTTCTCGACGCTGTTCAGGAGCGTCGAGCGCGCGGGTTCGGGGAGTTGGCGCGCGAGCTTGGTCATCGACGAGCGGTAGTGTTGCTCGCCGATGCCGGTGTGCAGCAGCAGGCGCACGGCGCTGTAGGTGGCGAGCGCCTCGACGTCGTTGAGGAGCGAGGGCGCGCTCTCGATCGAGTAGCGGTGCTGGTCGTCGACTTCGACCGGGACGCCCATCTCGTCGCGCAGGGTTTGGAGGTCGCGCTCGATCGTTCGGCGGGTGACGCCTTGGCTGCGAGCGAGCTCGCCGACGCCCCGGGGACGGTCGATGAGTTGCTCGCGTAGGCGAGCGAGCCGCAGGGCGCGGCCGGGGCCTCGGGTCATGATCGGAGCCGCCGCCGGCGGCATCGAGGCGAGCCGATCTCGTCACTGCCACTGATCGAACATCGCGGGCGCATGCGTCATGCTACGCCGCTCGGCTTCCGACCGTACCTGTCGCTCTTGAGCCGTAGGCTGCAGTCCTCAGCTGACCGTTGCGGACCCCGCACCACCGCCTGACGAGAAGGCGGGCTTCGCAGAGTCGCGCCTCGCGAGGCGCAGCGCCGGACGCCGGCGACAAGACCCACGACCGACCGCCCATCGAGCGGCGCATGCAGCGCCCTCACGGCAGAGCGCGCTCCAGATAGCCATGACACTCGAGGAGGAGCTGAACATGACGACCACAGCACGGTCGACCAACACCGCTCTCGTCAGGTACTTCTCCGCCGCCGATGCACCGTTCAGCGGACGGCTCGGCCTGATGCCACTGCTCACGGACGAGATGCTTGGAAGAATCGCGACCGAAGCCGTCACTGAAACGGAGGCCGGCGATCCGACACTGCTCGTGTCCCTCGTCGTGCCTGACGAGGACGAGGAAGCAGGTGCGTCGCTCCACGCGACGGCGATCCTCGCCGCCGTGGAGGATGTCGACTTCGACCACTACCCGATGCGGCGCGCGCGGCTCCCGGTCGGCGACGCGCTCGAGCCGTACATCGGCTTCGTGACCGGCCTCGCTGCGCAGCTCGAGGCTGGCCGCACCGTCATCGTGCAAGGTGCAACTGGGGACAGACGCTGCGCACTCCTCGCGTTGAGCGTCCTCCTGGCGGGCGGCCTGCCACTCCATCGCGCCCGCCGCGCAGTCGACGAGGCGGCGCCCGAAGCCATCGACGACGAGGCGAGTCAGTTCGGGGCTCACCTTGCCGACCACTTCGGCGCGTGCCGTCCTCGGCTCGGGGACGTGATGATCGATGCGCTCACGGCCGATGGGTGGAAGTTCAAGACCTCATCGCACGAGGATCACGTGCGGCTGCAGTTCACCGCAGGAGGCGAGTCTGGGCGCTTCTTCGTGTCGCTCGTCGCCCGTGACGAACTGCGTCTCGCGAACGTGATCGTGCGGCTCCCCATCAGGGTTCCGACGGGGCGACGACACGCGGTCGCCGGGCTCGTCGCGCACATGAACTACCTGAGGTGCCTCGGCGCCTTCGAGCTCGACCTGCGCGACGGCGACCTCGTCTTTCGCTCCGACCTCCAGGTGGTCGACGGCCAGCTCGGGCAGGAGGCCGTGACGACGACGCTCGGCGCCTCACTCGCCGCATGTGACGACGCCTTGCCGCTCGTCGCACGCGTCGCCTTCGCGGACGAGGCGCCCGAGTCGGCGCTCGGGCTCGAGGTGTGAGCGACCTATTGACGTAGGCGCGCGGTGCCCGCGGGTGGGGGAGCACGATCCGACAGCAGTGCTCGTGAG
>SLRS01000138.1 GCA_007130855.1 Trueperaceae bacterium | reverse complement strand
TACCGGAGCCTCGTGAGGAGGCGGCGCCTGTGGAGGCGGCGCCGGTGGAGGCGGCGCCGGTGGAGGCGGCGCCGGTTCCCGAGTCCACACCCGGCAACGGCGACGGCGAGGGTGCGAACGGCGACGCGGACGACGACCCGGGCGAGGACGGCGCACGTCATGACGGTCATGACGGTGCCGGCAACGACGGTCCCGGCCGGCCGCGGGTACCTCGCGTCGGGCAGGCGCCCGATGGCGCGGCCGACGACGACGAGCGCTGAACCGCGCACGCCGAGCGGCGGCGTGACGCTCGTCGGTGGACAGGGCGCTCCTCCTCTGGTATCCTTTCGGACGCTGTCCTGCGGGCTCGTCAGCCGCGGCAGCAGGGGACGGGAAGCCGTCCACGGTCGGCGGTAGCTCAGTGGTAGAGCGATCGGCTGTTAACCGATTGGTCGTAGGTTCGAATCCTACCCGCCGAGCCAACCAGCGGTAGCGTCCACGGCACGGCAGCATGCGACGCGCGGCGACGCTCGAGGGGCACCGCGCGTCGCGTCGTTGGGCCCGGGCCAGCGGCGGCTCCGGCCGGCCCTGCAGGTGGGCTCTCTGCACCGCCGTACGGTTGCCGTGCCACGCCCGAGACGAGCGACGTCGCCCAGCGTCGGCCGCTCGCCGGCGCCGTCGGGAGGCGCATTGATAGTGGCGAGACCTACGGTGCGCGTTTTCGCGAGTAGCATCGAAGCCTTGGTCGGCTCGACGACCGTGCGGTCGCCTCGGCGGCTGCTCAAGGAGACGCAGCGATGATCGAGTACCTGACTGTCGCGTCCATCATCACCATCGCCCTCGCGCTCACGCTGCGAGGCTCGCACGACGCCGACACCCAACCGCGACTGTGCGCGCTCAGCCAGAGCCTCGACCCGGCGGTGCCCCGCGGCGATCGCCTCGGCGCGGGGGCCGTGCGAGTCTGCGTGCTCGCAGCCCGTGACGCAGAGCGCATCGAGCCGATGCTGCGCGCGGTCGTTCCTGCCGCACGGTGTGAGCAGGGCAACGTGCCGCGCGATCAACGGCCGTACGTCGACGTGACGATCGCCGGTCCTTCTCCCTGAACTCGTGGCGACCGTGACCCGAAGCCGGCCCGCGACGGCCGGCCGGGTTCGTGCGCTGATCGACGCTCGCCCTCGATGTCGACGTCCCCGTCGCAGCGATGGTGGACCGACCATGGCGAGCACGCAAGATCGACTCCCCCCGACCCCATGCCGAAGGAGACACGACAGATGTCCGACGACATCCCTGTTGCGCCGAGCACTGTGACACCCATCATCAGCGTCGCCCTCGACGCGTTCGGACCCCGCGGCCTACGCCTCGTCGACGTCGAATCGCCGCAGCCTGGCAAGCACCGCATCCGATTCGATCTCGACGGATATCGGCTCCATCTCATCACCGATGAGGAGGCTCCCAACACCTTCGCGCTCGACCTTCGCGACGCCCTTCACATCGACGAGCAAGCCCACCCAGGCACGCTCGCTGCGGCGCTCGAGCTCATCAACTTCCTGCACGCACGCATCCACCACGTGCGCTTCGTGCTCACCGACGCGGATCCCGACGCCCTTCGTTGGGACGGTGTGGAATCGGCCCCGCCCGAGTACCTGGAGCTCGTGCCGGAGAACCTCGAAGGCCACCGTGAGGCGCTGGTCAGCATGAGCTTCACGGCGCCGTTCTTCGACGGTCCGGCGGAGCATTGGTGTGAGGTCTTCGAGTTGGGGATCGACGTCCTGCTCTACGCCGTGGGGCGGTTGCACGACGAACTCCACATGGTCGGGTTCCCGGTGACCGCGACGGCGCGCAGTCTGGCGTGAGGCGCCGCCGGCGCCGCCGAGTTTCGGCGCCGTGCGTCGAGCGCCAGGAGGAGCGGGGCGGATGCCAGAGCTACCCGACGTGGAGATGCTCAAGCGCTCCTTCGATGCGACGAGTCTCCATCGGCCCATCGCGGAAGTCGACGTGCGCAGCGACGCGATCGTCGAGCGTGGCAGCGCCGGCGAGCTCGCCGGTGGGCTGCGGGGTCGGTCGTTCGAGGCCACGCGCCGCCACGGCAAGCGCCTGTTCGCAGGGCTCGACGAGGGTGGCGCCTTGGCGCTGCACTTCGGCATGACGGGCTCCCTGCGCTCGTTCGAGTCAACTGACGACGAACCACGGCACACGCGGTTGCTGCTCCGTTTCGAGCGCGGCTCCCACCTGGCGCTGGTCATGCCGCGCAAGCTGGGCAAGGTGGGCTTGGTCGACGATGTAGACGCCTTCCTCGAGGAACAGCGCCTGGGGCCGGACGCCCTGAGCGAAGCGTTCGACGACGCGGTGTTCGACGCGGCGCTGGCCGGGCGGCGCGGATCGGTCAAGGCGGCGTTGATGAACCAGCGGTTGATGGCCGGGATCGGCAACGTCTACTCCGACGAGATCCTGTTCCAGGCGGGCCTGCACCCGCGGACCGAGGTGCCAGCGCTGGACGCCGACAGCCGGAGACGCCTGTTCGACACACTGCGATGGGTGTTGTGCACGGCCGTCGACCACGGCGCCGATCCGGCAGAACTCGAGGGGTCGTTCTTGCTGGCCCACCGCAGCGAAGGGGCATCCTGCCCGCGCTGTGACGGCGCGATCCGGCGCATCGAGGTTTCCGGGCGAGGTGTCTACTACTGCCCGGCGTGCCAGACGTGAACGCTGGCCATGCGCTGCCCCATGCGCGGCGAGTGGGGCGCTGAGCAGGCGGCATGGCGCAGGAGCACATCGGTACCTCGGGACCGGAAGCGCTACACGAATCACGACCTGAGCGGCTGGGCGGGCGCGCTGTCGGCCTGGGCGCGCCAGGGCGAGGACGTCTACGGCTTCTTCAACAGCGACGCGGCCGGCTACGCGCCGCAGAACGCGCTGGCGCTCCACGCGATGCTGGCGTGAGGGCTTACGCCGGCGCCGCAGCCAGGGGGTTCGCCACGGTGGTGAAGGGGACCGTGGGCAGCGCGAGGAGTTGGTTGAGCGGGACGGCGGCGAGTGCGGCGAGGGCGGCGAGGAGCCAACTGCCGGGCAGCAGCCGGGTGAGGTCGAGGAGCGCGCGGATCGGTGCGAGGGTGAGCGTGGTGACGAGCAGGCCCGCGGCGCCGAGCATGGCGCCGACGCTGGCCCGGCTCAGGCTGCTGATCGCGCGCAGCATCTCGTAGGTCTGGCTGAGCTGCGTTGCCACGATGCCGGCGAAGGCGACGCTGCGGGCCTGCTGCACGTCACCAGCGCGTGACGCCACGAAGTAGGCGGCGAGCGACGGGACCTGGGTGGCGATGGCGCGTCGGGCGATGTCGTGCTGAAGGCGCCTGCCGAGCGCCGCGGTGCCCTCGCGCGAGAGCGCGGCGAGGTTTCGGTGCTCTGGTCCTTGCAGGGTCACGGCGAGCGCGGGGAGCGCGTCGGTGATCATGTTGACCGCCAGCACCTGGCGCGTCGAGAGTGGCGAGGGACGCCTGACCAGCGACGGGATGGCCATCATGCCGATCTCGCCGAGGTTGCCTCCCAACAGCAGTCCGAGCGCGCGGCGGATGTTGCCCCAGAAGGTGCGGCCTTCGACCAGCGTCTCGACCAGCGAGGCGAAGTTGTCGTCGGTGAGGACCACGTCGGCCGCTTGCGAGGCGACCTCGGTGCCCATCGCGCCCATGGCCACGCCTACGTCGGCGAGGCGGAGGGCGGGCGCGTCGTTCACCCCGTCGCCGGTCATGGCGACGCAGTGACCGAGACGCTTGAGGCTCTCGACGATGCGCAGCTTGTCGAGCGGGGTGGCGCGGGCGACGACCGTGGCGTGCTCGAGGCGATGATCGAGTTCGTCGTCGCCGAGTTCGGCGATCTCGGCGCCGGTCAGCATCTCGCCCTCGCGCGCGAGGATGCCCGCCTCCTGGGCGACCGAGAGCGCGGTGGACGGATGATCGCCGGTGATCATGATCACCCGTACCCCGGCGCGCTGGCAGCGTTGCACGGCCTTCGCCACGCCCCGCCGCAACGGGTCCATGATGCCGAGGAGACCGAGCGCCGTGAGCTCGTCGGGTTCGTCGGCGGGCGTCTCGACCGGGCCCTCGGCGACGAGCAGCACCCGCAGCCCGCGCTCGGCGAGCTCGTCCGCGCGCCGGAGCAGCGCGTTGCGACCGGCCGCGTCGAGCGGCTCGTCGGCACCGGCCCGACGGATGCTCCGGCAGCGGTCGATCAGGACCTCGGGTGCGCCCTTGAGGCAGAGCCGGCCCTGGGCGACCACCGCGTGGTAGCCGCGAGCGGCCTCGAAGGCCAACTCGCCGGTTCGCTCGGCGCGCACGTGTTTGCCGAGGCGCGCCTGCTCGGCAGCCTCCACTACGGCGCTGTCGGTCGGCTGCAAGGAGGCGTCGGCCGCGTCGGGATGGGGGCTCGCTAGCGCGGCGGTCAGCAGCGCGTGGCGGTGGTCCTTGGTCACGCGACGCGGCAGGTGGACCTCGTCCTCGAGGTCGGCGATCAGCCGGAGCCGCAGGCGCCCTTCGGTCAACGTCCCGGTCTTGTCGGTGCAGGCGACGTCGACCCGGCCGAGCGCCTCGACCGCCGAGAGCCGCCTGACGACGGCGTGCCGGCCGGCGAGGCGCCGCGCGACCGCCGCCTCGCCCATCTTGGCCAGCAGCGGCAGGCCCTCGGGCAAGGCGGCGAGCGCCACGCTCGCCCCGATGGCGAGCTGGCGCGGCAAACCCCGGCCCTGCAGGATGCCGGAGCCGGTGACGAGCGCGCCGCCCGCTGCAGCCCACGGCAGCACCTGGTTGAGCATGGTGTGCAGGCGCTGGCTGAGCGGACTGCTGTCCTCGTCCTCCTCCTCGCTCGCGGCCAGGGCCGCGGCGGTGGCGCCCATGCGGGTATCGCGCCCCACCGCGAAGACGACGGCATTGGCCGTCCCGCTCGTGACGTCGCTGCCCTCGAGGACCACCCGTGCGAACGCGTCGCCATTGGTCGCCTGCTTGGCCACCGGCAGCGACTCACCGGTGAGCACCGACTCGTCCACCTCGAGGTTGTGGCTGCTGATCAGGCGCGCGTCGGCGGCGACCCGGTCGCCTGGTGCCAGGACCAGCACGTCGCCGGGGACGAGCGCCGGCGCCGGCAGCCGGACCGGCTCGCCGTCGCGCAAGACGGTGGCCGTGACGTCGCCCATGCGCTCGAGGGCCGCCGCCGCCTGCCCGGTGTGGCGCTCCTGCCAAGCGCCGAGGCCCACGTTGACGGCGATCGTGGCGCCGATGAGCAGGGCGTCCACGCCGCTGCCGTGGAGGATCGACAGCGCCGCGCCAGCGGCGAGCGTGGCGACGAGCGGCGAGCGTAGCTGATCGGCGATCACCGTAGCGAGTCGCTTCCGCTGGACTCCCGGCACCGCTGCGTGCTCGCGCTCACGCGCTCGAGCGCTGCGCAGACCAGCCTCGCTGGTATCGAGCAGCTCCAGGACCTCCTCGATCCGGTAGCGGCCCCAGCGTTCCGGCCGCGGATCGGCGATGCGCGACAGGGCGCCAACCGAGGGCCGGCCGCCGCCGAGACGTACCCAACTCGAGGCCAGGGCGGCCAGGGCGCCGAGGTGGACCGCTGCCATCGGGCGGCCCCGGTCGCGGTAGGGGCTGAGCCCCCAACCGACGCCGAACAGGTTGGCCGCCGCCGAGAGCGCGACCGCGTCGAGGTTGGTCGCTTCGCGCCTCGCGCCGGCCTCGACGATCGCGGCGACCGCCGCGAGATCGGGGGCGAGCAGGTCGGCGCGGGCGGGGAAGTCGATGGCGCCGCCCGTGAGGGCGATCGCCAGATCGCAGGCGGCGAAAGCGGCCCCCGCCTCGGCGTGATCGGCGACGAAGGCGACGTGCGCACCGCGTTCCTGCTTGGCTCGGATCACGCCCACAGCATCGCGGTCGTCGATCAACGCGATGCCGGCGCGGCGGGCGAGGGCCTGCGTCGCAACGGCGTCGCCAGCTTGGAGCACGGCGAGCTCCACGCCACGGCGCCGGCAGCCGTCCACCAGGTCGTGTACGCCGGCGGCCAACGACGGCCGCAGCGTGACGATGCCGAGCGGCGCCGCGGCGCCCTCCTGGCGCAGCAGCAGCAGCCAGTTGCCACGGTCGACGAGTCCGCTGGCAACCGGGATCGCGCGCCACTCGCGGCATTCGCTCAAGAGGTAGCGCACGCCGTCGATCTCGGCGCTGGCTACGCCGGCCTCGAAGCTACCGTCGCAGGCTCGGTATGCACGCCGTCCCCCGGCCGTGACCGCCGGCTCGAAGGCCTTGCCCCAGGGGGCGCCGGCCTCCGCGGCCACCGCCGCCGCTCGTGCCGTGACCGAGGCGGGGTCCTCGCCCTCCGATAGCGGCAACGCGCTCTCGAGCTCCAGGCCGTCGGCGAGGAGGCGCGGCGCCTCGAGCACGAGCATGGTCGGCAACCGTACGGTGCGCGCGGGCCGCGTCCCCGAGACCGTCACACCGCTGCGCAGCACCCGCGCGGAGGCGGCCACGCTCGCAGCCTGGCCGCCCACCAGCGCCGTGCGCGCGTTCACCATCAGCAGCGCGGCGCAGGTCTGCGCCAGCGAGCGCGTCGTAAGACCGATGAAGGCCGCGTAGACGAGCGAGGCCCCGCCGGCGACCTGCAGGTAGCGCTGCAGCAGGTTCGGCGCGACGGTGCCCGGCCGTGTCTCCGGCTGCTGCGTCTCACTCGCACGCAGGCGCAGCGTGAAGGCGCCGCCGTGGAGCACTGCGCCGGCGGGCACGATGGTCCCGGGCGCCACCGCGATGGGCAGACCGTCGGCTCCGATGGCGCTGCCGGCCCCCTCGATCACCTCGCCAGAGAGCGGCGGCCGATCGCCAGGCTCGAGCTGTACCAGCTTGGCGGGCAGTGCGGCCGGTCTGCGCTCGTGGCGCTCCTCGAAGCGGCGCCAGGCGTCACGCCGGGCCAGGGCCGCGGGCACCAGCCGGAGCGCCTCGGCAGCGGCCAGGACGAGCCCCAGCGTCTTGCCTGCGAGCACCAGGGCGACGATGCTGGCCATGCCGACCGCGAAGTCGGCGGCGCTCGCGCCGAACGCGCGGCGCAGGCCGCTGCGCAGCGTGGGAAAGGCGTAGAGCAGCGTGACGAGCTCGGCGGCCAGCGCCGGACCGGGACGCACGACCAGCGGACCGGCCCGGGCGAGCGCCCGCCGTGCCGACACCAGGCTCAGGGCCAGCGCCGCGCCCGCGAGGCGCGTGGAGCCCAGGACGGCATCGGCTGGGTCGGCGGGATCGGCGGGCCACGCCTCGACCGTCCCGGGCAGCGGCAGGTCTTGGAGCGGATCGAGGTCGTCGAGGATCTCCTCGAGGCTCACCTCGTCGGACGACCACTCCACCAGGACGCGACCACTGAGCGGACTGGCACGGGCTCGAACCGTGCGGTAGCGTTCCAGGCGCTGTTCCACCTCGCGTGCCAGCACCAGGTTTCGATCGAGGCCGCGCACGGCGATGCGGGCCCGCTGTCGGTCGCCCAGCCGCTCCTGACGCAGCGGCGGCAGGCTCGGGGGCTCGGGCGGGTTCGTCCCCGTGCGGCGGGGCAGCGTGAGCGCGTTCGCCGCCGACAGCAGCGCGTCGAGGCCGGTCCGATCGACGTCGTATTGGATGAGCACGTTCGCGGTGAAGGCATTTGCCTGCACGCGGCGCACGCCCAAGGCGCCGCGCAGTTGCCGTTCGAGGCTCCGGCTGTGGTGCCCGGACCACGCCGGCAGGTGCACGCGGAGCCGCCCCGGCGTGTCGCTCAGGACGCGCGCGCCTGGCATCAGGAGCGGTGCTCACGGCGCAGGTGCTGCGCCTCCGCCCAGATGTCCTCGGCCTCCTCGCGCGCTCGGGCGGCGTACTTGCGCAACACGAAGACCGCATATGCGCTGAGCGCGCCGACACGCTGGCCGAGCGCGTCGAGCAGCGCCTCCGCCCGCTCCTCCGCCGGCTCCGGCGGCGGTTCGGTCGCCTGGGCCTCCGCCTGCTCCTCGTCGCGGCGCTGCCGTCCGGCGTTACCGTTCGCGGCGTTCCTCGTCTCCCCGTCGGTGCCGTGCGAGCGCTTCGGACGCCCCGGGCTCATGACTCGTCCTCCGCCTCCTCGGGGTCGTGGTCGCGCCCGCGCCTGCCCTCCTCGACGGTCTCCTGCACGCTCTCGGCCGTCGCCCTGACGGTCTCTCGGGCGCCCTTGGCGACGCCGCGACCGAACGACGTCAACGCATCGCCGGCGCTCAAGGCACCGGCCAGGCCGAGGACCGCTCCGCGGCGGAGCACAGCGCGGCCCTTGGGCGACATGACCACGGCGGTCGCCAACACGGCGATCAACACTTCGGATTCGAAGAAATCATCGAGAGCCATGACGGTCATCCTCCTCTGGCATGGCAGGGCGGCACACCAGCGCGAGCCCGCGCAACACGGGCCGCCATGGCTCAATTGTGAACAGACATTGGGCATCCAACGTCGCCCAACCAACGGGCGCGGAGGGTCGGTCGCAGCGAGCGTGGCTCAGGTCGGCGGCGGTTGGAGATCGAAGATCTTGCCGGGGTTCATGACGTTGTTGGGGTCCCAGGCGCGTTTGATGGCGCGCATGAGGTCGATCTCGATCGGATTGGTGACGTCGCTGAGGTAAGGCTTGCGCTTGAGGCCGATGCCGTGTTCGCCGCTGATCTTGCCGCCGAGGTCGTGGACGATGCGGTAGAGCTCGCGTAGGCACAGGTCCTTGTTGCGGAGCCAGGAGGCGGTGTCCATGGCGGGGTCTTTGACGAGCGTGGCGTGGAGGTTGCCGTCGCCGGCGTGGCCGTAGCAGGGGATCTGCATGCCGTAGCGCTGGCTCAGCCGTTCGAGTTCGGGCATGACGTCGGGGATGCGGTTGATGGGGACGACGATGTCCTCGAGGCTCTGGATCGGGCTGTGGACCTTGAACGCTTCGGCGATGTTGCGGCGCACGCTCCAGATGCGTTCGATGGTGTTGCGGTCCTCGGCGACGTAGACCTCGATGGCCCCGTGGGCTTCGCACAGGTCGCCGATGGCGATCAGTTCGGCCTCGACTTGGGCGGCGTCGTTGCCGTCGACCTCGATGAGGAGCATGGCGCCGGCTTGCTGGTAGGGGAGGGTCTCGTTGAGGTAGGTGCAGCTCGTCTGGAACGAGAGGCGGTCCATGAACTCGATGCCGGTGGGGGTGATGCCGTGGCGCATGATGACGGGCACCACGTCGATCGCTTCGCGCGGGGTGCGGAACAGCACCAGCAGGTCGGAGGCGGTCTTGGGGTAGGCGAGGAGCTTGATGATGGCTTTGGTGACGATGCCGAGGGTGCCTTCGGAGCCGATGACGAGGTTCTTGAGGTCGTAGCCGGTGACGTTCTTGGCGAGCTTGCCGCCGAGCCACACGATCTCGCCGGTGGGGGTGACGAGTTCGAGGCCGAGGATGTAGCGGCCGGTGACGCCGTACTTGATCGCTTTGCCGCCGCCGGCGTTGTGGGCGATGTTGCCGCCGATGTAGCAGGTCTCGACGCTCATGGGGTAGCCGGCGAAGAAGAGGTCTTGCTCCTGCACGAGGTGGGCGAGGTCGTTGGTGACCATGCCGGCTTCGACGGTGACGGTCATGGTGTCGAGGTCGAGTTCGATGAGGCGGTTCATCTTCTCGAGCGACAGGAGGATGCCGCCGAAGACGGGGATGGCGCCGCCGGCGAGGCCGGAGCCGGCGCCGCGTGGGGTGATGGGGATGCGTTCTTGGTTGGCGAGCTTGACGATGCGCGCGATCTGTTCGGTGGTGGTGGGGAGCACCACCACGTCGGGCGCGTGGCCGTACTCGGTCACGCTGGTCTCGTCGTGCGCGTAGGCTTGGATCCGTTCGTCGTCGACCAGGACGAGCTTCTCGCCGACGATCTCGCGTAGCGCGCTGACGATGCGCTCGGTGAGCGCGGGGTAGCCCAGTTCGACGGCGGGGTAACTCATACGCGTTCCTCGCGTTGGCGCTCGTCGGGGCGCTCGTCGTCGGCCGTGGCTGTGGTGGCCGCGGGTGGGGCGGCGGCGTGCTCGTGCAGGCGGCGCTGCAGTTCGGGCAGTACCTCGAACAGGTCGCCGACGATGCCGAAGTCGGCCACCTTGTGGAGGCCGGCGTCGGGGTCGGTGTTGATGCTGACGATGGTCTCGCTGGTCTTGATGCCGGCGAGGAACTGGATCGAGCCCGAGATGCCGGCGGTGAGGATCAGGCGCGGTGAGATCGTCTTGCCGGAGAGGCCGATCTGGTGTGAGTAGCCGAGCCAACCGCGGTCGATCGCGTCGCGGCTGGCGCCGACGACGCCGCCGAACACGCCGGCGATGTCGTGCAGCATGCCGAAGTGTTCGGCCTTCTTCATGCCGCGGCCGCCGGCGATCACGACGTCGGCCTCCTCCAGGTTGACGAAGTCGGCGGTGTCGGTGCGGTAGCCCGTGACGCGCACGCGCTCGTCGATGAGCGATTCGATCAGCGGGACCTCGATCACCTTGCCGACGCGGGTGGCGTCCTCGGGCAGGGGCCGGCTCGATTTTGGCCGTACCGTCGCCATCTGGGGCCGGTGCTGCGGCGTCTTGATGGTCGCCATGATGTTGCCGCCGATCGCTGGCCTGGTTTGCAGCAAGTTGCCGGTGCCGGGCTCGATGTCGAGTTCGGTGCAGTCCGCCGTGAGTCCGGTGTGCACGCGCACCGCGACGTGCGGCATCACGGTGCGTCCCATCGAGGTCGCCGCCGCCAGGATGATGGTGGGCTGGTAGGTCTTGACGAGGTGCGACAGGATGTTGCTGTAGGTTTCGCAGACGAAGTGCGCCAGGCGCGGGTCCATGATGGCGTAGACCTCGTCGGCGCCGCGGCGGATCAACGCCTCGAGCTGCTCGGGTGAGACGCCGTCGCCGATCACGACCGAGGCGAGTTTGGTGTCGAGCTTGTCGGCCAGCGCCCTTCCGCGGCTCAGGAGCTCGAAGGAGACGTCCTTGAGGCGGCCGCCATGCTGCTCGGCGAGGGTCCAGACGAAGCTCATGGGCGGTCTCCGCGCGGCAGCAGGCCGCGCTCGTCGAGGAATGCCAGCAGTCGATCGACGGCGAGGGCGATCTCGGCTTCGTCGTGCGCCCGTACCACGGTCCCGCTGCGCATCACTTTGGGCGTGGCGACCTTGACCACCTTGGTGGGCGATCCCTTGAGGCCGATGAAGGCCGGGTCGAGTTCGAGGTTCTGGGCGTTGAAGAGCGGGATCTCGGTCACCTTCGCGCGCTTCTTGCCGCGCAGGGTGGGGAGCCGCGGTGAGCCGATCTCCTTGACCACGGTCAGCAGTGCCGGTAGCGGCAGTTCCAGGATCTGGTAGCCCTCCTCGACCAGGCGCTCGACGCTGAGGCCGACGGGGGCGTCGGCGCCCGGGAGCGTCGTGACCGACGCCACGTAGGTGGCGAGTGGCAGGTCGAGCCAGGCGGCGATGCCGGGACCGACCTGACCGGTGTCGCCGTCGGTGGCGCGCTCGCCGCAGATGATCAGGTCGTAGCGGCCGGCCTGCTTGATGGCCTGGGCGATGGTGTAGGAGGTGGCCCAGCTGTCGGCGCCGCCGAAGGAGCGGTCGGAGATGAACACCGCCTCGTCGCAGCCCATCGCGATCGCCTCGCGTAGCGCCTTCACCGCTGGTGAGGGGCCCATCGTGAGGGCCGTGACGATGCCGCCGTGCGCCTCCTTGAGGCGCAGTGCCGTCTCGATCGCGTAGAGGTCGAGCGGGTTCACCACCGTCCCGACGCCGTCGCGGATCATGGTGCCCGTCTCCGGGTCCATCTTCACGTTGCTCGTCTCGGGCACCTGCTTGATCGGGACGATGATGTCCAACGCCGGCCTCCTGAACTCGCTCGCGTGCCTGAGACGAGGCTACTCCAGCGGGGCGGGACACGTGACCCCCGGCCGCCGCGCTGCGCCGAGCAGCTCGGGCCGATCGGCAACCCCTGCACCCGCCGCTGCGGAGCAGCGGCCCAGCGCGAGGAGGACGACCAAGATCCCTCGCGACGAGCGCGCGAACGTTCGATGCGAAACGTCGTGCGCGCGCCGGCGTCGTACCATGGCCGTCGGGGTGCCATCGTCATGGCCGTGGCAGACGCCGCGGCGTACGTCGTGTCGACGCTGAGGTGATCATGGGCTCGCGTACAGCGAAGGCGAAGAACGAGTCGAAGGACGAGAAGAACGAGTCGAAGGACGAGAAGAACGAGTCGAAGAACGGATCGAAGGACGGTTCCAAGGACGGGTCGAAGCGGCAGCACGACGGCGGGTCGGGAGCGGCCGAGCCCCGAGTGGTCGAGGAAGGCCACGCGAAGGCGCTCGAGATGATGCGCCGCTGCGTCACCGAGCACGGGTTCGTGGCATCGCCGACCAAGCGCGACAACTACCGGCGCATCTGGGGGCGCGACGGCGCGATCATCGGCCTGGCGGCCCTGCTGAGCGGCGCGGACGACCTGATCGAGGCGTGCCGGCAGACGCTCACGACCCTGGTGAAGCACCAGGGACCCCACGGCGAGATCCCCAGCAACGTCGACACCACCACCGGGCGGGTCTCCTACGGTGGGACCACCGGCCGTGTGGACGCCGGGCTGTGGTTCGCGATCTGTTGCGTGGAGTACTGGCGCCGCACCGGTGACGACGACTTCCTGCACGACATGGTCGAGCCGCTCGAGCACCTGCGCTGGCTGCTCGGTGCCTGGGAGTTCAACACGCGCGGCCTGTTGTTCGTCCCGCCGACCGGCGACTGGGCCGACGAGTACGTGCAGAGCGGCTACGTGCTCTACGACCAACTGCTCTACCTGCAGGCCCAGCGCGGTATCGCCGCGGTGCACCGCGAGATCCACGGCGACGAGGACCACGCGCTCGAAGAGCGCGTCGCGCGGCTGCGTCACCTGTTGCGCGCCAACTACTGGTTCCCACACGAGCACGAGCCGCCCGATGACGTCTACCACCGTGTCCTCTACGAGAAGGGACACGATGCCGCCGGTCACCGCCGCGGCGTGTACTGGATGCCGTACTTCTCGCCGCTCGGTTACGGCACCCGCTTCGATGGCCTCGCGAACGCGCTGGTGTCGCTGTTCGGGGTCTCCGACGAGGCGCAAGACGCGTCCGTCGACGCCTTCGTCGCCGACGAGCTCGAGGTCGACGACGTCGCGCTGCTGCCCGCCTTCCACCCCGTGATCACGCCCCGTGACGAGTACTGGGAGGGGCTGCAGATGTCGTTCTCCTACACCTTCAAGAACGAGCCCTACGAGTACCACAACGGCGGTCTGTGGCCGTTGGTGAGCGCCTGCTACGCCGCGAGCCGGGCCTGCCGGGGCGAGCTCGACCTGGCCCGACGCTATCGCGACGGCATCCACCGGGCGAACCGGCGCGAGCGCGACGGGGAGCGCTGGTCATTCTCGGAGTTCCTCAACGGTCGCAGCCACGAGCCGGGCGGCACCTATCCGATGGGGTGGAGCGCCGCCTCCGCAGTGATCGCCGACGCCTACGTCGACGGCGAGCGGCTGTTCGAGTAGCCACTGCTCGGCCGCCGGGCGGCGCGCTGCAGCGCGGCCGTCGGTGGGCCACATGCGTTTCGTGAGAATCCCGATATCATCGGGTCATGGTCAGGGGTAAGCCGCTCGACATCGCCCAGGAACTGCTCGAGGCGTTCGACCGCAGCGCCCGCTTGGCCGAGTACCTCGTCGAGGTGCTACCGGCGAGCCTGTGGCAGGCCGAACCGCCGCGCGGCGAGGGGCGGACGATCGCCGCGATCGTGGCGCACATGCAGAGCTTGCGCCGCGGCTTCGCCAAGATGGGCGGCTCCGAACCCGTGGCGCAGACGCTCGATGGTCGCAGCAACACGCAGAGCGAGGCGATCGAGGCGCTGCGGCAGAGCCGCGAGGCGCTCCTGGAGCTGTTCGCGGCGGCGTTCGAGCAAGGCGACGCCCGCGTCAAGGGGATGCCGCGCCGCACGGTCGACATGCTCACCTATCTCATGCAGCACGACGCGTATCACCGCGGGCAGATCGCGCTCCAGGCGCGCGAGCTCGGCCACCGGCTCGGGGAAGACGACGTGATGCGCCTGTGGGGTTGGAAGAAGCTGCCCTGACGCGAGGCTCGGATGCGGAGTCGGTCCGGTCGCGCACGGCGATCGCGCGTACCCGGCTCGCGCTCACCTCAGCGAGGACCGCTGTGCGGGTGCGTGCGCAGCGCGCGTGCCGCTCAGCGCTCGTGTCGCGCCTTCGCCAGCCCGAGCGGGTTCGACACGGCGTGGCGGGCGGCCGCCCACGCGTCGGCCAACTCGGCGTCGGTCTCGTCGAGCCCGGCGGGGTCGCCGTCGGCGTAGCGCGCCACCTCCTCCTCCTTGGCGTTGAGCAGGCGGTTGAGCACGCCGTGGAGCGCGTCGCGCACCGCGAGGCCCTCTTTGAGCATGTCTTGCAGTTCGAGCACGCGCGCGACCAGATCGTCGTGCGCCATCGCCTCGAGCTCCGCGCGGGTCCTCTGCATGCCGGGCCCTCCTCGTCGGCCCATGCTACCGCGCGTGCGCGTCGGGGCCGCGGGCCCACCCCCACGGATGCCCGGTAGTGGCGTCCGCGCACCGGTATCGTGCCGGATGCCCAGCGAAGACCCCACCCGCCTCGGCATCATGCGGCTCGCCGCCGCCTATCGCAGCGGCACGCTCGACCCGGTCGCGGTGACCGAGGCCTACCTCGAGCGCATCGAGGTCGGCCCCGTCTACCGCCTCGTCTGCACCGAGCGCGCCCGCGCGCAGGCCCGTGCCGCTGCGCGCCGCTTCGCGGCCGGCCTCGATGCCGGGCCGCTCGACGGCGTGCCGATCGCGATCAAGGATCTCGTCGACACCGCCGGCGAGGTCACCGGCGCGTGCAGCCCGCCGTTGATGGACGCTCCCCCCGCCGCTGTCGATGCCCCGGTCGCCGCCCGGCTCGACGCGGCCGGCGCGGTCTTCCTCGGCAAGACCACGATGACCGAGCTGGCGTTCAGCGGCCTCGGGATCAACCCCCACGTCGGGACGCCGCCCAACGCGATCGATCCCACGCGGGTGCCGGGCGGCTCGTCGTCGGGCTCGGCCGTGGCGGTCGCGAGCGGCTTGGCCGCGGCGGCGCTCGGCAGCGACACCGGCGGCTCGGTGCGCATTCCGGCGGCGTTCAACGGTCTCGTGGGGCTCAAGACCAGCGACGGCTGGGTTCCGACCGAGGGGACGGTCGCGCTCTCCGGCACGCTCGATACGCTGGGGCCGATCGCCTTGGACGCCGACGACGCCTGGGCGTTGGCGCAGGCGATGGCGGGCGAGACGCCGCGGCCGCTGCCGGCAGCGCCGGCGCGCTGGCGCCTGTGGGCGCCGGCCACGGTGCTGTGGGAGGCGCTCGACGACGGCGTCGCGGAGGTCTGCGAGACGGCGATCGCCGCATTCGAGGCGGCTGGGCACGTCGTCGAGCGGCACGGCTCGGCCGACCTCGGCGAACTCGACGGCCTCTATGCGCGTTTCGGCAGCTTCGCTGCGCACGAAGCCCTGGCGCGCTACGGCGAGATGCTCGAGCAACGAGCCGAGCGCATGGACCAGCGCGTCACCACACGCATCCTGGCGGTGCGAGCGCGGCCCGCGAGCGACTACGTTCGGCTGGTGGCCGAGCGCGAGCGGCTGCGTACCGCCGTGTGGCAGCGCGCCGCGCCTTTCGACGCGCTGCTGGCCCCCACCGTGCGCGTGCCGCCGCCGGCGCTGGCGCCGTTGCTCGTCGACGACGCGGCCTACGTGCAGGCGAACCTGGCGGTGCTGCGCGCGACCACGTTGTTCAACCTCCTCGGCGGGCCGGTCGCGACGGTCCCGGCCGGGCGAGACCGGCTCGGGCTGCCGGTGGGGCTCAGCTTCGCGACGCGGCCGTTCGCGGACGCCTCGGCGCTGGCGCTGGGGCGCGCAGCGCAGGGCATGATCGCGGCGGCTGCAGGCTGAGGCCGCGGCCGCGCGGCGCTCTCGGCCCAGGCGCGCTTCGGGCGCTTCAGTCGGGCAGCACCAGGAAGAGCGCCTCGGCTGCGACGGCGTGCTTCGGCATGCCTTCGACCCAGACGCGGCTGCTCGTGCGCAGCAACACGCGTCCACGGCGCCGATCGGCGGCCTCGTCGACGGTGATGCTGGTCCGAACGCGCGATCCGCTCGCGACCGGCGCCAGGAAGCGCACCTCGTCGAGGCCGTAGTTGATCACGCGCACGCCCTCGTCCGGCGGGAAGACGCCGAGGTCGAAGTGCGCGGCCGCGATCAGCGACAGCGTCAGGTAGCCGTGGGCGACGGTGCCCCCGAAGGCGCTCGCGGCGGCGCGCGCGGGCTCGACGTGGATCCACTGGCGGTCGCCGGTGACGTCGGCGAAGGCGTCGATGCGGGCCTGATCGAGCCTGATCCAGGCGCCGGGTCCGAAGGTGGTCCCGACCGTCGCGCGCAGCCGCTCGAGGATCACGGACGCGGTGCGTGCGGATCGGCCGCGCCGGGCGCGGGCGGCACCCACTCGGGTGGCGGTGCGTGCGGATCGTGCTCACCGGGCGCGCGTGGGATCCACTCGGGGCGGCTCAGGATGGTGATCGCCGCGACCATGCTCGCAGCGTACTTGACGAGCACGTCGGTGACGATGACCTGCGTCATCCACTGGGCCGTGGCGAAGGGCGCGCCGGCGAAGGCCAGCGTCGTGAACACGATCGTGTCGAGCGGCGCCGCGATGGCGTTGGAGCCCGCCACGCGCGCCAGCCAGCGCAGCCGCAACAGGCGGTGGTAGACCTCGGTGTTCGCGCTGTCGGCGACGACGATCGCCAGGAAGCTGACCGCCACGTACCGCAACGGCGTGCCCAGGCTCATGGCGGCGATCACGTTCGAGACGCCGGCGAGCAGGATCAGGCGGTATACGACCGGGCGGCCGAAGTGGTGCAGGCGGTCGCGCTGGGTGAAGGTGATGCCGAAGAAGAGGGTGCCCACGTTGACGAGGAGGAAGTCGCCGAGCGGGATGAAGCTGTCGAGCGTGAAGTTCGCCAACACGGTGCAGACGACGAACACCGAGGCGCCGGCGTAGAGGTCGGTGCGCCGGCCCGGCAAGGCCAGGAGCAGGCTCGATCCGAGCAGTGCCAACACGCTCGACACGAGCCCGGCCAAGGCCGCGCCGCCGGGGCCGGGCGGTACGAGCGTCGCGGTCGCCGGCACGCCGATGGGGAAGCCCCAGACCAGCAGCGCCGCCACCAGCAGCGCCCCGACCAGGCCCATCACGACGGCCGGCGCCCGGGCCACGCCGGCGGCGCGCAAGTGCCGGCGCATGAAGGCGATGGGGGTCGCCAGCAGCACGCCCAGGAGGAACACGACGGCCGCGGGGAGCGCCTCCGGCGGGCGCTGGCCGAGTTGGGCGAAGCCGTAGAGCAGCGCGGCGCCCGCCGGCGCCAGCGCCAGCGTCGCCAGCGCGATCGTGAAGGGGATACGGGGAGATGTGCGCACGGGACCTCCGGAGCAAGACGCAGCCTCGAGCCTCTCATGGCCAGCGCCGAGCGCGGTATGTCACCTCCCGCGAGCGGACCTCGGCCGGGAGTCTAGCATCGTTCGCCTGCGGCGCTGGTAGACTCGCGCCACGCACGTCGAGGAGGTTCGGGTGAGGGTCGCGCTCTTCGCTACCTGTCTCGGCGATCAGGTCGTGCCCGGAGCCGTGGTCGCCAGCGTTCGCCTGCTGCGCTGGCTCGGGGTCGAGGTCGCTTTCCCCGAGGCGCAGACATGCTGCGGCCAGCCCGCCTTCAATGCCGGTTACCACGCCGCGGCGCGCGCCCTCGCCCGGCACCACCTGCAGGTGTTTGATGGCGTCGACCACGTGGTGACGCCGACGGGCTCCTGTGCCGCGATGCTGGCGTGCCACTATCCGCACCTGCTCGAGGACGACGGCCGCGCCTACGCCGCCGCGCGCGACCTGGCCGCGCGCATCCACGACCTGGCCAGCTTCGTGACCGACGTGCTGGGCGTCGACGATGTGGGAGCCGATTTGGCCGGCGAGCGGGTGACCTACCACGACGGCTGCCACGTGCTGCGTTTCGGCGGCGTGAGCGAGCCGCCCCGGCGCCTGCTGCGCGGCGCGCGAGCCGAACTGCGCGAGGCGCTCGGTCACGATGCCTGTTGTGGCTTCGGCGGGCTCTTCGCCGTGAAGCAGCCCGAGGTGTCGTCCGCCATGGCTCGCGCGAAGCACGCCGGGATCGAAAGCAGCGGTGCGTCCACGCTGACTTCGCAGGACCCCGGCTGCCTCCTGCAACTCGCGGGTAGCCTGCGCCGCGGCGCCGTGCCGGTGCGCACCGTGCATCTGGCGGAGCTGCTGTGGGAGGGTGTGCTGCGCGAGCACGCTGCGGACGCGGGCCGCGCGGGGGCCTTGGCGTGAAGCTCAGCCCCGAGCGCTTCCGCGAGCAGGCGACCGCGGCGCTCGGCGACGACGCGCTGCGCGCCGCCATCGGCAACGCCGCCAGCGGCTTCGCGGCCAGGCGGCGTGACGCGATCGAGGCGCTGCCGACCTTCGAGGCGCTGCGTGCGCACGCCGCCGCGGTGAAGGCGCACGTGCTCGACCATCTCGATCACTACCTCGAGCGCTTCGTCGAGGCGCTCGAGGCACACGGCGGCCAGGTCCACTTCGCCGCCGACGCCGGCGAGGCGAATGCCCTCGTGACGGGCCTGGCGCACGACTACGGCGTGCGCACGGCCGTCAAGGCGAAGTCGATGCTGGCCGAGGAGCTCGGCCTGAACGCCGCCTTGCAGGCCGCCGGCGTGCGGGTGGTGGAGGGCGACCTCGGCGAGTACATCCTGCAGCTCGGCGACGACGTCCCCAGCCACATCGTCGGGCCAGCCATCCATTGGACCCGCGCCGGCGTCGCGCGCCTCTTCGCCGAGCATCTCGGCAGCGACCCCGATGCCGACGCCCAGGCGCTCACGAGCGCGGCCCGCGTGGCCTTGCGCGCGGCCTTCCTCGAGGCCGACATGGGAATCAGCGGCGTGAACTTCGCGGCTGCCGACAGCGGCACGCTGGTGTTGGTCGAGAACGAGGGGAACATCCGGATCACGACCGGCGCGCCACGGGTGCACGTGGCCCTGATGGGGCTCGAGAAGCTCGTTGCGCGCCTCGCCGACGTCCCCACCTTCCTGGCGCTGCTCGGCCGCTCGGGGACCGGCCAGGCGGCTACCTCGTACGTGTCACTGCTCAGCGGGCCGCGGCGCCCGGGCGAGCGCGACGGCCCCGAGCACCTCCACGTCGTGGTGGTCGATGCCGGACGCAGCGCGGTGCTGGCCGATCCGAAGTTGCGCGACGTCTTGCGCTGCATCCGCTGCGGCGCCTGCTTGGACCACTGCCCGGTGTACCAGCAAGTGGGTGGCCACGCCTACGGCTGGGTCTACAGCGGACCCATCGGCGCCATCCTGGGGCCGGGCCTGTTGGGGTTGGAGCGCGCCAAGGAACTCCCCCAGGCCTCGAGCCTGTGCGGCGCCTGTGGCGACGTCTGTCCGGTGAAGATCCCCATCCCGGCGTTGTTGGTCGAGCACCGGCGGCGCGCGGTG
>SLRS01000269.1 GCA_007130855.1 Trueperaceae bacterium | reverse complement strand
TGGTGGCGCGCCGGGGCGACAGCGTCGCTTTGTGCCGCCGTCCCGAGCGCGGTCGCTGGGGCGGCCTTTGGGGCTTCCCGGCCCTCGGTGACGGCGGCGAGGCGCTCGCCGGGCGGCCGCTGGCCGGCTTCGAGCACGTCCTCAGCCACCGCGCGTTGCTGGTACGCCCGCTGCAGGTGCGGGCCGAGCGCGCCCCGGAGGGCGCCACCTGGCTCGCGCTGACCGCGGTGGCGGCGGGCGGCGGCGACCATCCCGTGGCCGTACTCGACCAGCGCCTCGCCGAACGACTGCTGCGCTCCGCTCCGCCGCGCGACCGATCCGCGCCATGATCCGCGTGCGGGTCCGTTACGCCGAGACCGACCAGATGGGGGTCGCGCACCACGGCTCGTACGCCGCCTGGCTGGAGGTGGCCCGGGTCGAGTGGCTGCGCGACCACGGTCGCGCCTACACCGACCTCGAGGCGCAGGGCATCTCGCTGGCGGTGTCGGCGTTGCGGGTGAGCTATCGTCGCGCGGCGCGCTTCGACGACGTCGTGCGCATCGGCACGCGGCTCGTGCAGACGGGGAGCCGCGGCTGTCGCTTCGCCTACCGGCTCGAGCACGACGGTGATGGAGCGCTCGTGGCGAGCGCCGAGACGCACCACGTGGCCACCGACCGCAGCGGTCGTGCGGTGCGGTTGCCAGCCGCGTGGAACGAGTTCTTGCGCGCCCACGTCGAGCGCGAACCGGGTTGACGACCGGTGCTAGACTCGGTGCCACGTGCGCCCCGCCCACTCGGGGCTCGGAGGGTGCCATGAGCCACAGGACCACCACCGCCCCCAGCGGCACCGCCGCCCCGGCGAACGTCAAGATCGTCGCGCAGGCGTTGACCTTCGACGACGTGCTGTTGGTGCCGCGCCGCTCCTCGGTCCTGCCGCGCGACGTCGAGGTCGCCGGCCGCTTCTCGCGACGCGTCCCGCTGCAGATCCCGATCGTTTCGGCGGCCATGGACACCGTCACCGAGACCGCCATGGCGATCGCGATGGCACGCCAGGGCGGCATCGGCGTGGTCCACAAGAAGCTCTCGCTCGAGCAGCAGGCCGACGTGGTGCGCAAGGTGAAGCGCTCCGAGTCGGGCATGATCGTCGATCCCATCACCCTCGGCCCCGACGCCAGCATCGGTGAGGCGGACCGGATGATGGCGGAGTACCGCATCTCCGGCGTGCCGGTGATCGACCCGGCCGGCAAGCTGCTCGGCATCCTCACGAACCGCGACCTGCGCTTCGAGGACGACATGAGCAAGCGCGTCCACGAGCTCATGACCAAGGACGAACTGATCACCGTGCCGGTGGGCACCACCCTCGAGGAGGCGCGCGAGATCCTCAAGCGTCACAAGGTCGAGAAGCTGCTGGTGGTCGACGACGCCTTCATGCTGCGCGGCCTGATCACCATCAAGGACATCACCAAGGCCATCGCCTACCCGAACGCCGCCAAGGATGCCTTGGGGCGCCTGCGCGTGGCCGCCGCGGTGGGCGTGGCGCGCGACTTCGAGGCGCGCGCCTCGGCGTTGGTCGAGGCGGGCGTCGATGCGCTGGTGCTCGACAGCGCTCACGGGCACGCGGAGGGCATCCTCGACGCGCTGACCTACCTCAAGGCGAGCTTCGAGGTCGACGTCGTGGCCGGCAACGTGGCGACCGCCGCCGCCGCGCGGGACCTGGTCGACCTCGGCGCCGACGCGGTCAAGGTCGGCATCGGTCCCGGCTCGATCTGCACCACCCGCGTGGTGACCGGCGTAGGGATGCCGCAACTCACCGCCATCCTCGACGTGGCCCAGGTGACCCGCCCTGCGGGTGTCTCGCTCGTCGCCGACGGCGGCATCAAGTACTCGGGCGACGTCGCCAAGGCCCTTGCGGCCGGAGCCGACTCGGTGATGCTGGGTTCGATGCTCGCCGGCACCAGCGAGGCCCCGGGTGAGGACATCCTGCGCGACGGGCGCCGCTACAAGGCCTACCGCGGCATGGGCAGCATGGGCGCCATGGCGGGCGGCAGCGCCGACCGCTACTTCCAGGAGGACGCCAAGAAGCTCGTTCCCGAAGGCATCGAGGGCATGGTCGCCTACAAGGGGCCGGTCGAGGACGTGGTGTACCAGGTGGTCGGCGGCCTGCGCTCGGCGATGGGCTACTGCGGCGCACACGACCTCGAGGCACTCCACGCGGAGGCGCAGTTCGTCGCCATCACCCAAGCCAGTCTGGTCGAGGGCCATCCGCACGACATCACCATCACCAAGGACGCACCGAACTACTCCGTGCGGCGCTGAGCGCCACCGCGCGAGGCTGCATCGGCGGCGCAGCGAGACGATATGGGTTGACGTAGGGGCCTCCACTCGCATACGCCGTGGGTTGCGGCCTGGGAGATCCCTGGGCCCGGAGGGCCACATATGTGAGGGAGGCCCGCTCATGAGTGTAGAACGTACCTGCGTGGGTTCGGACGTGCATCACGCTGGCGCGAGCGTTGAGGGTCGCGGGCGTGCGCTGCGAGGTGCTCGCACCCTCGAAGCTGCAACGACCCGTCGGTGAGCGTGTCAAGACCGACGCCCGCGACGCGTTGCACATCGCCGAACTGCTGCGCTTGGATGAGATCGTGACCGTGACGATCCCGAGCGAACCGCAAGAGGCGGCTCGCGACCTCGTGCGCGCCCGCGAGGACGCTCGGCGCGATCTGATGAGCGCTCGCCATCGGCTCGGGAAGCTGCTCTTGCGCCACGGCATCATCTACCCCGGCAAGACGGCAGGGACGAAGGCGCATCACGCCTGGCTGCGGCAGCAACGCGCGCTATCACCACCACCCCAGCCTCTCCCCATGCCGACTTGACAAGAACCAACCCATGTCAGAACGTCAACGCCTGGTCGCCCTCGGGCTCGATCGTCAGGAACGCGTCGCGCACCGCAGCGACGCCCAGCGTCAGGAAGAAGCTGAACGGTGACAGCACCCGCTCCTGCAGTCCGCCGTTGGGTCGCAGGTGCGCACGCAGGCGCTGGAACTGGCGCTGCACCTCGCTGTCTTGGCGCACGAGCGCTCGACCGGTCTTCTCCCGCAGCGTCATCACGGTTCGTTCGAGGTGATGACGGCCGCGCTGCACCGCACCCTCCAGCGTCGGGTCGAGCACCGCCGTCGAGCGCAACAGCGCATCGAACTCACGCTCCACCGAGGCAAGCGCGGACGCCGCCGCGTCGGCGTAGCCGTGCCGCCGGAGCTGCAACTCGCACGCCACGCGCTGCGGGTCGGCCTGGACGGCGCGCCAGCCCAGCTCGTGGCGTGCCAGGATGCGCCGCACCGGCGGCTGCAGCAGCGTCACCGTGGCCCGCGGCCACACCAGCGGCATCGGCACGCCATGGGCCTGGTAGACGGGGCGCAGCTGCGCCAGGTAGCGCAGCTCGCCGGGCCCCACCACGAAGGCGGCCGTAGGCAGGAGCAGGTCCTGTAGCACCGGCCTCAGCCCCGCCGCCGGCGTGACGCTGGTGGGGTCGGTGTCGAGATAGGCCCGCAGCGTGGCGCTCTCGACGCGCTCACCGTGGAGGTAGAGTGCCCCCGCGCGATGCCGCAAGAGCGTGCGCGAACCGCCGCCGGGAGGCTCCACGAACAGGTTGCTGGCATCGTCGCCGCGCCCCAGGAGCGGCTGCCAACCGCGCTCTGCGAGCCGCGCGCCGGCCGCGTTGACCACCGCGGCGCTGGCGCCGGGGTCGTCGAGTTCGCGCTCCAGCGCACGGCGCCAGAGGCGCGCGATGCCAGGGTCGAGGGGGTCGACCATCACCAGTCCCGCCTCACCGAGCAACGCCAACAGGAGCTTGGCGAAGCCGTCGGTCCAGGTCTTCGAACCTTGGCACGCCGCGCACAGCAGCGCCTCGACGTCCGCCGCGTGTGGTCCGGCGCCATCGAGCGAACGCAGAGCGGAAGCGGTTCGGGCGACGACGGCGGGGTCGAGCCGGGCGCGGCCCACGGCGGGGCCGCGCGGCATCGGCAACGTCAGGCGCGTGAGCCGCTCGTCGCGTCCGAGCAGCCAGGCGTGGTCCATCTCCTCGACATCGTGGTCCTGGGTCGCCATCCAGAAGACCGGCACCACGGGACGCTCCGCGCTGTCGAGTCGGCGCGCGAGTGCGATCGCCGTGACGGCCTTGCTCAGGACGAACGTCGGTCCGAGCAGCCACCCGATCTGCTGCCCTGCGACCACGACCCGCGCTTCGGGATGGGCGAGCTTGCGCAGGCTGGGCTCGGCCACACCGAGCATCCCCCAGGCGTCGTGACGCTGCCGCAAGGCGGCGACCAGGGCCACCCGATCGACCGCGCGGGGCACCTCGAGGGCGGCCGCCACGTCGCCGGGCGCCAAGGCGAAGGCGTCGCCGAGCGCGCCGGCATGGTAGGCATCGAGGAAGGTGAGCGGGGCCGCCGCGGAATGGCTCGGATGCACGGCGCAGCCTACCGCGCTCGAAGCCGCCGCGCGAGCGCCCCACACGACGGAACCGTGCGCGCGGACGGCGTCGAGAACGCGTGGTAGCATCGTTCGCAACGGCGCCGTCGGCGCCGGCACCCCATGGAGATCTGCGTCGACCTCGTCCCCCAAAGCGTCTCGCCCGGCCGCGACGGTCCGCACGAGCCGGCTCGTGACGGCCGGGGCACCACGGTCGTGATCGACGTGCTGCGCACGGCGACGGTCGCCACGCTGTTGTTCGAGCGTGGTGCCACGGCGCTCACCGTCACCGCGAGCGTGCGGGCCGCGCGCTTCTTGGCGGAGCGCCAGGGCGCGGTCCTGATCGGCGAGCGCCGCGGCGTGCCGATCGAGGGCTTCAACTACGGCAGCTCGCCGAGCGTGTTGCGCGGCGTCGCCCTGCACGAGCGCGAGGTCGTGCTGCTGGCCGACGAGGTCCCGGCGGCGCTCTGTACGGCCGCCGCCGGCGACGTGTGGTTGGCGGGCCTCACCAATGCGGTGGCCGCGGCCGACGTGGTGGCGGCAACGCAGCCGAAACACGTACGGGTGGTATGCGCCGGCGACCGGGGCGAGCCCGACTTGGCGGACACCATCGCTGCGGGCCTGCTGGTCGCGCTGCTCGATCGTGCGGTCCGGCGCGAAGCAGGCGCCACGGTGACCCTGGCCGGAGCCGCGCGCTACTGCCTCAGCGTCCTACGGACCACCAAGGACCCGCTCGACGGCATCTGGGCGGCGGCGGCCGCGGCCGAACTGCGCGCCATCGGCCTCGAGGAGGACCTGGCGATCGCTTCGGAGGTGGCCGCGAGTGAGGTGGTACCCAGCGTGAAGGGCTTCGAGACCGTCCTGGGGCGTCAGGCCGTGCGCCTCGCGGCCGTCTGAACAGCATGCTCCCCCCGCTGCCCGACCCGCTGCCGCTGCTCGGTCACAGCGTGCATCCGATCGACCTCGAGTTGGCGGCCCAGTGGGTGTTGGCCGCCACGCGCGCGCAGGGTCCGGCACGCCTCGTGGTCACGCTCAACCCCGAGATCATCGTCCGCTCGCGCCGGCAGCCGTCGCTGTGGCGCGCCCTGGCGCGCGCCGACCTGACCGTAGCCGACGGCGTCGGCGTGCTGTGGGCCGCCCGGCGCGCCGGACAGCCACTGCCCGGGCGGGTTCCCGGCGTCGACCTGGCCTTCGAGGTCCTGGCACGCGGCGGGCCCGGGTTGCGCGTAGCGTTCGTGGGTGGTCGGCCCGGCGTCGCCGAGCGGGCTGCGAGCGAGGCCGTGCAGCGCTGGGGCGTGACGGTCACGACGGCGCGACACGGTTACTTCGAGCGCGAGACGGAGGGCGCCATGGTGGCGGCCGACGTCGCCCGAGGACGGCCCGACCTGCTGCTCGCCGGCCTCGGCGAGGGCCAGGAGGTGGTGCTCGACGACCATCGCGAGGCCTGGGGCGCGGCGGTGCTCATCGGCGTCGGGGGCACGCTCGACGTGCTCGCCGGTACTGCGGCACGCACGCCGGCCTGGACTAGGCGCATGGGACTCGAGTGGGCCTGGCGCGTGGGACTCGACCCGTCGCGCTGGCACCGCATCCCCCGGCTGCTCGACTTCGTCCGGCTCGCCTGGCGCGAGCGACGCAGCTGAGCGGCCCGGGCCGCCGAGTACCCGGCGCGTGCGCCCGGCAGCAGGAGCGAGCGCCAACACGCACCGAGCCCGCGGCGAGCAGGCGACCGCTCAGGCGACGGCGGCCTCTTCCAAGCTCTCTTTGTCCGAGGCGCCGGCAGGCGTGCCGGCGGGATAGCGGCCGTTGAAGCAGGCCAGGCAGGTCCGCGCCAGGCCGATGGCGCGCGCGAGGCCCGCCTCCGAGATGAACTGCAGCGAGTCGGCGCCGATCTTCTGGCGGATGGTCTCCACGCCCATCGCCGAGGCGGCGAGCTCCTTGCGGACGGCGGTGTCGATGCCGTAGTAGCACGGGAAGCGGATCGGCGGGCTCGACACCCGGAAGTGCACCTCGCTGGCGCCGGCTTCGCGCAACAGCTGCACGATGCGTCCCGAGGTGGTGCCGCGGACGATCGAGTCGTCGACCAGCACGATGCGACGGCCGGCCACGGCCTCGGTGGGGGCGAGCTTGAGACGCACCTTCTGATCGCGCAGGTGCGGGCTGGGCGCGATGAAGCTGCGCCCGGCGTAGGGCGACTTGTACAGCCCGATGTCGTACGGGATGCCCGACCGGCGCGCATAGCCGAGCGCCGCCGCGAGCCCCGACTCGGGGACGCCGACCACCATGTCGGCCTCGGCGGGCGCCTCCTCGGCCAGGATCTCGCCCATGCGCACGCGCGACGCATGCACCTGCGACCCGTCCAAGGTGCCGTCGCCGCGCGCGAAGTAGATCCACTCGAAGGCGCAAGGTGTCGGCTCGCCGACCAGCACCTGGTGGGTGTGCAGCCCCTCGTCGTCGGCCACGACGAGCTCGCCAGGATGCACGTCGCGCACGAAGCTCGCACCCATCACCCGGAGCGCGCCCGGCTCGGAGGCGAACACATAGCCGCCTGCGGGCAAGGCGCCGATCACCAGCGGACGCACCCCGTGGCGGTCGCGCAGGCCGAGGATCCGGCGCTTGTCCATCAACACGACCGCGAAGCCCCCCTCGAGCTCGCCCATCACGCGGGCGGTGGCGTCGACCAACGACAGGTGCGAGTAGCGTGCCACGAGGTTGATCATCACCTCGCTGTCGTTCGTGGTCTGGAACACCGCGCCGTCGGCGAGCATCTGGTCACGCATCGGCTTGGCGTTGGTGAAGTTCCCGTTGTGCGCGAGCGCCAACAGGCCTTTGTTCGAACGCACGGTGATGGGTTGGGCGTTGAAGCGCAGCGAGGAGCCGGTCGTCGAGTAGCGGGTGTGACCGATGCCGGTGCGAGCGGCCGGGAAGCGGAGCGTGTCGAGTCGCGCCTCCGTGAAGACCTCCGTCACCAGGCCCATGTCCTTCTCGATGCGGATCTCGTCGCCGCCGGCGACGCAGATCCCGCACGACTCCTGACCTCGGTGTTGCAGCGCGAACAGGCCCAGGTGCACCTGCGCCGCGATGTCGGCGGGGCGCGGCACGTGCACGGCGACGACCCCGCACTCCTCGCCCGGCTTGTCCCAGGCACGGGGATGATCGAGGCCGAGGAGGAAGCCCCCTGGCGCGGCCGGCGGGTTGTCGTCGCGCATGGGACTCATGTGGCCAAGGCCTCCGCGATGGTGCTCTCGAAGGCGCTGCGAGCGCGCTCGAGCGTGAGGTCGATACCCCCAGCGGGGGCATCGCGATGCCGGATGCGGAGGTCCTCGCCGCCGGCGCGACCCAACCGCTCCACCCTCAGGCTGACGGCCGCGACGGCACGCTCCACGTCGGCTGCGCGACCTTCGGGCACGGCGACGAGCGCCAGCGCCGCGGCCTCGCCGAACAGGGCGGCGTCCCAGCGCGGCGCCAGCCGGGGCGGTACCTCGACGTCCACGCCACGGCCGCCGAGCAGCGCCATCTCGGCGAGCGCCACCGCCAAGCCGCCTTCGCCGACGTCGTGCGCCGTGTCGACCAAGCCGTCCTGGACGAGCCTCGCCAGGCAGTTGACGAGCCGCGCCGCGGCCTCCAGATCGAGCGCCGGCGGGGTGCCAGCCTCCAGGCCGTGGACCTCCCACAGGTAGCTGCTGGCGCCGATCGCCGGCTCGCCCGCGCCGATCAGCAGCACCACGTCGCCCTCGCGCCTCAGACCCATGCCGGCACGGCGCTCGACGTCGGGAAGCACGCCGACCATGCCGACACTCGGCGTGGGATGGATGGCCTGCGGACCCTCTTCGGCGCGGTACTGGTTGTAGAGGCTGACGTTGCCGCCGGTGACCGGGGTCGACAGCGCCAGGCAGGCCTCGCGCAGCCCCTCGACCGCCTCCTGGAGCTGGTAGTAGGTCTCCGGGACGGTAGGGTTGCCGAAGTTGAGGCAGTCCGTGACGCCCAAGGGCGTGGCGCCGACGGCGGCGAGGTTGCGCGCCGCTTCCACCGCGGCCAGCGCCGCACCGAGCCGGGGCGCCAGGTAGACGTAGCGCGAGTTGCAGTCGATGGTGGCGGCGACCCCCCGGCGACTCCCCTTGATACGCAGCACCGCCGCGTCAGCGGCGCCCGGTACCAACACCGTGTTGGTCATCACTTGGTGATCGTACTGGCGGTAGACCGCCTCCTTGGAGGCGATGCCCGGATCGGCGAGCAGTCGCAGCAGCACCGCACCGGCGTCGTCCGGCAGCGGCAGCGCTCGCAGGTCGTAGGCGCGCGCCGCCCGCACGGCCGGGTCCTCGCGGCCCTCGCGCACGTAGGTCGGGGCCTCGTTGAGGGGCGCCACGGGCATGTCGCCGACGAGGGTCTCCCCCTCCCACAGCCGGAAGCGATCGTGCTCGGCCACCTGCCCCACCACCAACGCCTCGAGCTCCCAGTGGCGCAGCAGCGCCAGCAGCGCGGCGACCTGGTCGGGGCGGGCGGTGAGCACCATGCGCTCCTGCGACTCCGAGAGCATCACCTCGAGCGGCGTCATGCCGTGCTCACGGCGCGGGATCAGGTCGACGCGCAGGTCGACCCCGCGGCCCGCGCGATGGGCCATCTCGGCCACGCTCGAGGTGAGGCCGGCCGCGCCCATGTCCTGCACCCCCACCACCAGGCCCGCCTCGATCGCCTCCAGGCAGGCCTCCAGCAGCAGCTTCTCCATGAACGGGTCACCCACTTGCACGGCCGGCCGATCGGCGGCCGAGGCCTCGGACAGGTCGGCCGAGGCGAAGACCGCGCCGCCGAGGCCGTCACGGCCGGTGCGCGAGCCCACGTACACGAGCGCGTTGCCGGCCTCGCCCACCGTGCCGGACTGCAGCTGCTCGTGCCGCAGCAGGCCCAGCGCCATGACGTTCACGAGCGGGTTCTGCTCGAAGCAAGCATGGAAGCCGATCTCGCCGCCGACCGTCGGCACGCCGATGGCGTTGCCATAGCCGGCGATGCCGCGTACGACGCCATCGAGCAAGTAGCGTGTGCGGGCCGTGGTGTGGTCACCGAAGCGCAGCGCGTCGAGCACCGCGAACGGCCGCGCGCCCATGGCGAAGATGTCGCGCAGGATGCCGCCCACGCCGGTCGCGGCGCCCTGGACCGGCTCCACCGCACTCGGATGGTTGTGGCTCTCCATCTTGAACGCGACGCCCCAGCCGTCGCCGACGTCGACCACGCCGGCGTTCTCGCCGGGGCCCTGGAGGACCTGGGGCCCCGTCGTCGGGAGACGCCGCAGCAGCGGCCGCGAGTTCTTGTAGCCGCAGTGCTCGCTCCACAGCGCACCGAACATGCCGGCCTCGACCGCGAGCGGCTCTCGGCCCAGGTGCGCGATCACCTGCCGGTACTCCTCGGGCGCGAGCCCGAACCGCTCGGCCTGCTCCGGTCCCGCCACCACGCCGACGGGCAGGCGTGGGACGAGCGCCGGCACGCTCGCCACGGTGCCGCCGCTCACGCGGCCGCCGCCGTGTCGATCAGGGCCTGCACCAGGCCACGCCCGTCGCTCGAGCCCAGCAGCGGCTCGAGGGCACGCTCCGGATGCGGCATCATGCCCATCACCGTGCCACGCTCGTCGACGATGCCCGCGATGTCGTGCAGCGAGCCGTTGGGGTTGGCGTCCGGACGGCGCTCACCGTCGGCGGCCACGTAACGCAGCACCACGCGGCCCTCGCCCTCGAGCCGCTCCAAGGTGGCCTCGTCGGCGACGAAGCGCCCCTCGTGGTGCGCGACCGGGAGGCGCAGGCGTTCGCCTGGGCGGTAACGCGCGGTGAACGGCGTGGTCGCCTCGACCCGTACGAACACGTCGCGGCAGACGAAGCGCAGGCCCTCGTTCTGGGCCAGCGCACCGGGCAGGAGCCCGGCCTCGGTGAGGATCTGGAAGCCGTTGCAGATGCCGAGCACCGCTCCACCGCGGCGGGCGAAGGCGCGCACCGCGCCCATCACCGGGCTATGGGCGGCCAGGGCCCCGGAACGGAGGTAGTCGCCGTAGCTGAAGCCGCCGGGGACGACGACCGCGTCGACCGCCCCGAGCTCGCGTTCGGTGTGCCAGACGAAGCACGCTCGGGCGTCGAAGACCGCCGCGAAGGCGTGGCGGGTGTCGTCGTCGCAGTTGGAGCCCGGGAACCGGAGCACCGCGATGGTGGGCATGGGGGTCTCTCCTGCTGTCGGGGTGCGTTCGCGCGATCTCGCGCGCCAACGCCGGTGGCTTGGCCGGGCGGGCGCGGAACACGAGGGCCGGCGCCGCCGGAAGGCTTACGACGCAATCTAGCATGCCCGCCCGGAGCGGCCGGGCCGCCGCTGCGGCGCCGGCGCGAGGTGGCGCCCCTCCCCGGACGGCCGCGTCTGGTATGCTCTGTGGTCGGCGCCCCTGCCGAGGTGGCGGAACGGTAGACGCAGTCGACTCAAAATCGACCGGGGCAACCCGTGCGGGTTCGACTCCCGCTCTCGGCACCACTGCCTACCACCGGCGACCGCAGGACGGTCGCGCGCGAGGAGACCCTAGAATGTTCTGGATCGTGCTCATCTTGTTCATCCTGCTCTCCGTCTTGCTGACCTTCGTCATCCTGATGCAAGAACCGAAGCAATCGGGGCTCGGCGAAGGCATGGGTGGAGCCGGCGGCGGCTTCGACTTCGGCAGTCGCGGCGGCGTGGCGAGCGGCCTGCAGCGCTTGACGATCTACATGGGTGTCAGTTGGGGGCTCTTGGCCCTGCTGTTGCAGGTGATCCCGCGCTGAGACCGGGTCGCGCGGTGCGGGCGTCCGCGGGGACGTGTCTGCGGCTGCGCTCGTGCCCCGGTACCGCTCGAGCCGGATTTCCGTCGTGAACAGGGCGTGAAGATAGGTCGAGGGTCTCGCTTGCGCCACTCCAGCCGACGGGGTACCTTAGGCTGATGTCGCAACCCACTGGAGTCGGGCACTGGGCGGTCCTCGCAGGTGGCGCTCCAGCGACATGGCCGGTTCGCCGGCTTGGCCGGCGAGTGTGGCGCTCGCGCGGAGCGCGACCGAGTCACATCCCCTCACCGGCGTCACCCTTGGAGGTAGCATGAAGAAGCTCTTCGTCAGCCTGGCGATCGCGGCCATCGCGTCGTTCGCCTTGGCCAGCCCTTACGTGTGGCAGTCGATCTGGACCACCACGCCGGTGGGCGAGGCCGAGTACGGCGGCATGGTGGTTCAGGGAAGCCTCAGCGACCCGCGCACCTTCCAGCCGGTGCTGCAGTCGGAGACCAACGAGGTCACCGACATGATGCAGTGGGCGACCCTCATCCGACAGGGCGCAGATTCCGACGACTGGGTACCCTACGCGGCCGAGAGCTTCACGATCGACGAGACCAACACGGTCTTCGACGTGGTGCTGCGCGACGGCCTGCGCTGGTCGGACGGCGAGCCGATCACGGTGCAGGACTACTTCGCGAGCTACCTGCTGCAGACCGACCCGGAGACCGGCTCCAACAAGTACGACAGCTGGTTCTTGAACGACGTGCAGATCACGCTGGAGATCACCGGCGAGAACTCACTGCGCTTCACCTTCCCGGGTCCCGATCGGCAGGCGTTCAGCACGGTCGCGCTGTTCCCGGTTCCCGATCGCGTCCTCGGCGAGGCCTACCGTACCGGCGGCGCCGATGCCGTCAACGCGCTGTGGGGCACCGAGACCGACCCCAGCGAGCTGATCTTCGACGGTCCGTTCATGCTCACCGGCTTCCAGCCCGGCGAGCGCCTGGTGTGGGCGCGCAACCCCTACTTCGGTGAGTGGAACGTCGACGAGGCCGGCCGGCCGCTGCCTTACCTCGACGGTCGCATCCACCGCATCGCCGACGGCGACGCGCAGCTCAACTTGTTCCTCGCCGGCGAGCTCAACCTGTTCGGCCCGCGCAACCTCGACGACATCGGCGTGATCGCCGTCGCGATCCAGAACGGCGACATCGACGCCGAGCTGATCGAGGGTTACGGCGGCGCCGGCTCGAGCCAGTTCATCGTGTTCAACTGGAACCTGGCCAGCAACCCGTTCCTCGAGTCGGTGTTCCGCAACGTCAACTTCCGCCAGGCGATGTGGCACCTGGTCGACCGCGAGGCGATCATCGAGCTGGTGTACGGCGGGGCCGCCGAGGCCATGCACGGCGGCGTCTACCTGCCCAACGCCTTCTGGCTCGACGACTCGGTCCCCACCTACGACTACGATCCCGAGCGCGCGCTCGAACTCCTCGCCCGCGCAGGGTTCAGTCAGACCGATGCACAGGGCTTCCTGGTCGACGCCCAAGGGCGCCGCATCAGCTTCTCGTTGGCGACGAACGCCGGCAACGCCCAACGCGAGCAGATCACCCAGATCTTCGCCGACAGCGCGCGCGAAGTCGGCATCGACATCACGCCGACGGCGCTCGACTTCTCGCTGCTGGTCGACCAGCTGCTGTCCGAGGGCGAGGATCGTCCCTTCGAGAGCATCCTGATCGGCCTCACCGGCGGTAGCCGCACCTGGCCGTTCGGCGACTCGGTCTACAACTGTGACGGCTTCCTGCACATGTACAACACGAGCGGCGAGTGCCTCACGGGCAGCGAGACGGCGATCGAGCAGCTCAACAAGCTCGGCCGCCAGACTCTCGATACCGACGCGGCGCGCGAGATCGGCGTCGAGATCCAGACGCTCGAGGCGCAGATGGCGCCGGTGCTCTACACCGTCAGCCCACTGCTGCACGTGGCCTGGACCTCCGAGGTCGCAGGCGAGCTGCCGCGCGAGTTCATGGGCGCCTTCACCGGCACCCGGGAGATCGTGCTGACCCACATCCGCTGAGGCAGCGTCCTCGTCGGTGCGGCGTGCGGGGGGTGATCCGCAGGGCGCGGATCACCCCCCGCCCACGCTAACGAGACCTCGCGCCGGCGTCGCCACGCCTTCGTCCCAGGCCCGTCCACGCGCCTCGCGCCGTCCTCGCAGGACCCGACGCGTCGTGGTACGAATGTTATCTTCGATCCGATCATCCATCTTCCCTTGGGAGGTCGTGCTTGCTCCCGTTCGTGGTACGACGATTCTTCCATCTGATCCCGACGTTCCTGGGCGCCACCTTGCTGGCGTTCCTGATCTCGCAACTGGTGCCCGGTGACTTCGTCACCCAGAGGGCCCTCGAACCGAACGTGCGGCAGGAGACGATCGACCGCATGCGCGCGCAGTTCGGGCTCGACCAACCGGTGCTCGTGCAGTACGTGCGCTGGATGACGAGCCTGGTCCAGGGCGACCTCGGCATGTCCTTCGCCAGCAACCAGCCGGTCATGAACGTGATCCGCAGACCCATCCAGAACTCGCTCTACCTGGTCGTGTTCGCCACGGTCCTGCTGTGGCTGATGGCGATCCCCTTGGGGGTGTTCAGTGCCGTCAGGCAGTACACCATGGGCGACCAGGTGGTCTCGGCGGTGAGCTACTTCGGACTGGCGATCCCGAATTTCTTCTTCGCCCAGGTGCTAGTGCTATCGATCTTCCTCTTCCGCGGTTTCACCCGCGAGACCTTCGGCATCTCGCAACTGGTGTTCCCCGTCGCCGGGATGACCAGCAACGGCTGGGAGGGCTTCACGCGCTGGCACCAGTTCTGGGACATCATGTGGCACATGATCATCCCCGGCTTCGTCGTCGCGACCGGCAGCATCGCCGGCTTCACCCGCGTCTTGCGAGGTCAGATGATCGAGTACCTCGGCAGTGACTTCATCCGCACCGCGCGCGCGAAGGGGCTCGGTAGCCGCTCGGTCACCTACAAGCACGCCCTGCGACCTGCCATCATCCCGTTCATCGCGGGCATCGGCGCGCTGCTGCCATCCTTGATCGGCGGCGCGGGACTCGTCGAGATCGTGATGGCCTGGCCGGGCATCACACCGCGGCTGCTCGACGCCATCACCCGCCAGGACATCTACGTCGTGCTCGGCTTCCTGGTGATCTCCTCGCTGCTGCTGATGATCGGCAACCTGATCTCCGACCTGCTGCTCGCGGTGGCCGATCCGCGCATCAGGTTCAGCTGAGATGGCCGCGAACGCAACACCTTCCAACCTCCCCGAGGGGACGCCGGCGGTCGCCGCCGTCAGCGGCGGCAAGACGCAGGGCCGCATCGTCTGGGAGCAGTTCCGCAAGCACCACGTGGCCTTGATCGGCCTGGTCGTGCTGGCGCTCATGTACCTGGCCGCCGCCTTCGCGGGCTTCCTGGCGCCTTACGGCATGAACGAGTACCGCCGTACGCCCGTCGCGGCCTTCATGCCGCCCACGACCATCCACTGGACCGATCCCGAGACCGGTCGCCTGACCCGGCCGTTCGTCTACGTCTACACCTCCGATCGCGATCCCGTCACGCGCCAGCGCGTCTACGTCGAGGACACCGAGGGTCCGCGCTACCCGATCGAGTTCCTCGTTCGTCGCCCCGAGCGCCCCTATCGCATCCTCGGCCTCTGGCAGAGCGACCTGCGCCTGTTCGGCGTCGCGGAGCCCGCCCGGGTCTTCCTGTGGGGCACCAACTCGCTGGGCAAGGACCTGTTCTCGAGGGTGCTCTACGGCGGCCAAGTGTCGCTGACGATCGGCGTCCTCGCGGTATGGGTGTCGCTGATCCTGGGGTTGACCTTCGGCGTGATCGCGGGCTTCTACGGGGGGTTGATCGACGACTTCTTCATGCGCCTCATCGAGGTGATCGACGCCATCCCGGGCCTGTTCCTCCTCATCGTCCTGGCGACGCTGCTCAAGGACCCACGCAATCCGCTGGCGCAGCTGTTCGGCCTCCAGATGACCTCGGCCCAAACCTTCCTCATGGTGGTGATGGTGTTGGGGTTCGTGGGCTGGGGTGGCCTGGCCCGGACCATCCGTAGCCTGGTGCTGGGCCTGCGCGAGATGGACTACGCACAGGCTGCCAAGGCCCTCGGGGCGAGCGAGGCGCGGGTGATGTTCCGTCACCTGCTCCCCGGCACGGCCTCTTACGTGATGGTCATCCTGACGCTGGCCATCCCCGGCTTCATCCTGACGGAGGTCGGCTTGTCGTTCCTCGGCCTCGGTCCCTCCGAACTCGATTCGGCCTCTTGGGGGCTGCTCCTGCGTGACGCCACCGCTCGCGGCGTGAGTATCCAGTTCGTGCCGTGGCTGCTGATCCCCGGCATCCCGATCTTCCTCGCCGTGTTGTGCTGGAACCTCGTCGGGGACGGCCTGCGCGATGCCTTCGACCCGAAGAAGCGGCGTTGAGCGCCGTGGCCGGACCACGGTTGTCGCACGCCCCGGGCCCCGCTGGATGTACGATTACGGCGAATCGGGTACACTTGCGTGCCATGAGAGGTAACCACTGATGCCCAGTCCCGACCGTCTGTTGGACGTCGTCGACCTCAAGACCTACTTCGATACCGACGAAGGAACGGTCAAGGCCGTCGACGGTGTCAGCTTCCACCTCGACAAGGGCGAGACGCTGGGCGTGGTCGGGGAGTCCGGCTCGGGCAAGTCCGTGACCAGCCTCTCCGTGATGCGGCTCATCGCCACGCCGCCGGGTCGCATCGCCGACGGCCAGATGCTGTTCGAGGGCCAGGACCTGGTCAAGAAGAGCGAACGGGAGATGCGTCGGATTCGCGGCAACGAGATCTCGATGATCTTCCAGGAGCCGATGACCAGCCTCAACCCGGTGTACACGGTCGGTGACCAGATCGCCGAGGCCATCGTGCTGCACCAGAAGAAGAGCTACGGCGCGGCCATGAGGCAGGCCGCCGACATGCTCGACCTGGTGGGCATCCCCGAGCCCGCCAAGCGCGTCAAGAACTACCCGCACCAGATGTCGGGCGGCATGCGCCAGCGGGTGATGATCGCCATGGCCCTGTCGTGCAACCCGAAGCTGCTGATCGCCGACGAGCCGACGACCGCGCTCGACGTGACCATCCAGGCGCAGATCCTCGACCTGATGCGCAAGCTCCAGGCCGAGATCGGGATGTCGATCCTGTTCATCACCCACGACCTCGGTGTGATCGCCGAGATGGCCGATCGCGTGGTCGTGATGTACGCCGGGCGGGCCGTCGAGGAGGCGAACGTGGTGCCCATCTTCAAGGATCCGAAGATGCCCTACACGCTCGGCCTGATGAACTCGATCCCCCGCGTCGACCGCGCCGCGACCATCCAGGAGCGCCTCGAGGCGATCCCGGGCAACGTCCCCAACCCGCTGAGCCTGCCGCCCGGCTGCGCCTTCCACCCGCGCTGCCGGTACATCGACAAGGACCGCTGCATCCAGCAGATCCCCCCGTTGGAGGACGCCGGCGACGGTCACATGGTCCGCTGCGTTCGGCACACCGAACTGAACCTCAAGGAAGACGTGGCCGTATGACCATCCCCGAGCAGGTCCCTACGACCGTCAGCAGTCACCACCAGGAGACGACCACCCGAGCGCTGCGCGACGAACTGCTGCTCGAGGTCAAGGGGTTGCGCAAGTACTTCCCGATCCGCGGTGGCGTCTTCTCGCGCGTGGTGGCGAACGTCAAGGCCGTCGAGGACATGAACTTCACGATCAAGCGCGGCGAGGTCGTGGGGCTCGTGGGCGAGTCCGGCTCGGGCAAGACCACGGCCGGGCGCGCGATCTTGCGGCTGATCGAGCCCACGGCCGGCGAAGTGCTGTTCGACGGCGTGGACGTGGTCACGCTGTCGAAGGCGAAGATGCGCGAGTATCGCCGCAAGATGCAGATCATCTTCCAGGACCCGTTCGCCAGCCTGAACCCGCGCATGTCGGTGGGCGACATCATCGGCGAGGCGCTGACCATCCACAACCTGGCGCACGGCAAGGCCAAGGAGGCGCGCGTCGCCGACCTGCTCGAGCGCGTCGGCATGAACGCCGGGCACATGCGCCGCTACCCGCACGAGTTCTCCGGCGGTCAGCGTCAGCGCATCGGCATCGCCCGAGCCCTGGCGGTCGATCCCGACTTCATCGTCGCCGACGAGCCCGTATCGGCGCTCGACGTGTCGATCCAGGCGCAGGTGGTCAACCTGCTCCAGGACTTGAAGGACGAGCTCGGCCTGACGATGCTGTTCATCGCCCACGACCTCGGGGTGGTCGAGTACATCTCCGACAAGGTGATCGTGATGTACCTGGGCCGGATCATGGAGATCGCGCCGGCCAAGGAGCTCTACCACAACCCGGTGCACCCCTACACCGAAGCGCTCCTCACGGCGGTGCCGATCCCCGACCCCACCATCAAGCGTGAACGCGTGATCCTCCAGGGCGACATCCCCTCGCCGATCAACCCGCCTTCGGGCTGCGTGTTCCGTACTCGCTGCCCGCTCGCGACCGAGGAGTGCAAGCACGTGGTGCCGCCGCTCGAACAAGTCGGTACCGATCCGAACCACTTCAAGGCCTGCATCCACCGCTGAGCCGAGGAGATCGCCGTGGCTCCTGAGCCCGACCAGCGCGACCGCCACGACGACGACACCTACGAGGGCGGTCGTCCCAAGATCGGTCGGCGCGATACGTGGCGACTCGTCTTCGCGACGTATCGCGTCTCGTTCCCGTACCTGCTCGTCTTCGTGCTGGGGATGCTGGCGGCGACCTGGCTGGTGACGACCGTCTTCTTCCGATGACCGCCGCCGGGCGCGCTGGGACGACGGTCGACGATCTCGCCGAGGGGCTCCATCAGGCCGTCCTCGACCTGCTACCTGCGTCGCACGACGACCCCGACCTCGGCGACTTCGTGCGCTTGATGCGCGACTACCCGGCACGCGCTGGCAAGCGCGTGCGCGGCCGGTTGGTGCTGCGCTCGACGGCCGCCCACGGTGGCGATCCAGCGGCGGCGCTGGTGGTGGCCGCGGCGCTCGAGCTGTTCCAGAACTGGGTGTTGGTACACGACGACATCGAGGACGATTCGGAGGAGCGTCGCGGCCTGCCGGCCCTGCACCGCTCGGTCGGCATCCCGATCGCGCTGAACGTGGGCGACGCCATGCACGTCTACATGTGGGCGGCGCTGTTCGACCTGCGAACACAGGTCGGCTTCGACGCCGACGCCATTCGCCGTGAGTTCGTGTGGATGATCCATCGCACCGCCGAGGGACAGCACCTCGATCTGACCTGGGTCGCGCAGGGGCGCTTCGACGTCAGCGAGGACGCCTATCTGGCGATGGTGCGACGCAAGACGGCCGCCTACACCGTCACCAGCCCACTCCGCCTCGGCGCGCACGCCAGTGGCCGCGCACCGCACCCGGCCCTGCCCTCGGTCGGCGAGCGCCTCGGCGCCGCCTTCCAGATCCGCGACGACGTCCTCAATCTGCAACGCTCCGACGGCAACCTCTATGGCAAGGAGTTCGCCGGCGACCTCTACGAGGCCAAGCGCACGCTGGTTCTCGCGCATGCGCTCGCGCACGCATCGAGTGCGGAGGCCGACGAGGCGATCGCCCGCCTGCGCCCGCCGCGCGAGCAGCGCAGCGAGGACGACGTCCGCTGGCTGCTCGACCTGTTCGAGCGGCGTGGCTCGCTCCGGTACGCACAGGAGCGCGCCGAGGCGCTCGCCGAAGCGGCGCTCGAGGAGCTCGAGGCCATCGTGAGCGAGTTACCCGGGCGGGACGCCTCACGCGCGCTGCTCACCGAGTTGCAGCGCCTGACACGGCGCGTCAGCTGATCGCTCCGGCGCTCGGGCGCTCGACGCGCTTCGGCCCAGGCTGACCCGGCCCGAGCCGTTCGCGCGCCGTGCGCGGCAGAGCCACCGGGCATGCTCGAGGCGTGGATAACCCGAAGGCAGCCATGGCCCGGCGCCTGGCCGCCTGGTGCCTCGAACGCCCCGCGGGGCTGCTCGCCGGCCTGGGCGCCTGCCCGGCTTGCGCAATCGCGCCCGCGACCGCTGCCGGCATGTGCCGGGCCTGCCAGCGTCGGCCCTGGCCGGCGCGCCGTGACGGCGACGTGCTGCTGCTCGGGGCCTACGCCGGCAGCCTGGGTGCACTGGTGCGCGCCGCGAAGTTCGACGGCGCGTCGAGGCTGCTCGACGCCCTGGGCGCAGCGCTCGGTCGCGGCCTCGCTCGGGAGGCGGAACTCGACGAGCGCCTGCGCGGGGCCTGGCTGGTGCCGATACCGAGCCACCGGCGCCGACGCGCGCGGCGTGGTCCGGATCCCTCCGAGCGCCTCGCCGGGGTTGCGGCGCGCACCTGCGGCCACTGCCGCAGCGTCGCGGCCCTGGAGCGCGTACGCGTCGGCAGGCCCCAATCGACCCTCGCGGCCGCCGACCGCGAGCGCAACGTCGTCGACGCCTTCGCCCTCCGAAGCCCGTGGCAGCGTGTCCTTCGCGGTCGTGTCGTGGTGCTCGTCGACGACGTCCTGACCAGCGGCGCCACCGCCAGGGCGGCTGCCGGCCCGCTCACGGGCGCCGGCGCCCGGGTGGCGCTGGTGATGGTCGTCGCCGGGCCCGGCAGCGGCTGAGCCGCACCGCAGGCGCCGGCTGAGCCGCACCGCAGG
>SLRS01000233.1 GCA_007130855.1 Trueperaceae bacterium | reverse complement strand
CGGCTCCGTGTTCGTCGGCGCCCTGCTCGTCGGCGGCCGGCGCGCTGGCCACGTCGGGCCATACGACGGTCCAGCCAGAGCGCATCAAGGCTTGGGCGACGCCCCGAGCGTCGATGCTGTCGACACGGATGGCGAAGGCCACCGCGTCGGCCTCGCTGCGTGTGGTGAACACGCTCGAGACGTTCAGGCCGCGTTGTGCCAGGAACTGCAGCAGCTCCGCGAGCGAGCCTGGTCGGTTGGCGACCTCGATCTCGAGGCGGCTCGACGGTTCGATTGGGCGGGCGGCGAGCGCCAGCGCGTCGAGGAGATCGGGCGCCGAGACGATGCCCACGAGCCGCTCGCCGCGCATGACCGGCAAGACCCCGACGCGTTGCTCGCGCAGGCGACGGGCAGCGTCCTCGATGGCGTCGTCGGGATGTGCGGTGGTGACCGGGGTGGCCATGATGCGCCGCACCGGGTCGTTGACGGTGACGTCGGGGCGGGCGCTCGGGTGTGGTGAGCCGACCGCCCGCAGGTCGCGGTCGGAGACGATGCCGACGAGCTTCGTGGCATCGTGCTCGTCGTCCTCGCAGATGGGGAAGTGGCGCACGCGGCGCAACTCCATCAGGGCGGTCACGTCGCGGATCGGCATGTCAGGCCCGATCGCCACCACGTTGGTGATCATCACGTCGCGTACCAGCACGCCGGGTTCCTCCCGTTCAGGCCGCGCCTCGGTCGATGCTCCCGGGAAGCGGTGGGTGCGAGGCGCTGCTCGCGGGGTCGCGCAAGCGGCTCGATGCTGCGTGTTCCATGCCGCGCCAGCGCCCGACGAGGGCGTCGGCGAAGCGGAGCGGATACGTGCCGGCTTCTGAGCAAAGCCCCAGCAGCTCGCCGAGGGGGGATGCTCGCAGGTGCTCAGCGAGGTCGGCGCGTTCGGCTGCATCGCCGACCTGCCGCAGGATCGCCTCGTGATACGGCGTCAACGCAGGGTGTTGCAGGCCGTCCGCTGCGCGGGCGCCCGCCGTCTCGGAATCGCCGCGCAGCAGCGCGGCGCAGGCGTTCATGCCGACCATCCAGGCGGCGAGCTCGAGGTCGCCGCGCTCGGCCGCCCCGTCCTGGCCGGGGCTGGCGTTGCGCAGCGTGTCCTCGAGTCCGGCACAGGCGCTGCGCACGTGCTCTTCGGTGGCTTCGGCGTCGCCGCAACGGAGCGCGCCGAGCGCGGCGTGGGCGTGGACTTGCGCGCGTTGGTAGGGATAGCCCGATGCCGGTAGCGCGCGCAGCGCCAGGTCGAGCGCGTCCTGGCCGCGCGCCGCGAACAAGTTGGCCGACAGCAGCGCGTCGCGGTAGAGCGTCCCCAGACGCAGGCGATCATCGGCACTCTCCACGCGCTCGACGACGTGGGCGAGCAGTCGCCGGGCGTGCTCCAGGTCGAGGCAGCGGTGCTCGAGGGCCGGGCCGATGTCGAAGGGTCGGCGGAAGGGCCGCGAAACGCCACGGCAACCGTAGGCCACGGCCAGTCGCAGCGTGCTGCGCAGGATCCGGTAGGTGGAATCGACGCCGTGGGCGCTGGCGTAGCGGCGGAAGCGGCCCACGTTGCGCTCGAGAGCGAGCACGGCATCGTCGTAGGCGCCCTCGGCCAGCAGGTTGAGGCTGGCCTCGTCATCGACGCGGGCCAACCAGAACAGGTACTCGGTCTCGTCGGTCAGCTCACCGCGGTAGCGCCCACCCGCCAGCGTGACGCCGCGCAGCGCGCGTCGAGCGGCGGTGAAGTCGGCCGTGGCGGCCTCGATCTCGCCGCGGCGCCGGTGCACGGTGCCGCGGCGCGCCAGGAAGCGCGTCTGCTCGGCGATCAGCGCCTCGGAGCGCTGCGCCAGATCGACGGCCGTGTCGATCGCCTCCAGCGCGCGATCGAAGTACCCCAGGCGCATCAGGACGTCGCCTCGTTGGAAGGCGATCCGCGCCGCCGTCAGGTCGTCGCCCGTCTCGGTGAAGGCGAACGTCGCCAGCGCCGCGCTCAGGTCGCCACGGTCCTTGGCGATCAGGCCGGTCCATAGCCGAGCCCGTTCCCGGGCGTTCGTGGTTTCGGGTCCGTCGCTGGCCGACATCAGGTTGCCCGACACCTCCTGGGCGACCAGACGTTCGGCCTCCAACAGCGATCCGCGCCAGCGCGCGATCGCGGCCCTGGCGAGCGCGGTCTCGGCCTTCAGGCGCGCTTCGCGCGGCTCCGGCAGGGTCGCCAGCAGTGTCCCGGCCTGGTCGAACTTGCCGCGCAACACGAGCCCTTCGATGCGCTGCAGGCCGGTCCAGACGCGTACGTCGACGTCATCCGAGGCGGCCAGCACCGAGAACGCATCGCGGACGTCGTGATGCTGGTAGCTGCCGCGGGCCACGTAGTGCTTCGCCACCTGTAGGGCGAGACGCTCCAACGGGGGCGCGTCGTGCGTCGCCTGGCTGGCGGCCAGCCACAAGCGTCGCACCAAGGTCTGCTGCGTGGGGTGCTCGTCCATCCAGGCCGCGAGCTCGTGCCAGTTGCGTGCCTCGAGCAGGTGACTGAGGTAGCGCGTCGCGTCCTCACCGCTCGGATCGGCTTGCGCCGCGTCGCGGTAGATGCTCGCCGCGTGGTCGTGTTGGCTCCGGTAGAGCACGGGATCGAACGCCTCGAGCGTCTCCCGGAGGCTGCGCGCGAGCGCCCGCGAGAAGCAGCGGAAGGCAGGCTGGGCGCCCGGCACCGGGTCGAGGAACGCCGCCTCCAGTGCGTTGATGTCGCCCTGCCCGGGGCCGCGCAGGGTCGCCAGGACGGCGGCGGGGAAGTGCGCGAAGTCCTGCAGCGACAGCACCGCCAGCGCCGTGAGGAAGCTGCGCAGGCGCGGGTCGCCCGAGTTCTCCACGAGTTGCGACAACTCCGTCATCGACCGAGCGCTGGCCGGCTCGCGCGTCTCGTGAGCACGCTCGCGGATCTCGTCGAGCAGCGTCAGCGTCCGTAGCTCCTCGAACGAGCGGCCGGCGCGTTGCACGATCGCCTCGTGGTGAGCGGGGGAGGCGTTGGGGAGGCGGGCACGCACGAAGCGGCGAGCCTCGTTGGCACTCGGCGGGGTGAGCTTGACCGGGCCCTCGAACTCGCCCAGGCGCTGCATCACCCGGGCCGGCAGATCGCTCATCGACACCAGCACGGCGCTGCCGGGGAGCCTCGCGAGCGGCTCGAACAGCGACAACCACAGCCACTCCGATGCCGACACGCGCGGCACGTCGGGGCTGTTGAGCCGCAAGGGCGTGTGACCCAGTGCGTCTTGGCCGCCGAGCGAGTGCGAGACGTGCAACAGCAGCACCTGCGTCGCGTCGAAGCGACGGCCGGCATCGAGGATCATGCGGGCCACGTCGGCCTGGGCATCGGCCTGCACCGCGTAAGCGCTCGACGAGCCGATCTTCACCAGCCTCGACTCGAGCAGTTCGATCGCGACGCCCATCGCGGTCCCCAATCGAACCAGCGCGGTGCCGAGATCGGTGCCGTTGAACTCGAGGCGCACCAGCCGCTCCACGGGACGCGGCGGCACCTCCAGCGCCTGCTGGATGTAGTCGAGCAGCAGCGTCTTGCCGGAACCGGGCCGGCCGCAGACGACCAGTTTCGGAAACGAGCCGCTGCGCACGCCCTGTACGAAGCTGCGGTAGGCGCGGCGCTTCTCCCGGCCGAGCATCTGCAGCACCTCTTGGTCGTTGCCGCTGCCCGGCGCCAGCAACACCTCGAGCTCCGGCACCTGCAATGGCGGCTGTCCACGACTGACCCACAGCTCGTCGAGGATCGCGAACAGCACGCGCTTGTCGGGTAGCTTCCCCTTGTCGCGGTAGATGATGTTGCGCACCACGTTCGGGTTCGCACCGCGGCGCTCCATCTGGGAGCGCAGCCAGTTGATGCTCCCCACCATGCCGTCCTCGTCGCGCTGCTTGGCCACCACTCGGCGAACGTCCTCGAAGACGGCCCGCCAGGGGCTGACGGACTCTGGGGCTGCGTCGGGTAACGCCATCGGTTCCATTGTACGCCGCCCTCGACACCTGGTAGACAGACCGCGACCCGCGTCCTGCGCGCCCGCGGCCCGGCGGGTCGAGCATGCCGTGGCGACGTGGGCAGACCAGGGCGGGCTGCTAGACTCGCGCTCATGGGCACGCTCGCTGCGCCGCTACGCTCCCGACGCCTCACGACGGCCGCCGCCGAGGCGCTCTACACGCGGCCGCTGTTCGAGCTCGCCGGCGCGGCCCACGAGGCGCGCGAGGCGCTGACCGACGCCGCCGTGGTGACCTATCTGATCGACCGCAACATCAACTACTCCAACGTCTGCAACGTCGGCTGTGCCTTCTGCGGCTTCTACCGGACGCGCCGCCAGGACGACGCCTACACGCTCAGCTTCGAGGCGATCTCGGCGAAGGTCCGTGAGCTCGAGGCCGTGGGCGGCACCCGCATCCTCATGCAGGGAGGGGTCAACCCCTACCTCCCGTTCGACTGGTACCTCGCGCTCCTGCGGCATCTGCGCGAGCACCACCGGGCGATCCGGATCGAGGCGTTCAGCCCCGAAGAGATCAAGGGCATGGCCAAGCTCACCGGTATGACCACCAGCGAGGTGCTCACCGAGCTGCGCGCGGCGGGCCTCGACGGCCTCCCCGGCGGCGGCGGCGAGATGCTCGTCGACGAGGTCCGGCACGCCCGCCACGTGTCGCCGGCCCGCATCGGAAGCGACGACTGGATCCGCATCATGGGCGAGGCGCAGGCGCTCGGCCTCTACACCACCGCGACCATGGTGATCGGCTTCGGCGAGTCGCCGGCGCAGCGTGTCCAGAGCCTGCTGCGCCTGCGCGACGCCCAAGACCGGGCGCTGGCCGGGCACGGCAACGGCTTCTCGGCGTTCATCAGCTGGACGTTGCAGACGCGCGGGGTGCGAATCGAGGGCCGCGCCCCGGGCGCAGGCGCCTTCGAGTACCTGCAGAACGTGGCCGCGGCGCGCCTCATCCTCGACAACATCGTCAATCACCAGGCCTCGTGGCCCACCATGGGCTACAAGGTGGCGCAGACGGCCCTGTTCGCGGGCTGCAACGACTTCGGCAGCACGATGCTCGAGGAGAACGTCGTGTCGCAAGCGGGCGCCGGCCAGCAGGCGACGCCCGAGCGTGAGCTGGTGCGCCAGATCGCGGACGCCGGCTTCGCGCCGCGCCAGCGCGACAGCCTCTACCGGGTCGTGCGCATCCCCGACGTCGAGGCGCTGCTGGCGCCAGAGGGCGCGGCTGGGCCGGTGCCGGGGCAGGGGGCGGCGCCGGCCGGTCGCAGCCCTGCCGCCGGAACGGTGCGCAGCTGAGCTTGCCGGCGCCAGCGTCCGACGAGCGCGGAGCCGCGAGCCTGGCACGCGAGTTGTGGACCGCCGACGTCGTGTACGGGGGTATCGGTGCGGCCCAGAGCGGCGCCGCAGTGGCGGTGCAGCGGCGCCCCGACGGCGGCCGGACGGTGATCGCCATCGAAGCGCTCGAGCGCCTGCGCGAGCGCTTTCCCGAGGCCGAGCAGCAACCGCACCGCAGCGTGCTGGCCCCCGCGCCGGTCAACGCCCACACGCACCTCGACCTCAGCGACCTCCCTTTCACGCCTGGCAGCTACGAGGGCTTCGTTCAGGCCGTGCTCGCCTACACCCGAGCCGGCAAGCGCGGCCTGGCCGCTGTCGAGCGAGGGCTCGCCGCCTTGCGCGCGAGCGGCGTCCGCAGGCTTGGCGACATCGTCACCCAGGAGGCCGCGATGGCGCGCCTCCTGGCCGAGCCTGACCTCGAGGGCGTGGCGTACTGGGAGGTGATCGGCCCCGATCCGCGCGACGCGGAGCGACTGCTGCGCGTCGCGCGGGAGCGTGTGCAGCGCTACCTCACGTGGCAGCGGCCGGGAGGCGTGCGCGTGGGCCTCTCGCCGCACGCCCCCCACACCGTCAGTGCCCCGCTGCTGCAGGGCCTGGCAACTCTGGCGCGCGAACTGCGCCTGCCGATGCAGCTGCACGTCGCCGAATCGGCTGGTGAGACCGAGCTCCACCGCCACGGGACCGGGCCGCTCGCGCGGGCGCTCGGGCCCTGGCTGCGCGGCTGGCGCCCCACGGGATCGAGTCCGGTGCGGTACCTGGCCGATCTGGGGGTGTTGGCCGCGCGGCCGACGCTCGTGCACATGGTCGAGGTCGACGAGCACGACGTGCGGACCGTGGCGCGCGAGGGGTGTGTGGTCGTGCATTGCCCGCGCTCGAACCAGGCGCTCGGTTGCGGCCTGTTCCCCTGGACGCTCTATGCCCGCCACGGTGTCAGCGTGGCGCTGGGAACGGACTCGCTCGGCTCCAGCGCCGACCTCTCGCCGGTGGCGGAGTGGCGCTCGGCCTGCGCCGTCCACGGCAGCGCCGCCAGCCCGGCCCAGCTGGTCTGGGCGGCGGTGAAGGGGGGAGCGCGCGCGCTCGGCCTGCGCGCGCCGAGCGTGGGTCGCGGCGGAGCATTCGAAGCGCTGACCGGCTGGGACGAGCCTGTACACTGAACGACGGCCGCCCCGCCGTACGAACATGTACCATGGGGGGGTATGTCCACCGAGCCGCCAGCGCGGTGGACCCCGGTGCCCCTGAGGGGATGCCCGGTGAGCCAGGAGGCATCATGGCCGATCAACCCATCACCTTCACCGACGCGGAGTTCCGCGATCAGATCAAGGACGGTCTCGTCCTCGTCGACTTCTGGGCGCCCTGGTGTGGACCCTGTCGCATGGTTGGCCCCATCATCGAGGACCTCGCCGGCGACTACGCCGGCAAGGTCAAGGTCGGCAAGCTCAACGTCGACGAGAACCAGAACTCCGCCATGGCGTACCGGGTGATGAGCATCCCGACGGTCATCCTGTTCAAGGACGGGCAGCCGGTCGAGACCATCGTCGGCGCCGTGCCCAAGGGGGCGTACCAGCAGCGGCTCGACAAGCACGTCACGGCGGCGGCCAACTGACGATCGGCCGCGACCGAACGAGCGCGCCCCCCGGGACCGTGTCCGGGGGGCGCGCTCGTGGCTCGTGCCTACAGGGGAGGGCGGCCCGAGCTCAGCGGATGGGCAGCGTCACGGTGGTGCGGACCACGCCGTCCTCGACGACCGTGACGGCGACGGCCAGGTCGACACGCTCCGCCAGGGCGCGCAAGGCGTCGGCGCCGACGTCGAACATCGCGACGAGCTCCGCGAAGCTCGGCGCGATCGGCGCCTCGTCGACCTCGGCGGCGCTCGGCGGCTCGTCGACGGGATCGCTCGGCGCGGCGGCACTGCCCTCGGGCAGCTCGAGGTACTCGGCACGCACTGCGATCGGGCCGACGTCGTTGCCGCCCCAGCTGCTCGCGATCACCGCGTAGCGGACTCCGCCGGCGACGGTGAACACGAGCTCCGAACGGTTGGTGTCGGGCGAGTCGTCGTCGTCGGCGATGATCGCCCCGGACGTCAGATCGTAGAGGTAGAGGTAGGTGTCCATGTCCCAGGAGCGCTCGAGGTCGGTCATCTCGACCATCACCAGGGCGCCGTCGATCAGGCCTTCGAGCGTGACCACGAGGCCGTAATCGCCGTTGGGCAGCACGTCGTCCTCGCTGATCGTCGCCTCCAGGCCGCCGGGAACTGCCAGCGGCAAGGCGGCGCCCACCGCTTGGACGACGTCGCTGCCGTAGCGGGTAGCCGAGCGCCAGAGCCCGCTCTCGGCGCCGGGGCTCGGGTCTCCCCAGCCGCCCCACGGATCGTCCCAGGGCGAGGCTGCGGACAACTCCTCGGCGATGGCGAGGGCCATCGCACTGGCGAGGGGCGCGGCGAGCAGGTCGCCGACCTCGGCCAAGGCCCGGAGCTGCCGTGCCACGTCGGTGACCGAGTAGGCGCTCGCATCGGCGGGCAGCCGGGCCAGCGTCGGCCCGAGCGTCGCGTCGGTCGACGCGTCGGGGGCGCCCAGATGCACGTCGATCGCGCCGCGTAGCGCGCTGGCGGGCATGCCGATCAGCAGATGTCCGTCCAGCACCGCCAAGCCCACGTCGGTGGTGGGTCCGATGCGCCAGCGCTCGAAGCTGATGCCGCGGTACTCGACCTCGCGGGCGGCCAGCACGCCACCATCGGGGAACGCGGGGCCGCTCGCGGCGCCGAACGGGTCGACCAGGAACATCAACTCGTCGAGGAGCGAGCCGAACCCGGCGTCACTGGTCAGGAGCGCTCGCCAAGCGCCCAATGCCTCGCGCGCGGCGGCCTCGGAGGTGACGCCCACGGTGGTGATGGTGCCAGGTCCGCTGATCCAGGTGCGTACGTCGGTGCCGAGCACGCCGACCTGGGCGCTATGCCAACGGTTGCCGACCCAGTCCAGCAGGAGCAGATCGAGGTCGACACCCAAGAACTCGTCGGCTACGCTGCGGAGGTCGAGGACCTGCCCCGTCAGCGGAGCGAACGCGGCCAGCAAGTCGTCGATCCAGCTGACGACCTGCTGGACGTCGAGGTAACGCCCGCTGATCGCGGCGGCTCCGACCGGCAGCAGGGGGCTCGTGCCGGCGGGGCAATCCGCGCAGGCGAGCAGTGCGGCCAGCTGGGCATCGCCACCCGCGGGATCGGGCGTCATGAGGCCGTCGAGGCGCAGGCCCTCGCGGTCGAGGGTGATGCGCCCGGCCGCGCCACCGAGGCTGGTCAGCGTCTGCAGGGCACGGTCGAAGAGGAGCTGATCGCTCGGGTCGGTGCTCAGCAGGCCGGTGAGCGTGCTGAGTCCGTCGGCGAGCGCGCCGAAGTCGAGGGTGACCCCCAGGCCACCGTCCATGATGGTGCTCGCGGCGCGTCCGATGGGGCGCTCCAGGTGGCTCGGCTCGCTGCTGCCGCCCGCGAGGCGGATGGCGCCGCGCAGCAGATCGGGATCGGTGGCGGCCATGAAGGTGCCGTCTCGGCGCGCCACGACCAGCGGCAGGTCACCGCCGTCAGCCAGGATGTGCAGCGTCACGCCGTCTTGTTCGAGGCTCGGGCCGTTTGCGAAGCACTCGATCAGCACGTCCTGCACACGCGCGGCGTAGGCCACGTCGGCCGGCCGTGCCAGCGCCAGCACGCCGGGAAGCGGGCTGAACGGGGACAGGCTGACGGCCAACACGCTCGGGCCCATCAGGCCCGGCGCGGCCTCGGCGTCCCATACGGCCTCGGCCGCCGGACACATCGGGCCCAGGTCGTCGAGCAGCATCGCCACGACATCGAGGTCGGCGCCATCGGCGAACTCGACCCAATCGGCGCCGAAGACGCCCAGCATGCGCATCAGCGTGTCGCGTCCGGCTCCGGCCCCGACCGCGTCGAAGATCTCCGCGAGGGCGCTCAGGTCGCCGCTGTTGGGCGCGGCGTGGAGGGCCACGACGGTGCTGGCCGGGAGCAGGCCCTCGAGCGGTGGCTGCTGGGCCTGGGCGCTGCCGAGGAGCAGCCCCAGGGCGAGGAGCACGCCGAACGTGCTCCGCCGCCCCACAGCGCGAACGCGGCCCAGGACTCGTGTCGATGTTGCTGCCATGGTTTCTCCTTCGTGACGGCCGCGAGCGCGGCGGGATCCGGTCGGGACAGGGTGACCCTGCTCAGGGTGCGACGCGCTGGACCCCATCCGGGGTCACGAGCCAAGCGGCCTCGAGCGCGGCCTCCGAGCTCAGCCGCAGTCGGTACGAGTCGTCGCTGAAGGCCTCGACGGTAACGCGCGAGCCCCGTGGCAGATCGAGGTCGACCAGCACGTTGGTGGTGTAGAAGCCGAGCTGCAGGCGACCGAGTTCCATGCGGTGGAAGGCCTCGTGCGCGGCCCGCTCGACCTCGCGGGCGGCGGGCGTGTCGAAGGCCTCGTGCGTGGCGTAGTCGTCGCCGGGCGCCGTCGGCGTCACGACGGTCGTCGCCGGCGGCGCGCACGCCGCGAGCGTCAGCACCACGAAGGCGCCGAGCAGTGCCAGGGCAGGCGGGCGCGGGAGTGGGAACGGCGACATCGCAGCAATGTAGCAGGTTTGCAGCGCCACGCGCCCGCATCGCGTCGTGGCCGGCGGCTCGCCCCGGCCGGTAGGCCGCGTCCAACCGCCGCCCGGCTCAGCCCGGCGGTTCGCTCAGCAGCGCCGCCAGGCCGACGTGCACGACGTAGCGCTGGGCGCCGTGGGCGCGCTGGTAGCGCAGCAAGAGTGCGAACAGCTCGCGCTGGAAGGCCTTGGCGTCGGCATGGTCGAGCATCACCTGGTCGCGCCAGGCCGACAGCGCAGCGGGCATGTCGGGGTCGAGCAAGATGGCGTTCGCGTCGGCCGAGAGCGCGGTCTGGACCTGCAGACGGCCGCGGCCGTCGCGGTAGATGCGCGTGCCCCAGGTGTCCAACGCCTCCATCCGGGCGCGCACCACGTTGTGGCGCAGCAACCGCTCCCAGTAGGCCTCGCGCTCGGCCAGGGCAGCCTCGAGGCTGTCGGCGCCGCTGGCCTCGAAGGGCACGAAGAAGACGTCGGCGCTAGCCCGGTAGCGGCGCAGGGGGCGGCCGGCGCGCGGCTCTTTCGCCACACAGCGGAGCAGGCCCAACGCCACGAGTCGACGGGTGCGCTTGAGCACGGTGTTGGGCAGCTCGCCGGTCAGCGCCGCCGCCTCACCGACGCTGCGGGTCGCGCCCAGGAACGGCTCGAGTTGCCGCAGGCTCGCCGGCCGCAGCAGCCAGCGCGCAGCGGTCGGATCGGTGACCACCATGACGACGGCGCCCTCGGTCGCAGCTGGGGCGTCGGGATCGCGCTCGCTGCCGTCGGTTGCGGCTGTCTGATTTGCCGCCGTGTCCCTACGTGACGACGCCTCTTCCATGTCAGGTTGGAGCGTAGCAGACTGAGGAAACCAGTGGCCGGTGAGCCTCGACGTCGCCACGTGTGCGTCGAGATCCGGCGGAGGAGACGAGTATGCCAGAGCGCAGCCCCAAGAACAGCTTCGGTGCCCGTGCCACGTTCGACACCGGCAGCGGCGAGGCCTACTACTACCGCTTGGCGGTCCTACAGGAGCAGGGCCTGGGGCAGGTGGAGCGACTCCCGTTCAGCATCAAGATCCTGCTCGAGAGCCTGTTGCGCAACGAGAACGGCTACGACGTCACCGAGGACGACGTCGCGCGCCTGGCCGGCTACGACGCCGCTGCGCCGGCCCAGGTCGAGCTCCCCTTCAAGCCCGCTCGGGTGGTGCTGCAAGACTTCACGGGGGTGCCGGCGGTCGTCGACTTGGCCGCGCTGCGCGCCGCCATGGACCGCATGGGCGGCGATCCCAAGGCCATCAACCCGCTCGTACCGGTCGACCTCGTCATCGATCACAGCGTCCAGGTCGACGAGTACGAGGGCCCGACGGCGCTGGCCAGCAACGCCACCATCGAGTTCGAGCGCAATCGTGAACGCTACGAGTTCCTGCGCTGGGGTCAGGCCGCCTTCGACAACTTCTCGGTGGTGCCGCCGGCCTCGGGCATCGTCCACCAGGTGAACCTCGAGTACCTCTCGCGCGGCGTGCTGCATGCCCCCCATGGCGATCTCGAGGCGGTGTACCCCGACTCGTTGGTGGGGACCGACAGCCATACCACCATGATCAACGGCCTCGGCGTCGTGGGTTGGGGCGTCGGCGGCATCGAGGCCGAAGCCGTCATGCTCGGTCAGCCGGTGTACATGCTCACCCCGGAGGTGATCGGCTTCAAGCTGACCGGGCGGCTGCCCGAGGGCGCGACCGCCACCGACTTGGCGCTCGTCGTCACGCAGATCCTGCGCCGCCACGGCGTGGTGGGCAAGTTCGTCGAGTTCTACGGCGCCGGACTCTCGACCATGACGCTGCCCGATCGCGCCACCATCGCCAACATGGCGCCGGAGTACGGCGCCACGATGGGCTTCTTCCCGACCGACGACGAGACCCTGCGCTACCTGCGCCAGACGGGCCGCCTGCCCGACGAGGTCGACCTGGTGGAGCGCTACGCCAAGGCCAACGGCCTGTTCCGGACCGACGCCATGCCCGACCCCGACTTCCAGGAGACGCTGGAGCTCGACCTCGCGACGGTCGTGCCCAGCCTCGCGGGGCCCAAGCGACCGCAGGACCGCATCGCGCTCAGCGACATGCAGAGCGCCTGGCGCGAGGCGCTCGGCGCACCCACCGAGTCGCGGGGCTTCGGGCTCGACGAGGCGGCGCAAGGGCGCAGCGTGCCGCTGCGTCTGAAGGGGGTCGAGCACGACCTGCGTCACGGCGACGTGGTGATCGCGGCGATCACCTCCTGCACCAACACGAGCAACCCGAGCGTGATGCTCGCTGCCGGGATGGTGGCGAAGAAGGCCGCCGAACGCGGTCTCGCGGCCAAGCCGTGGGTCAAGACCTCGCTCGCGCCCGGCTCGCGCGTGGTGACGGAGTACCTCGACGACGCCGGGCTCACGCCCTACCTCGAAGCGGTCGGGTTCTACACCGTCGGCTACGGCTGCACCACCTGCATCGGCAACTCGGGCCCGTTGCCCGAACCCGTGGTCGAGGCGGTGCAGGGCGGTGACCTGATCGCCGCCTCGGTCCTCTCGGGCAACCGCAACTTCGAGGGGCGCATCAGCCCTCACGTGAAGGCCAACTACCTCGCCAGCCCACCGCTCGTGGTCGCCTACGCGCTCGCCGGCACCGTCGACATCGACCTGGTCAACGAACCGCTCGGCGCGGACGACCAGGGCGAGCCGGTGTACCTGCGCGACATCTGGCCCAGCTACGCCGACGTCACGGCCGCCCTCGAGAACGCGATGCGGCCGGAGACCTTCCAACGGCTGTACGAGGGGATCGAGGAGTCCAACGAGGCCTGGAACGCCATTCCGGTCAAGGGAGGCGAGCTCTACGCCTTCGACGAGGCGTCGACCTACATCCACGAGCCGCCGTTCTTCGTCGACATGCGCGCCGAGCCGGAGCCGATCGCTCCCATCCTGGGCGCACGCACGCTGGTGAAGGTCGGCGACTCCGTCACCACCGATCACATCAGCCCTGCTGGCGCGATCGGCAAGGACACGCCGGCCGGCCGTTACCTCATCAGCCGCGGCGTGGAGCCCAAGGACTTCAACAGTTATGGCGCGCGCCGCGGCGACGACCGGGTCATGACCCGCGGCACCTTCGCCAACGTGCGCCTGCGCAACCAGCTCGCCCCCGGCACCGAGGGCGGCTGGACCACCAACTTCCTGAGCGGTGAAGTGGAGACCGTCTTCGATGCCAGCCGCGCCTATCTGGACGCCGGTGTCCCCACGGTGGTGCTCGCCGGCGAAGACTACGGGATGGGCAGCAGCCGCGATTGGGCCGCCAAGGGGACCTACCTGCTCGGTGTGAAGGCCGTGATCGCCAAGACCTTCGAGCGCATCCATCGCTCGAACCTGGTGGGCATGGGTGTGCTGCCGCTGCAGTTCGAGCGTGGACAGGACCCCGAGACGCTGGGGCTCGACGGCAGCGAGACCTTCGACGTCCACGTGTCGGACGAGGTGACCCCGCGCCAGCAGCTGACGGTGGTGGCGCGCCGGGCCGACGGCAGCGAGGTGGTGTTCCAGGCGACTTGCCGGCTCGACACACCGGTCGAGGTCGACTACTATCGCAACGGCGGCATCCTCCATACCGTCCTGCGCGCCCTGCACCAGCAGGCGGCGCCGGCCTGAGCGACGCGCGGGGTGCACGCCGTATAGGCGTGCACCCCGCTCCACGGCGCGGCCGTGGTGGCGTGAAGCGTTCCGCACGCCGGGTCGTCGGCAGCCCCTATACTGGCGGCGATGCGTGATCTCATCATCTTCGTGCTGATCCTGACGGGGATCTTCTTCGCCATCGGTGAATGGCGCGGGTGGTACCTGGGGATCCCCAACCAGACGCCGGTGTACGTCTACAAGAACGACCACTACGCCCGCACCCCCATCCGCACGGTCACGCGGAGCGACATGCCCATCGCCGTCAACGGCCTGGTGCGCCAGGGGACGGTGCGGATGCAGGTCATGTTCGAGAGCCCGGCCAGCTTCCAGACCGGTGCCGCGGCCGTGCCGGAGCGCAGCGTGTTCGACCAGGCCTTCAGCCGCGGTCAGCGTATCGCCGTGGACCAGGTGTTCAGCGAAGGACGAGGGATCTACACCATCGTCATGACCTACGACAACGCCAGCGGGACGTTCCGGTTCACGTACCCCGTCGCCTCGCAGCTCTAGGAGGGTCGTGCGCCAACTCGCATTGCGCGGCTGCGTGGCCGCTGCCGTCGTGTTCCTGGGCTCGCTGGCCCTGGCGCAGCCGCTCGTGCGGGTGCTGCTCGCCGAGCGGGGCGCGGTCGAGGTCGTGCTCGACGGGCCACATCGGGGCGCCATCGACGGGCGCGCGTTCGCGACCCCGTTCGCGCTCACCTGGCCCGTGACCGCGATCGGCGATCGCCTCGTGGTGGACGGGCACGAGATCGGTCGTCAGCTCGAGCTCGCGCCCGACCAGGGTGAGGTCCGTTGGGACGGCGTGCGCTACCGCGGGCGCCTGCGGCTCGTGGCGCGCGCCGGTAGCGTCATCGTGATCAACGTCGTAGGCCTGGAGGACTACCTGCGCGGCGTGGTGCCCGCCGAGATGCAGGCGACGTGGCCGCTCGAGGCGTTGCGTGCGCAAGCGGTGGCGGCGCGGACCTACACGCTCGCCAAGCTCTCGCCGAACGCGCCGTACGACGTCTGCGCGACGAGCGACTGCCAGATGTACCGGGGGATCGACGTCGAGCATCCGCGCACCGATCAGGCCGTGTCCGACACGGTCGGAGAGGTGCTCACCTATAGGGGCGCCTACGCCCGCACCTACTATCACGCCGACAGCGGTGGCGTCATCGCCTCGTCGGCGGAGGTCTGGGGAGGCAGCATCCCCTACCTCTCGGCCTTCCAAGACGTCGCCAGCGACGGCCCGCACCGTCACTGGAACGTGCAGCTCGAGCCCGCGCTGGTGGCGCGGCATCTCGCCGCTGCCGGGTACACCGTCGGCAACGTGCGCCAAGTGCGGGTGCTGGCCACCAGCGAGTCCGGTCGGGTGCAGCGTCTGGAGGTGACCGGCAGCGCCGGCCGCGTGGTGCTCGAAGGCCTTGACGCGCGCACGCAGGTGCGCGCCTGGGGCCTGAAGTCGACCCGCTTCCGGATGGCCGGCGATCTGCTCGTCCGCGGCGAAGGGTGGGGCCACGGGGTCGGCATGAGCCAGTACGGCGCGCGGGCGCTCGCGCTGGCCGGGTACAGCTACGGGCAGGTCCTCGGCTTCTACTATCCCGATACCCAGCTGCAGCGCATCGCGCTGGTGGCAGAGCGCTGACGGCGTCGCCTCAGCCGCGCGCGAGCCTCACCGCCTGCACCAGATCGTGGAGCACCTCGTCGTCGCTGGCGGCGTCGGTCAGGCAGGCCTGCACGTAATGCTCGAGGATGACGTCGCCGGTGGCGTTGAGCGCGCTGCGGATGCCCGCGAGCAGCGTCAGGATCTCGCGGCACGAGCGGCCCTCGTCGATCATGTGCTGGAGTCCGCGGACCTGCCCCTCGAGGCGCTTGAGCCGATTGATGACGCGGCGGCGCTGATCGTCGTCGCCGAGCACCGGACCGTCGATCCGGGAGATGGCATTGGTGGTTGGCATCGTGCTCCTGTCGGGCGGGTCAGGCCCCGCCGGTATCGCGAGCCCGTGATACAGTATCCCTAGGGGATATCATAGCGCGTGCCGCCGCCGCGCGCTACTGCGTCCGGACCTGATACCCTGCGTGACGAGGCGAGTGTCGTCGCTCGTCGGAAAGGACCGCATGCGAGCCTTCAAGGGGATCGTACGCGAGGGGCGCGTCGAACTGGCCGAGGGCGTCGACCTGCCCGAAGGCACCATCGTGACCGTCACGGTGGGCGAGGCCGAGTTGATCCGGGCCTCGTTCCGGGCGGCGCTGAGGCGCAACGCCCGGCGTCGGAGCCGCGGGCGCCGCTGGGGCCCCGTGTATACGGCAGCCGACGGCACCGAGTGAGCGAAGCGGCCGAGCCGGCTGCGCACCGACTCACGCTGGTGCCCACGCCCATCGGCAACCTGGCCGACATCACCCTGCGCTCCCTCGAGACCCTTCGCGGAGCCGACGTGGTGGCCGCCGAAGACACCCGGCGGTCGCGGGTGCTGCTCGACCACTACGGCATCACCACGCCGCTGACGCGTCTGGACGCCCACACCATCGCGACGCGGGCCGCCGGCCTCTTGCGTCGGCACCAGCACGTCGCCTTCGTCACCGACGCCGGCAGTCCCGGCATCAGCGACCCCGGGGCAGAGCTCGTGCGTATCGCGCTCGACCTCGGCGTCGAGGTCGAGGCCCTGCCGGGTCCGACGGCGTTCGTGCCGGCGCTGGTCCTGTCGGGACTCCCGCTCGCCCGCTTCACCTTCGAGGGCTTCCTGCCGCGTCGCGGTCGCGAGCGGCGCGCGCGCATCGCCGCGATCGCGGCGCGCGACCACCCCAGCGTCCTCTACGAGGCGCCCACGCGACTGCTCGCCAGCCTCCGCGAGCTGGAGACAGCGTGCGGGTCGGGGCGCGCCGGCTCGGTCGCACGCGAGCTCAGCAAGCATTTCGAAGAGGTCCTCCGGGGACCGCTCGCCGACCTCGTCGCCCACTTCGAGGCCCAAGCGCCCCGCGGCGAGGTCGTCATCACGGTCGGTCCCGCCGAGCCGGGCTTCGAGGCCGTCGCGACCCCCGCGGCGCCGGCCGATCCGGTCGCCCTGGCCGAGGCCCTCGCCGCCGGCGGCGTACGCGGTCGCGAGCTGCGCGAGCGGCTGATGGCCGCCGGCGTGCCGCGCGACGTCGCCTACGGCCTGGCGGTGAAGCACAAGCACGGCGCCCCACCCTGAGTCGCGCCGCCGTGTGCCCCGTGCGCGTCGCTCGCGGGGCGCAGCCGACCCCGCCGGGGCGTTAGGATGCCGCGGGCGCCGCACACGCGCGCGCACCGAGTCATGGAACAGCAGCCTCCCCCTCTCCCCACGGACGCCGACCCGGCGATGCGCGGTGTGCGCCTGCTGGCGTTGCCGGCGGTGGCGCGCCTGGCGCGCTTCGCCCGCCACGAGGGGGCGGCCGTGCTGGTCACCACGCCCGAGCGTGCCGAACGGCTGCGACACACGGGGCCCTTCGGCGCGGCTCACAGCCTCGATCCGAGCCTTGGCGACTGGCACGAGCGCGCCGACAAGGTCATCCTCAGCGCCGCGCACGCCGTGGCGCCGTTCCCGGCCGATCCCGAGCGCTACGCGCTGGTCCTGCGCGACGGCACGCGGATCGCCCGCGACGCGCTGCTCGAGCGGTTGATCGCCTACGGCTTCCCGCGCGACGAGGTCCCCGGCTGCACGGTCCGCGGCGATACGGTCGAAGTGCACCTGGCCGAAGACGACGTGGTGCGTATCGAGGTGTTCGGCGACGAGATCGACACCCTGCTGCGGCGCGGGGCCCCGGTTGCCGAGGTGGTGCTCGCCCCGCGCGACATCGACGCGCTGCTCGAGGCCGAGGGCGGCGAAGCGGCGGCGGCCTGGACCTCGACGGTGCTCGACCAGTGCCCCGGGACCGTGTTCCTCGACGCCCCGGAGCTGATGGAGGCCGAGCTCGGCGACGCCACGCGCCTTTGGGCCGCTCTGCGCGAGCGCGAAGTGGTGTCGTTCGGGCGTGATCCGCTGCCGCTCGAGTCCGGTCTGGCGCCGGAGCTGCCGCTGCCCTACTACCGCGCCAAGCTGCGCGACATGGCGGCCGACCTCGAGACCTGGCTGCGCGACGGCTACAGCGTGCAGCTGCTGCTCTCCTTCGAGCGGACCGGCCGCTACCTGCGCGAGCGCGTCGTCGAGCATCTGCCGAGCTCCTGGCGGGCGCGCGTCGAGCTGCATCCGGGGGAGATCTCGCTGGTGCTCGCACCGCGTCTCGAGGGGGGTTATCGCGACCCCGAGCGGCGCGAGGTGGTCCTGACCGAGGACCTGCTCTACGGCTATCAGGGGGACCGCGCGCGCGCCAAGCTGCGTGGCAAGCGCGTCAGCGATCCGACGGCGCTGCAGGTCGGCGATTACCTGATCCATCCCGATCATGGGGTGGGCCGCTTCCTGGGGCTCGAGGCGCGCAAGGTGATCGGCGTCACGCGCGACTACTTACGGCTCGCCTACGCCGGCGAGGGCAAGCTCTACCTGCCGATGGAGCAGCTACCGCTGCTGCGCCGGCACCCGGGCACCAGCGACGATCCGCCGCGGCTCTCGACGCTCGGCACCAACGAGTGGGCGCGGGCGCGCGAGCGAGCGCGCGCCGGGGCCGAGCGGCTCGCGGCCGAGTTGATCAAGAGCTACGCGGCGCGACAGATCGCCACGGGGATCGCCCACCCGCCGCTGCCGGAATGGGACCCGCTCATCGCGCACGGCGCCGGCTTCCAGCTCACCGTCGACCAGCGTCAGGCGCTGGCCGACACGCTCGTCGACCTCGAGCGGCCGATCCCGATGGACCGGCTCATCTCCGGCGACGTCGGCTTCGGCAAGACCGAGGTGGCCTTGCGTGCCGCGCACCGCGTGGTGGGGCACGGCTACCAGGCGGCCATGCTGGTGCCGACCACGGTCTTGGCCAGCCAGCACTACGCCACGTTCGCCGAGCGCTACGCCGGGCTGCCCGTGAACGTGGCGATGCTGTCGCGCTTCAGCAGCGACGTCGAGGCGCGCCGGGTGGTCGCTGGGCTGGCCGACGGCAGTATCGACGTGGTGATCGGCACCCACCGGCTGCTCTCCGAGGCAGTGACCTTCAAGCGCCTGGGCCTCGTCGTGGTCGACGAGGAGCACCGTTTCGGGGTCGCCCAGAAGGAGCGCCTCAAGGCCCTCAAGGCCGATGTCGACGTGCTCTCGCTGTCCGCCACCCCCATCCCGCGAACGCTCTACATGAGCCTCGTCGGCTTGCGCGACGTGTCCCAGATCACCACGCCCCCCGAGGGGCGCAAGCCGATCCAGACGGTGCTGCAGCCCTACGACCCGCGCACGGTGCGCGAGGCGATCGTGTTCGAGCTCGAGCGCGGCGGCAAGGTGTACTACATCCACGACCGCATCGGCTCGATGAGCCTGCGGGGCCGCACCCTGGCGCAGCTCGTGCCCGAGGCCCGCATCGGGGTGGCGCACGGGCAGATGTCCGCCGATCAGCTCGAGGACGTGATGCTCGGCTTCCAGGAGGGCGCCTTCGACGTGCTGCTGGCGACCACCATCGTCGAGTCGGGCCTCGACGTGGGCGGCGCCAACACGCTGGTCATCGAGCGCGCCGACCGGCTGGGCTTGGCGCAGCTGTACCAGCTCCGGGGCCGAGTCGGCCGCCGCCGCACCGAGGCCTGGGCCTACCTGCTGTATCCGGGGAAGACGACCGAAGCTGCTCAGCGACGGCTGTACGCCATCGCGGAGCTCGACGACCTCGGGAGCGGTCACCGCCTGGCCGAGAAGGACATGGAGATCCGCGGCGTCGGCAACCTCCTCGGCCCCGAGCAGCACGGGCAGATCGCCGCCGTCTCGCTCGAGGTGTACACCGAGATGCTGGCCGAGGCCATCGCGGCCCTCAAGGGCGAGCAGGCCAGCGAGGCGCTGCCGACCGTGGCGCTCGACCTGGCCATCGACGCGCGGCTGTCACCCAGCTACGTGGCCTCCGACGACGAACGCATCGCCTTCTACGGCCGCTTCGCCGAGGCGACGAACCTGGCCGCGGTGTCGCGCCTGGCGCGCGAACTGCGTGAGCGCTACGGCCCCTTCCCGGCCGAGGTGAAGGCGTTCGTGGAACTGGCCAAGCTGCGCCACCTGGCCGCCGGACGCGGCGTGGCGACCATCACCGAGCACATGACCGACGTGCAGATCGCGTTCCACGGCGATGCCCTCGATTACGACGCGCGCCGGATCCGCGAACTGCGCTTCCAGGTCGAGCCCACGCGCTACCCGCCCGGGTTCTCGATCAAGAAGCGCGGACTCGGCAGCGCCGAGGCACTGCTGGGCGCCGTCACCGACGTGCTGTTCGCGTGTGCCTGAGGGGCCCACGACGACGGACGCGGGCGCCCGGGTG
>SLRS01000170.1 GCA_007130855.1 Trueperaceae bacterium | reverse complement strand
GCAGCGTGAAGAGCACGAACACGGTCACGATCTCCAGGCGCCCGGCGAACATGTTGAAGATCAGCAGGGCCCGCCCGAGCGCAGGCACGGTGTCGTACGACGACATCGGGCCCACGCTGCCCAGACCGGGGCCGACGTTGCCGACGGTCGCGGCGGAGGCGGTGAAGGCAGTGACGAAGTCGGCGCCCAGGTAGATCAGCAGGGTCGTCGAGATCGCGAGCATGAAGGCGTACAGCGTGATGAAGGCGGCGATGGCGCGCAGCACCTCCTCGGAGATGGTGCGGGCACCGACTCGCAGCGGCAGGACGGCCCGCGGGTGCAGCGCGCGGTGCACTTCGCGCACCGTGTGGGCGCCGATGATCAGCCACCGCATCACCTTGATGCCGCCGGCGGCCGAGCCGGCCGAGCCGCCGATGAACATGAGCAGGACCAGCGTGACGCGGGCGCGGTCGGGCCAGGCGTCGAAGTTCGCCGACGCGTAGCCCGTGGTGGTCAGGATCGAGATGGTCTGGAAGAAGCCGTGCCGCAGCGCCTCGATGCTCCCGTAGAGCGGCACCAGGTGCAGGCTCAGCAGCGAGCCCGCGACCACGACGATCGCCACGTAGGTGCGCAGCTCCGGGTCCCGCCACAGGTCGCGCGGCCGGCCCATGAAAGCGCGGAAGAGCAAGGCGAAGTTCACGGCCGCGAGCGTCATGAAGACGATCGCGACCAGGTCGACCGCCAGGCCGTACGCCTCGAAGGAGCGCGCCTCGGGCGAGAAGCCCGCAGCCGACACGGTCGTGAAGGCGTGCGCGACGGCCTCATAGGGCCCCATCCCCGCCAGCACGTAGCCGAAGGCGCACGCGGCCGACAGCGACACGTACAGCGCCAGCACGGCCAGCGCGGTGTTGCGCAGCCGCGGCGTGAGGCGCTCCTCGGTCGGGCCAGGCAGTTCGGCGTGGAAGATCTGCCTCCCCGCGATCGCGAGCTGTGGGAACACCGCCACGAAGACCACCACGATGCCGATGCCTCCCACCCACTGGGTGAAGGCGCGCCACATGAACAGGGCCGGCGGCACGCCGGTGAAGTCGACGATGGCGGTCGCGCCGGTCGCGGTGAAGCCGGACATCGACTCGAACAGCGCGTTGAGCGGCTCGAGGCCGGCCCCCATCAGGTACGGGAGGGTCCCGACGACGGGGATGAGCGACCACAGCACCAGAACGCCCATGAGCGCCTCGCGGCGGCTCGGCTCTTGGTCTGGTCGGCCGATCAGCCGCAGCGGGACACCCAGCGCTCCCGCCACCGCGGCCGTGACCAGGAACGGCAACGGCGGGTCGCCGATGATGGTGGCGTAGAGCGAGAAGCCGATCAGGGCCAGGCATAGCGCCAGGAGTCCGATGCTGACGACGTAGGTGGCGAAGCGGCCACGCCGACCGCGCGGCATCTCAGATGACCGTACCGCGCTCTTGCCGGTCCAGCCAGGCCTCGACGGCATCGACGTTGTCCGGCGTGGTGATCAAGAACAGGTGATCGCCGGGATGAATGCTGGTGTCGCCGGTCGGCACGATGGCGCGGTTCTTGCGCAGGATCGCGCCGATCAGCGAGTTTGGCGGCGACCCGAGCTCGAACACGCGGCCCGGCTTGGCCTCGAGCGGGAAGGTGACCTCCATGACCTCGGCGCGGTCCTCGATGGTGGCCAGGTGGTCGACCTCGTCGAGCCGGAGCCAGTTGATCACCTCCTGCAGCGCGGCAGTGCGTGGCGTCAGCGGCGCGTCGATGCCGACGCGCTCGAACAAGCGCCGGTTGCGCGTCCGGCTGACGCGGGTGATCACCTTGGGGATGCCGAGCTGCTTGGAGAGCAGGGAGATCAGCAGGTTCGCGGCGTCGTCCGCGGTGACGGCCACCACCACGTCGACGTCCTCGATGCGCTCTTGCTCGAGCAGCTCGAGGTCGGTACCGTCGCCGCGCAGCACCAGCGCCTTGGGGAGCAGACCCGCGAGCTTCTCGGTGCGTGCCTCGTCCGACTCGATGATGGTGACGTCGAGACCGTAGTCGAGCAGCTCCTCGGTCACCATGAAGCCGACGTTGCCGCCGCCGATCACGGCGACGCGCTGGCGCCGGCGGCTGGGGGCGAAGCGTGCCTCGATCCGGCGCACCCCGTCGCCGGTGCCCATGAACACGACCTTGTCGCCGACGTGCAGGCGGTTCTCGCCGGTCGGGACCACGAAAGCGTCACCGCGCAGGAGTGCAGCCACCAGCACGCCGTCCGGGAGCTTGAGGCGTGAGAGCGACTCCTCCAGGAACGGATCGCCCGGCTCCATGCGGTACTCCACCAGCTTGACGCGCCCGCCGGCGAAGGAGCCGGTGTCGAGCGCGCGTGGGACCCGGACGATTTCCACGATCTGCTGCGCCAGCGTCCGCTGCGGCCACAGGATGCGGTCGATGGTGAGGCCGATCGTCTCCATCGCTCCCCGTGGCCGGAAGGCATCGACGTAGCGTTGGCGGGTCACGAAGGCCATCGTCTCCTTGGCGCCCAACCCCTTCGCCGCTAAGCAGGAGAGCACGTTGATGTCGTCGTTGAGGGTGCAGGCGATGAAGGCATCGGCGCCGTCGACGCCGGCCAGGCGCAGATCGTCCGGATCGGCGCCATTGCCGCGGAGGAAGCGCACGTCGAGGTGCTCGAAGGCCTCGCCGCGCCCCTCATCCTGATCGATGACGGTCACGTTGTGCGAGCGATGCAGGGCGCCGGAGACCAGCACGCCGATCTCGCCGCCGCCGACCAGGACGACGTTCATCGGCTGGGCATCGTACTGCCGCCAGAGCGTCTTGTCCAGGGCACTCGAACCGCGCGGGCGTGATCCCGGCGGAGCGCGATCACGTCGCCCTCCCTATCGACACCACACCCGACACCAGCACCGTCGACGCCAGTAGCACCCAGGGCCAGTGGTGGCCGAAACGCACGAACGGGGTCAGCTCCTCGCGCAAGCCGAAGCGCACCGCCAGGTGGCCGGCCGTGAAGCGCGGGTACTCGGCCTGCAGCCGCCCATAGGGGTCGACCACGCCGGTGATGCCGTCGTTGCCGGCGCGCAGCAGGAAACGGCGTGTTTCGATCGCCCGCATGCGGCCCATGTCGAGGTGCTGGCGCGCACCGTCGCCGCGGGCGAACCAGGCGTCGTTGGTGATCACCACCAGCACCCGCGCGCCGTCGGCCACCATCGCGGCGCTCACCGCGGGGAAGACCGACTCGTAGCAGATGCCCGTCGCCAGCGGACCGAGGCGCGACGCGAGCGGGACGGGCCCCGGGCCCGGCGTGGTACTGGTCATCATCGGCAGGTTGAGCGCGCCGAACACGGCGCGGTAGGCGCCACCGAGCGTGTCGATCAGCGGCCAGCGCTCACCGAAGGGGACCAGCACGTGCTTGTCGTAGCGGCCGCGGAGCTGGCCCTGTTCGATCAGGAAGGCGCTGTTGAAGCTGCGATCGAGACCGCCGCCCGCGTCGCGGCCGCGTCCCCCGACCACGAAGGTCGAGTTGGGCGCTGCCGACTGGATGCGCTCGCGCACGGCCTCGCCCGCGGCGCCGTCGAGGTCGTAGCCGATCACGGCCCCTTCGGGCCAGATCACGAGGTCGGGTGCCGCCGCCATGCCGGCGACGCCGAGTTCGGTGATGGCGAGGTGGACGTCGAGCTCACGGGCGGCGCTCACCGCGCGTCCGAAGGGGTCGACGTTGCCCTGCACCAGGAGCGCGGTGGACTCGATGGGGCCGATGCTCGCAGGAAGCGCGCGCGCGCCCCACCACCAGGCCGTCGCCAGCAGCGCCACCGCGGCCAGGGCCGGCGTCAGCCGCAGCCAGGCCCGTGCCTGCCGGGCGCCACGGCGCTCGTCGCTGACGAACGGCGCTGCCAGGGCCGCGGCCAGCACCGCGGTCAGCAGCGACAGGCCGGTCACGCCGACGAGCGCGGCCGCCTGACCCACGGGCGTGTCGAGCCAGGCGTAGCCGAGCGTGCCCCAGGGGAAGCCGAAGTACCCTTGGCTGCGCAGCCACTCCCCCAGCACCCACAGCGGCGGCAGCAACCACAGTGCCGCGGCCCCGCGGCCTGCGAGCAGGCGCGTCAGGCCGCCCACCAGGCCCCACATGGCCGCGAGGACCGCCAGCAGCAGCGGGTGCAGGAGCCAGAAGAAGGGACCGAGCATGCCGGGCAGCGAGAACGAAAGCGGCAACCAGATGATGTACACGCCGAAGAACCCGAGCGCGAACAGCGCGCCGATGAGGAACGCGTCGCGGGGCGCCTCCGCGCGCGCGATCAGCGCGAAGGGCACGGCCAGCACGAAGGCGAGCGGCCACATGCCGGTCGGTGGGAGCGCCGCGGCCAGGACCACGCCTGATGCCAATGCGAGCAGGCCCGCGATCATGACGTCACGCTAACACGCGTCCCTCACGGCTCGGTGAGCAGCGCCGCGACCAGGCCGAGGCGGTCGAGCGTGTCGCCTATGCGCACGTGTTCGTCGCCGGTGTGTGCGCCGCCGCCGACCGATCCGAGTCCGTCGAGCGTCGCCACGCCGAGCGCCGAGGTGAAGTTGCCGTCGGAACCTCCCCCGACCACCGAGCCCTCGACCGACCAGTGCGCGGCGGCGGCCAGGCGGCGGGCGCGCTCGAGCAGGGCTTGGTTCGCCGGGTTGGCCTCCATCGGCGGTCGGTTCAAGCCTCCGGTGACCTCGATGGCGACGCGCGGGTCGCGCGCCGCGTAGCCGCGCACGGCGGCATCGACGCGTTCCGCCTCGGCCAGGTTGAGCACGCGCACGTCGGTGGTGAGCTCGGCGCGCTCGGTGACGACGTTGCTGGCGGTGCCGGCGTGCGCGACCGTCGGCGTCACGGTGGTGCCGGCGGCGTCGTCGCCGAGGCCGGCGAGCTCGAGCACCAGATGGGCCAACTCGATCAGCGCGCTCGCGCCGTCGTGTGGCGCCAGGCCGGCGTGCGAGGCACGGCCGCGCAGGGCGATCCGGTACCCCGCCACGCCTTTGCGGCCGACCTTGAGGGCGCCGTCGTCGCGGCTCGGCTCGAGCACCAGCACCCGGTCGTGCGCCTTCGCCTCGGCCTCGATCAGGGCGCGGCTGGCACCCGAGCCGACCTCCTCGTCGGAGCTGATCAGCAGCGTCACCGGTCCGGCCGGGGCCAGGCCCGCGATGTGCAGCAGCCGCGGCGCCAGCAGACCGGTGACGATGCCGGCCTTCATGTCGAGCACCCCGGGACCCGCCGCCAGGTCGTCCTGGATGCGCCAGGTGTGCGGCCCGAAGCTGTGGCGCGGATGGACGGTGTCGTAGTGGCACAGCAGCAGCGTGGCCGGCCCCGGCTCGCCCTGGCCGAGCCGCGCCAGCAACACGTCGCCCACGTGCTCGCGCGGCTCGCGGCGCACCGACCAACCGTCACCCTGCAGCTGCCGTTGGAGGTGCTCGACGAGGGCCTCGGCGCCATCACGGTCACCCGTGGGGGTCTCGATGCGCACGAGGGACTCGAGCGCCTCGAGGTAGGCGTCGCGGTGTCGATGGGCGAGCTCGCGCAGCTGGGCGGGATCCATGCCCTCGAGTCTAGGACGCGCGCTTGCCCCGCTGCGTGCGGCGGACTTCGCGCGCGGGTACACGCGGGCGCGCGCGCTCGGCGCGCCACAGCGTCTCGGCCAGCTGGCGCACGCTCGGTTCGCGCGTGGTGCGGGCGTACGAGTAGCCGAGCTGGAGGTCGGCGCGGGCGCCGCGCGGGTCGACCTCGCTGGCCGCCTGGTAGCGCGCGAGGTACACCTGGGCCAGCAAGATGTCGCGCATCCGATGCGGCTTGACCGCGTGCAGATCGCGCAGCGCCTCCTCGAAGCCGGCCAGGGCGGCGCGCACGTCACCCCGCTCGAGCAGCGACTTGCCGCGCTTGTAGTGGCGTGCGGCGTTGTACAGCAGCTCGCGCATGGCGGCGAGTCTACCGCGG
>SLRS01000280.1 GCA_007130855.1 Trueperaceae bacterium | reverse complement strand
TCGGCGTGCTCCTGGAGGAGTTCGAGATCGGCGCGCGGCTTCATGTAGAACCCTTCGAGCCACGAGCGTGAGCTCAGCTTGCAGAGGTTCTTGTAACCCGTCAGGTTCTTCGCCAAGAGCGTGAGATGGTAGTAGCCGCCGTCGAGGTTGCCCTCCGGACGCCGCTTGTCGAAGCGCGAGCCGGCCGTGACGTACGCCTCGAGGCCGATGATCGGCTTGACGCCCGCTGCGCTGGCCGCCTTGTAGAACTCGATCGCTCCGTGCATGTTGCCGTGATCGGTCATCGCCAGGGCGGGATCGTCGGGCGTGACCTGCTTCACCCACGCGACCAGGTCCTTGATGCGGGCGGCGCCGTCGAGGAGGCTGTAGGCGGTGTGTTGATGCAAGTGTGCGAAACGTCGCGGGGCAGCCTCGGTCATGGCGGCACCATACCGCGCGGGCGTGTCGAGCCGACCCCGCGCAGGCGCTAGGCGATGGTATAATTCACGTGCTCCACGCGCTTCGTTGACGCCTCATCGAGCCGCGTGGTAGCTTCTCGATGCGTGGCGCCGTAGCCAAGTGGTAAGGCAGAGGTCTGCAAAACCTCCATGCACCGGTTCGAATCCGGTCGGCGCCTCCAATGCATATGCGCGGGCGACGCTCCAGCACGGGGGCGTCGCCCGCTCGCCGTCGGTCGCATCGGGCAGCCGCCTGGCGGAGAGTGCCCTCCGTCGCGAGCGCAGCCGGCCGATCCGCCCGCGGGTATCGACCGCCCCGGCGGGCGCCGCCAGGCTCTTCCGGCCGCGCCCGCCCGGCGCCCGCAGGTTCGTCCGCGGATCAGGCTACGCCAGCGAGCTCCGCATTCTTGGCGATGAAGCTCTGCCACTTCGCGGGGACGTCGTCCTCGAGGAAGATCGCGTCGACGGGGCAAGCCGGCACGCAGGCCTCGCAGTCGATGCACTCCTCAGGGTGGATGTAGAACATGTCGTCCGCCTCGTAGATGCACTCCACTGGGCAGACGTCGACGCAAGCCTGGTCCTTGACGCCGATGCAGGGTTCGCAGATCACGTAGGCCACCGCGGCCTCCTCTCACCTCGATCCACGCTCACACGTCGATCGTGCTCACAGGGTATCCCGCTGGGGGTAGGGCGTACACGGACGCACGTCCTCAGGTCAAGCCCCGCTCGGTCGAGCCGCGCGCAGCCGTAGGGGGCGCTGCTGCATTCGGCGCGTCCCGCCGGCGGGGCAACCCTGCGGCGGCAACCGAGCTGGCTCCGATCAGGTTGACCCGCGTGCGGTGCAGGCGCAATAATGACGCCTTGGACCGCATCACGCGGTGCCGACCACGTAGGCGCGTAGCTCAGTGGGAGAGCGCTACATTGACACTGTAGAGGTCGCCAGTTCAATCCTGGCCGCGCCTACCAGAACAAAGCACGCCAGGGACGCAAGCAGGGGAGGCCCGCGTGGAGCGGGCCTCATCCTTGTCGACGCCTCGACGCCTCGACGCCCATCTGACGACCACGTGGATCACCGCCCTCCGACCTCTGGCGTGCGATCCTCGACGCCGGCACCGCCGTCAACACCCGCGACACGAACGCCGGCGGGGGCCACGTGCTAGCGTCATCCGTGACCGAGTACCTCTTCGAGTTGTACGTAGCGGGCGATGGAGTCCGCTCGCGAACGGCGATCGACTCCCTGACCCGCATGTGTGACGAGCGCCTGGCGGGCCGCTACGACATCACGGTCATCGATGTCCTCGTCCATCCCGAACACGCGGAGCAAGCCAAGATCCTGGCGACGCCCACGCTGCTGCGGCGCAGGCCCGCACCCGACATCCGCATCATCGGCGACCTGGCATTGACGCGAAGCGTGCTCGACAAGCTGGGGGTGCCCCAGGAGGGCGCGCCGTTTGCGAAGGAGGCACCGCGAGATGAGTGAAGTGACGACCGCGCCAGGCGTTGCCAAGATTGCTACTGGCGTTCCCGGTCTCGACAGCATCACCAAGGGAGGCTTCCCAGAAGGGAGGGCGGTCGTCGTCGCCGGCACGACCGGCAGCGCCAAGACCGTCCTGGCGGTGCAGTTCCTCCGCGGCGGCATCGTAGCCTCCCAGCCCGGCGTGTTCGTGACCTGCGAGGAGTCCCCCGCGAGCATCCGCGCCAACGTCCGTGGGTTCGGATGGGACGTCCCGGCATGGGAGGCGGCCGGCTCGTGGTCGTTCGTCGACGCCACGCGTGCGCAGGACGGCACGACGATCCAAGCTGGATCGTACGACCTCGCGGCACTACTGTCTCGGATCGGTTCGGCCGTCAGGAGTTTGGGTGCCTCCCGTGTCGTCATCGATTCGCTCGACGGCCTGTTCGCGCAGTTCGGTCACGACCAGCACTTCAGGAACGAGTTTCGCGACGTGATCGGTCGCTTGGCCGACCTGGGTGTCACCACGCTGCTCACCACGGAGCGCCAGAGCGACTACGGGCCGCTCTCCCGCCGGGGTGTCGAGGAGTTCGTCACCGACAACCTGATCCTGCTGCGCAACGTCCTCACCGCCGAGAAGCGCCGGCGCACCATCGAGGTCGTGAAGTTCCGCGGCACTGGCCACGGTTCCGGCGAGTTCGGGTTCTCGATCAACGGTTCCGGCATCAGCGTGATTCCGCACCTCGACATCACGGACGAGCGGCGGCTCACCGATGAGCGCACCACCTTGGGCAACGCCGATCTCGACGCCATGTGCGATGGCGGCCTCTTCCGTGACTCGATCGTGCTCGTCTCGGGCGCGGCCGGCACGGGCAAGACGCTCCTGATGACCGCGTTCGTCGCGGCCGGAGCGCTCTTGGGCGAGCGCTGCCTCGTCTTCGCGTTCGAGGAGCGGCGGGAGCAGCTGTTCCGCAACGCGCGTGGTTGGGGAGTCGACTTCGAGGCGATGGAGCGAGACGGGCTACTCAGGGTCGTCTCCGTCTACCCGGAGGTCGCGACGCTCGAGGATCACCTCGTGGGGATAGCGGCGCACGTCGACGCGTTCCGCCCAACGCGCGTGGCGGTCGACAGCCTGTCGGCCCTCGAGCGCGTCGGTACGGTCGACGGCTTCCGGAAGTTCATCGTGAGCCTCAGCGCCTTCGTCAAGCACCGCGTCCTGACGACGATGCTGACGTCGACGACACCCACCTTCTTGGGCGGCACGTCGCCCACTGAGTCCCACCTGTCGACCGTGACGGACATGATCATCCTGCTCCGGCACAGTGACATCGGCGGCACATTCCAGCGGGGGCTCGTCGTTCTGAAGATGCGCGGCTCGCGGCACGACAAGGATGTCCGGCAGTTCACGGTGGACTCGCTGGGCATGCACGTGGGGCCACCCTTCGACCAGCCGCTCGGGCTCGACGCGCCTGTGGATCGGTCCGCGCGAAGTGAGGACCAGGATCACGCGTCTGACATCCCCTAGCATGGCCAGAGCGCACATCCTGCCGGACCACGAGCACCTGCTCGCGATCTACGAGCTCATGAGCGACGGCATCCTGATCGTCGACGCCGAGGGCGTGATCGTCTGCGCCAACCCGGCGGCCGCGCATATGCTCGCGGGCCGTACCCGCATGCTCGAGGGCGAGGTGTTCGGGTTCCCGATCGCGGACCGCAATGCCGTCATCATCGACCTCTTGACCGACGTGCGCGACGTGCGCACCGCGGAGATGCGCGTCGCGGCGATCGAGTGGCGAGGCGAAGCCGCACACCTCCTCAGCTTGCGCGACATCACACAGCAGACCACGCTGCTCCATCAGCTCGAGCAGGCAGCCAACTTCGACCTCGTGACCGGGTTGCCGAACCGGGGGCAGTTCCAGCGGCGACTCGAACAAGCCATTCGGGAGTCCCGGCGCCATGGTGGTCTGATCGCGGTGCTCTTCATCGACCTCGATGACTTCAAGCGCGTCAACGACCAGCATGGTCACGACGTCGGCGACGTGTACCTGAAGATGGTGGGGCAGCGGCTCAACGACCTCCTGCGCGAAGAGGACAGCGCCGCGCGCCTGGCAGGAGACGAGTTCACCGTCTTGCTCACGCAGCTCGAGCAGCCACGGGACGCCGAGGCCGTCGCGCTCAAGATCGTGGCGAGCCTTGGGCTACCGTTCGACATCGGCGCCCACACGATCACCTCGGCAGCCAGCATCGGCATCGCGATCTTCCCGCACGACGCCGACGCTGGCCACGCGCTCGTCTCGCGGGCCGACGCCGCCATGTACGAGGCCAAGAGGGCTGGTAAGAACATGTACCGGTTCTACTCGGAGGCCACCTGACACGAGACCTTCGCCCTTCACTCCGCCTCGACGGTCTTGGGTCAGTGTACGGACGATCTGCATGCGTCATCCTCCTGAGGCCGCCAGGCTGCACGGAGCAGCCGGGGCGGCGGCTGCGGTCTCAGTTCGCGCCGCGCGAGGCAGCCTCGTATCGTGGTGCAGCTCGTTGCATCCCTGCGCTGGCCGGAGCCTCGACCGAGGCCTACGCAGGCCCGGTCACGCGGGCGTCACTCGATGTGGCGGTGGTGAGGCCCGCTTCGGCGCTCGCCACACCTGTGTGCCTCCGGCTATAGTCGCTCATGATCATCATGAAAGGAGAGCGCGGAGACCCACGTCGAGCCATGGCTCGTTGCCGATCACATGAACCTAGAGGAAGAGGTATCGAAATGCTCATGCGCATGACACTCGTACTTGCAGCAACGCTGCTCATGGCAGGCTGCGCGACGATGTTCAACCCTGGTCCCACGAACTTCACGGCGACCAGTAACCCGAGCGGTGCGACCGTGGAGGTCGTGTCCTTGCGAACCAGCGAGTCGTTCCGCCAGGTCACACCGGCGACCTTCACCCTCGATCAATCGAGCGACTATCGGCTCACCTTCGAGTTGGCGGGCTATCGCTCGGAAGAGATCGTCGTCCGGCGCGAAGTGAACGCCTGGTTCTTCGGGAGCATCCTGATGGGTGTGTTGCCCGCCGTCGTCGATTACGCGACGGGCTCGATGTGGGAGCACACGATGACGGTCGCGAACGTCGAGTTCGTCAGCGGGGCGCAGCATCAGACGCCCGAGGCCTTCGCCACCGTGGGACTGACGGATGAGACGGGCACCACGACCTGGACGCGCGTGTTGATCACGCTGGAACAGCTCTGAGCGTCAGCATGGTCTCCGAGCTGCGGTCGTGCCGCCACGGAGCGCCGAGACCCTGACCGTCGTCCTTGCCGTCTGCGCGTGCAGCGCCTGTGAGCGCCCGCGCTGACGACCCCAGGCCCGAAGGCCCGCCAAGCGCGGGCCTTCGGGCCTGGGACACACGCTGGTATGGTCGCGAAGCGCCGCTTCCAGGGCCGTCAGCGCGTGTGCTGCGACGTACCGAAGCGCGCCGCGCGGCCGTGCGATGAGCCGGTGCACGGCAAGGCGGGACTGCAGCGCCGCCCGGCCGTTGATCGGGCAGGATGCGAACTGCGCGCCGGGAGGATTCATGGCCTGTGAGGCGTTGACGAGGGCACACGAGCAGACGGCGTCGGCCGAGGCACGCAAGCCGCGTCCCGGAAGCACAAGGCCGTGAGCGCCCGGCAGACCTGGATGTGGAAGGGGCAGCGCGCGTTCCGCAGCCTGGCACAGGCCGACGCCAGGGAGCTGTTCAAGGATCTCGACGCGAAGCTCGAACCCCACGTGGTGCTGTTCGGCATCCGCTGGCACGACGAAGAGGACGCGCCGGCGGTGTGCATCGAGCCTGCGAGCAGCGAACACCTGGCCAGCGAACTGTGCGGCCTACGAGTAGAGGTCGAAGAGGCCGGCGCCGCTGCACCGGCGGCGGGTTTGCGCGGCGATCCCCAGCTGGCGCTGAGCCATGCCACGCCCGCCGAGCACCTGACGCTGCAACGGGCACTCCGGCAGCGCCTCAGCCGGCTCGACGAGGCGGATGAGCGCGTCTCGTTCGCGGGGCTGCCACAGCGCGTCGGTGCCTACCTGGTCTGCACGGTGGTGCGCTTCGAGCGCCCGTCCTACACCGCTCATGGCGCCGC
>SLRS01000036.1 GCA_007130855.1 Trueperaceae bacterium | reverse complement strand
GACGGCCGCGGCCGCGACGGCCGCGATGGCCGCGGCCGCGGCCGCGAAGCGCGTCGGCGAGGGAGAGGACTGAGCCATGTTCACCGGGATCGTGGAGGAGGTCGGCACCGTGCGCGGTGTCCATGACGCGGGCGGCGACCTGCGCTTGCGGATCGAGGCCGGCGAGGTGCTGGACGGCGCCCGCATCGGCGACTCGATCGCCGTGTCGGGCTGCTGCCTGACGATGGTCAGCGTCGCGCCCGGGAGCTTCGAGGTGGAGCTGTCGAAGGAGACGGTCGCCAAGACGGCCCCGCGCTGGTCTGCCGGCGCGACCGTCAACCTCGAGCGCGCGGTACGGCTCGGCGACCGCCTCGGCGGCCATCTCGTGTCGGGCCACGTCGAGGGGACCGGCGTGGTCACGGCAACGCGCAGTGAGCCCGGCGCGAACGTGGTCACCGTGCGCGGGCCGGAGCACATGGCGCGCTTCCTGATCCCCAAGGGGAGCGTCACCGTGGACGGCGTGTCGCTCACCGTGGTCGACCTGGGCGGCCCCGGCGGTACCCGGGGCGACCTCGGCGCGAGCGAGTTCACCCTCTGGTTGATCCCCCACACGCTGCAGGTGACCACGCTCGGCGAGCTGCACGTCGGCGATCGCGTCAACCTCGAGGCCGACCTGATCGCCAAACACCTCGAGCGGCTCGCGGGTTTCGGCCCCCGCGACGAGCAAGCGTCCTGGACGCCCGGTCCCGGGGCGACTCCGCCCCCGGAGGGTGCGCGGTGACGACGGTCGGGCCGCTCGCCACCGTCCCCGAACTGCTCGACGAGCTGCGCAACGGTAGGGCAGTCATCGTGGTCGACGACGAGCACCGCGAGAACGAGGGCGACCTGGTGCTCGCCGCCGAGTTCGCCGCCACCGAGCAACTGGCGTTCATGATCCGCCACACCGGCGGCATCATCTGCCTGAGCATGCCCGACGAGCGGGCCGACCGGCTTGCCCTGCCGCCGATGGTGGAGCTGAACACCTCGCGGCGCAAGACCGCCTTCACGGTCTCGATCGAGGCTGCCGACGGCATCACCACGGGCGTCTCGGCCACCGACCGGGCGCACACGATCCGCGTGGCGGCCCGTGAGGGCGCCAGCGCTGCCGATCTCTCGCGACCCGGCCACGTGTTCCCGCTGCGCGCGAAGAGCGGCGGGGTGCTGCGCCGCGCCGGTCACACCGAGGCCGCCGTCGACCTGTGCCGCCTCGCCGGCCTCGAGCCGGTGGCCGCCATCAGCGAGTTGATGCACGACGACGGCACCATGATGCGGCTGCCGGCCCTGCTCGCCTTCGCGCACGAGCATGGGCTCAGGGTGGGGAGCATCGCCGACCTGATCGCCTATCGCCTGCGGGTGGACCCCTTCGTCAAGCGGATCGACGAGGCGCGGCTGCCGACACCGTGGGCCGAGTTCCGCGTCGTGGCCTACCGCGACACCGTCACCGGCAACGAGCACGTCGCCATGGTGCTCGGCGCGGTCGAGGGCGACGAGCCGGTGTTGGTGCGCATGCATAGCGAGTGCCTGACCGGCGACGCGCTCCACAGCCTCCGTTGCGACTGTGGCTTCCAGCGCGACGCCTCGCTCAAGGCGATCGCCGACGCCGGCCGCGGCGTGCTGGTGTACCTGCGCCAAGAGGGACGCGGCATCGGCCTGGTGAACAAGATCCGCGCGTACCACCTGCAAGACGATGGTGCCGACACGGTCGAGGCCAACGAGCAGTTGGGCTTCGCCCCCGACCTGCGCGACTACGGCGTGGGCGCGCAGATGCTGCGCGACCTGGGCGTGCGGCGGCTACGGCTGCTGACGAACAACCCGCGCAAGGTGGTGTCGCTGCAGGGCTACGGCATGGAGGTGGTGGAGCGGGTGCCGCTCCACGTGGGCGAGAACGCTTACAACGAGGTGTACCTGGCGACGAAGCGTGCCAAGCTCGGGCACCTGGGGGAATGAGCGCGCCCAGCGCCACCGCGCAGCGGCCGCGCGCTCAATCGATGCGCCCCACCGTGTCGGGCTTGGCCTGGGCGATCGCCTCCTCGAGCGCCTCGTCACGCTCGAACGCGAACGGATCGGGCGCCTCCGGCCGGGCCAGCAGGGTGCCGCCGGCGAGCACGGCGGCCACCGACCAGGTCTGCTCCAGGCGCGCACGTCGCCCGATCAGGCCGCCGTAAGGACCGTCGTAGTACTCGGGCCAGGCGTCGCGCGCGAGCCGTGGCGCGGCCGCCGTCATCGCCTCGGCCGCCAGTTCGCTGCGCCCCGCCACCCGCGCGGCCGACACCAGCGGCCACAGCAGCATCGGCCAGGTCCCGGCGTTGTGGTACGACCACGCCACGTTCTTCTGATCCGAGCCCGTTTGGGTGTACCAATCGCGCTCCTCGAGCGGCGGGTAGGTCAGCTTCATGCCGGAGTCGCACAAGAGATCGCGCCGGTGGTGCTCGATCAGGTCGAACAGCGCCTGCGCCTGGTCGGACGTGGCGAGACCGGTGGAGACTGCGAGCAGGTTGCCGAGCGCGAAGAAGCGCACGTCGAGCCGCGCGGGGCCGAGGTTGCCGGCGTAGTAGCCGCCGCCTTCCGCCAGCCACGCCATCGTCCACACCGGGATCGCGTCCGGATGGAGGTTCCACGGGTTCTCCAGGAGCGTACCGAACTCCTCGACCGGATAACGACGGATCACCTCGACGCGCTTGCGATCGAGCCAGTAATCCTGCCGCAGATGGCGCCCGAGCGCCACGAGTCGCTCGAACACCTGCTCGACCAAGGCGTGACCGTCGCTCAACAGTTCGAGCCCCGCGCGCAGTCCGGCCCAGAACAGCACCTGGATGTCGAGCGGGTGCCCGTGCACGCCCATGCGGCGGTCGATCATCGATGAGCCGTCGGGAACCAGGAGCGACGGGAGCATCTCGAACTGGGGCCGCAGGTAGAACGACAGCACGCGCTCGATCGCCGCACACACCACCGGATCGCGCGCCAACGCGGTGTCGCCGGTGGAGCGCTGGTAGGCACGTACGATCAGCAGCCACCACAGCGCCGAGTCCACCGGGGCCACGCGGCCGATGGCGCGCTGACCGTAGTCGGCCACCACCCGTTCACGGACGCCGTCCTCGCGCTCCTCGCGCTCCACCGTGAAGCTCGCCGGCATCAGACCGCTCGCCGGCGGGATGATGCTGCCCGCCTCGTCCGGGCGCAGCGCCGCCACGGTCCGCACGAAGCTTCGCACCACGTCGGTCTCGCCGACCTCCAGGAAGGCCGCCACCGACACGGCGAAGTCACGCACGAAGCACTCGCGGTAGTTCTGCACGTCCAGCGCCGGCTCGCAGGCGGCTACGGTCCCCACCACCTCGCCGCCGAGGTGCAAGCTGGCGTTGCGCAAGACCGCTTCGGCCCCAGCGACACCCGCGGCATCGAGGAAGCGGGCGATCGGCCAGCGGCTCATGCGCACACCAGGCGCAGCGTGCGCGGCGCGCGGCATGGTGGGTGCGGCCGCCAACGAGGCGGGCGCCGCGCCGGCGCCTCGGTGCGGGCGCGCACGATCGACGAGGGTGCTCGGCGGTGAAGGTCGGGATCGTCGAAGGCCCGCTGCGGCCTCGCGGGCCCGGCTCCGGTATCGCTCATGCCCTCATCGTAGCCCCGGCCCGCGACCCATGACGGTGACGTGGCCCGGACGCGTCAGTCCGCGATACCACTGCGCAGGAAGCCTCGCACTGCCTCATCGGGCACGGGCCGCGCACCGACGTGCTGGATCACCCACTCGGAGACGCCTACGGCGAAGCGTGCCGCGCTGCGCGGATCGACGCCGCGCAGCGTGCGCGACAAGAATGCGCCGGCGAAGGCGTCGCCGGCGCCGGTGGCGTCCACCAGGCGGTTCACCTGGGGCGGGACGGCCGTCCCCGTGCCATCGGTGCCCAACACGTAGGCGCCGTCGGCGTCGAGCTTCAAAGCGATCAGGGCGCCCGGGTAGAGCGTCGCAAGACGCTCGGCCATCGCGGCCGGACCCTCCTCGCGCGAGAGGACGGCGGCCTCCTCGGCGTTGGGGAACAGCGCGCTGACGCCCAGCTCGCGACTCACCTCGAGGAAGGCATCCACACCCATGGCCTCGATCATCTGGAACGAGCCGGGATCGAGCGAGACGGTGCCGCCGGCCTCGCGCACGAGCCGCGCGGCCTCGCAGGCGGCCGCCCGCGGCGGGTCGGCGAAGAGCGCCCACGCCGAGAGGTGCAAGTGCTTCGCGGTCGCCAGCAGCGGCCGCGGCAGCTCCTGCGGGAAGAGCGCGTGATCGGCGCCCTTGCCCGACACCATCGAGCGTTGACCGGTGTGGTCGATCCAGACCGCCACCGAGCCGGTGAGGTGGGCCTCGGTCTGGATCAGGTAGGCCTCGACGTGCTCGGCGCGCAGCTCGTCCTCGGCGAGCGAGCCGAAGCGATCGCGGCCGACCTTGCCGACGAAGGTGGTGGGCAAACCGCAGCGGGCGGCCCATACCGCGGCGTTGGCGGCGCTGCCGCCCGGAGCGAGCTGCACCTCGCCGAAGGTGTCGCCGCCGGTGTAGAGCGCGGTGTTGGTCCGGATCATCACGTCCCAGGCGTAGTCGCCCACCATCACCAGCGGCCGCTTGCCATCGGCGTCGACGGTGGAGCCGGCACGGGTGTGAATCGGTTGCGTGGCCCCGACGGGCACGTCGGATGCGGCAGGAGCCGGCGTCTGAGAGGATGGCACGTGCCCATCATAGATGTGCACCGCCGCGCCGCGGTCGCAGCCATCGCCTACGGCCTCGGGGCTATGCTGCGAGGCGATGGGACCGAAGCGTGAGCGCCACGCGATCAGCAGCAGCGCCCCCCCAGCGACCAGCGGCGCGCACGTGCCTGCGCCGGCTACGCCCCAAGGTTGGTGGGGGACCTTCGACGTCGCGCGCGACGCCATGGTGCAGATCACGGCAGGCCCGATCGTAGTCTGGGTCGAGCGCCGCAGGAATGATTGGCGCGTGTTCAGCGCAGCCAGCGAGGGCGACGAAGACCACGTGGCGCGACCCGTACCCGGGTCCGCCGACGATCTACCCGACAGCGATCCGCTGGTCCGCTTCTGCTTCGCGGACGCGCCCGGCCGCCTGGTCGTGAGCGTGGCACAGGCCGACCGCCCCGTCGTCGTGCGGCCCGCAACGCCGCTGTCGATCTCGCCGAGCGAGCGCGTGACGCTGTACGTGAGCACGCCCGTATGGATGGTGTTGGCGGTGGAGCGCGCGGTGCCGCGGCGACGCAACGGGCGGGGTCCAGAGACGCCGCAGGACGAGACCCAGCAGCTCATCGAGCTGCCGCTCGAACGGCCGTCCGACACCTGGTTCGGGCCCAACACCAGGATGGGCGAGCTGTGCTACGCGACCCGGACGTCGGGCCATCTGCAGCGCGACGCCGTGCCGCATCGAGCGCACCTCGCCATCACGCCGGTGACGATCGAGAACAAGGCCACCGACCCGCTCCAGGTCGAGCGGCTGCTGGTGCCGATCCCGCAGCTCGGCGTCTACGTCGACACCGGTGGCGCGCTGTGGACCAACGCGGTGCGGCTCTCGCGCGAGAGCAACGGCGATCTGGCCGCAGTGCGCCTGGAGACCGGGGTGCCGATGGCAGCGCGCGGAGCGAGCGAACGCCTCGCCAAGCCCCGTACGGTGGCTCCGGCGAGCTCGATGGTGCGCGCCTTCAGCCGACTCCTGCACATCGGGGCGAGCACGTGAGCCTCGAGCAGACCTTCGATCCGGTCACGGCCGTGGCGCTGTGGTTCCTCGACCCGGCCCACTTGGGAGCGCTGTTCCGCGCGACGTTGTACCTGGTGCTCGGCGTGGTGCTGGCGCGCGGCGCGCGCTTCGCGGTCCGCCGCACCTCCGCTGCGCTCTCGGCCCAGCAGCGCCAGTTGCTCTCGCGCGCCGTCTACTACGGCATCCTGGCGCTGTTCGGGATCTCGGCTATGCGCCAGTTCGGCTTCGATTTCACCGTGCTGCTGGGCGCCGCCGGAATCGTGACGGTAGCGATCGGCTTCGCCTCGCAGACGTCGGCCGCCAACATGATCGCGGGGTTGTTCATGGTGGTGGAGAAGGCCGTCAGCATCGGCGACATCATCACCGTGGACGACGTGACCGGCGAGGTGCTGTCGGTGGACCTGCTGTCGACCAAGCTCCGCACCTTCGACAACCTGCAGGTGCGCATCCCCAACGAGACGATGGTCAAGGCCCGCATCACCACGCTCAACCGCTTCCCCCTGCGGCGCGTCGACGTCAACGTCGGGGTGAGCTACGCCTCGGATCTCGCGCTGGTGCAGCAGACGCTGCAGGAGGTGGCGCGCGACAACCCGCTGTGCCTCGACGAGCCGGGGCCGCTGGTGATCTGGACCGGCTTCGGCGACTCGTCGATCAACTACCTGTACGCGGTGTGGGGGAAGTCGGAGAACTTCCTGACGCTACGCAACAGCATCACCCGCGAGATCAAGGTCGCGTTCGACGCCGCCGGCATCGAGATCCCCTTCCCGCAGCGCACGCTCCAGCCCGGCGCGGCACCGCTGGAGGTGCGCCTCTTCCAGGGGCCGCCGGCGGAGTCCGCCCCCGAGCCCGCACCGCCACCGGACGCCGACGGCGGAGGCGCGTCGGACGAGGGCCGCGCGCCGCCGTCCTGAACGAGTGCCGCTAGGGGCCCGGGGTCAGCGCGCGCCGGGAAGGCGCCGCAGCGCCTCGATCAGCGGTCGCAGACGCTCGGAGCGGAGTTTGAGCGAAGCCCGGTTCACCACGAAGCGTGCGCTGCTGTGGGCGAGCACGTCGACCTCGTCGAGGTCGTTGTCGCGCAGCGTGTCGCCGGTCTGGACGACGTCCACCACCGCGTCGGCCAGACCCGTGAGGCAGGCGAGTTCGACGTTGCCCGTGAGCTTCACCACCTCGGCCCCGCTGCCCACGCGCGCCAGGTAGGCCGCCGTGAGCCGCGGATACTTGGTGGCGACCCGCTCGATGGTGCCGCGCACCCCGCGTGGGCGGATCAGCGACAGGCGGCAGGCGGAGAAGCCCAGGTCGACGGGCTCGGCCAGTTGGCTGCCCATCTCCATGAGCACGTCCTTGCCGACGATGCCGGCATCCGCCACGCCCAGTTCCACGTAGGTCGGGACGTCGGCGTTGCGCATCTCGATCACCACCGCGTCGCCGGCATCGTGCCGCAAGGCGCGGCCCTGGTCACGCGCCACGAGGTGCAATCCCGAGCTGCGCAGGGCCTGCAGGCTCTCCTCCATCACGCGGCCCTTGGGGAGCGCCAGCACCAGCTTGGCCGCGCCGGCGCCGTCCGGGTGGACGCCCTCGGGCGGGCTCACGGCGCCTCACCCTCGACGCCCTGCAGCAGCGCCTCCAGCTCGGTGAGCCGGTCGTGCTCGCCACCGCTGGCATCGATCGCCTCCAGGCGCCCCTGGGAGAGCAAGAACGGCACGCCCAGTTCCCGGGCCTCGCGGCGTGCGCCGGCGGCGTCTCCCTCGAGCGAGCGCAGCACCCTTACGCCTGCCGCGCGGAGCGCTCGCGCGCCGGCGTCGTCGAGCGCCAGCACCAACGGGTCGGGCTCGGACGCACTGCGGCGCTGCTTCACCGCGCGCAGCAGCCGCTCCAGCCCGAGCGAGAAGCCCGCCGCGGCCGGCAGCAGGGCGCCGTCGTAGCGGCCACCGCCCAACAGCGGCTGGCCGAAGTCCGGCGTGTAGGCCCTGAACGTGACGCCGGTGTAGTAGCTCAGGCGCCGCGCCATGGAGAGGTCGAGCATCAGGTCGCTCGCATCCTCGAACTCGGCCAGCACGCCCGCGAGCCGCTCCAACTCACGCGCCGTCTGCGGCCACGGCAGCGAGGCGAGGGCTTGGTCGAGGACGTCGACGCCGCCGTAGAGGTCGGGAATCGCCAGCAGCGCGGCCAGGCTCGCTGCGGGCAGATCGAGCGGCTCGAGGAGTCGTGCCAGGTCGCTGCGGTCCTTGCGGTCGATGGCATCGGCGACCGGGTCATGCAACAGCGGCGGTACCCCGGCGGCCTCGAAGGCGGCGCGTACGAACCCGGGGTTGCCGACCTCCACGCGGGGATCGAGTCCGACCGCGCGCACGCTCTCGCGCGCCAGATGGATCAGCTCGGCATCGGCACGGGCATTGCTCACGCCGATCAGCTCGATGCCCACCTGCGTGAACTCGCGCGTGCGTGCGAGTTCGGGGTCGATGGCGTGCCAGATGGTGCCCGCGTACTGGTAGCGCAGCGCCCGGCGAGCGCCGCCGGCGACGGCCGGATGCGCGGCCCGGACGAGCTGCGCCAGCGCCGGCGTGAAGTCGGCGCGCAGCGCCAATACGCCGCTGTCGCGGTCGGCGAGCTTGAACGACTGGCTCGCGCGCGGATGCTCGGGATCGTAGCGCTCGAGCGACGGCAACTCGACCAGGTCGTAGCCCCAGCGCTGGTAGAGCTCGCGCAGCACCGCGCGCAACTCGGCTCGGCGGGCGGCGTTGTCGGGCAGGACGAAGCGGGTGCCATCGGGCAGGCCGGCCTGGCTCACGAGCGGTCGGTCTCCCGCTGACCGCCGCCAACCGCGCTGCGTGCGCCGTGGCTGCGGCGCTCTGCCTCCAATGCCTGCACGCGGGCACTGGCGGCCTCGTCGCGCGCCTCGGCGGCCTCACGCCGCGCGCGCTGCTCGGCGCGGCTCGGCTGCTTCTCGTTGCTGGCCCAGAAGATGGTACCGGCGACGAAGACCTGCAGCAACAAGAAGAGCAGGTTCGTCAGGCTCACCACGACGTCGACGGCGATGCTGGCCAGACGACCGAGCGCGGCCGCCGCCAGGAGGATGGCCAGCGTCCGCAACAACCGACCCTTCTGCGGCCGCATCGGGATCGCCCACAGCATCAGCACGCCCATCGCCAGCGTGAGCGCGCCGTAGCTGCTGCGCAACTCCGACACGCCGCGCGGACTGACCACCTGGAGGCCCAGGAGCCCCGCGACGAGCAGTGGACTGACCAACGCGATCAGGCCGAACACGAGCGTGATAGCGGCGGAGAGGTAGGCGAGTTGCGTTCGCAGCGTCATCGTGCGGGCATGCTATCACCGCCCCCGAGCGCCACGAGGTTGTCGCGGTGAACGACCTCATCGTAGTCCTTGGCGCCCAGGAGCGCCGCGATGGCGCTCGTCTGGCAGCCGCGGATGCGTTCGAGGGCGGCGCTGGCATAGTTGGTCAGGCCGCGCGCCACGAGTCGCTCGTCGCACTCGATGTCGACGGGGTCACCGAACGCGAACCGTCCCTGCACGGCCAGCACGCCCGAAGGGAGCAGGCTGCGGCCCTGGCTCAGGGCCGCAGCCGCGCCACGATCGACCACCACGCTGCCGCGCGGCGTCTGCTCGGCGATCCAGGCCTTGCGGGCGCTGGTGCGCGACTTGGCGAGGAAGCGGGTGCCGCGCACCTCGCCCGCGGCCAACGCCTCGAGGCCGCGGCCGCCGCCGCCGATGACGTAGGTCTCGATCCCGGCGCGTGTGGCGATCCGCGCCGCCCGCAGCTTCGTCGCCATGCCGCCGGTGCCGCGGCTGCTGCCGGCCCTGACGCCGGCCAGGTGCGCGACGGCGTCCACGTCCTCCACCACCTGCAGCGGCCGCGCCGCGGGCCGGCGCCGTGGATCGGCTTCGAACAAGCCGTCGACGTCGGTGAGGATCACGAGCGCGTCGGCGTCCACCAGGTAGGCGGACCAGGCCGAGAGCGTGTCGTTGTCGCCGAGCTTGAGCTCCGCCGTCGCGACGCTGTCGTTCTCGTTGATCACCGGCACCACGCCCAGCCGCAGCGTCGCCTCGAGTGCGCTCTTGGCGTTCACGTAGCGCTCGCGGTGCTGCACGTCGCCGGCCGACAGCAGCAACTGCGCTACCGGCGCGGGCGCCAGCGCCCGTTCCCACTCCAGCATCAACAGCGCTTGCCCCACTGCCGCGGCAGCCTGCCGCTCGGGCAGGGTGAGCGGCAGCGCGAGTCCCAGGCGCTCGCGCCCGATCGCCCCCGCCCCGCTCGACACCACTACTACCTGGGCACCACGCGCCGCGGCCAGGACCTGCAGCCCGCGCGCGATCGCCCAGAGCGACGGTCGATGGAGCCGCCCGTCGAGATCGGTGAGCGAACTCGTGCCGACCTTGACGACCAGTCTCCGCCAGCGCTCGACGGTTGCGGGGAGCTCGGACACGGCGCCCATCGTACGACCGGGACGCCCCCGAGGCGGTTTGCCGTCGGTGGGGCTGTTAGAGACGCGTGCTAGACTCGCGCCCATTGCGCGCGCCCGCGGCGCGCGGCGCTCGGGAGGCAAGCATGCGGGTCGCCATCGTCGGTTCCACGGGCGCCGTGGGTCAGGAACTCCTCGAGTTGCTCGCGGAGCGTTCGTTCCCGCTCACCTCCGTGCGGCTGTTCGCCTCGGCGCGCTCGGCCGGGCAGGAGCGTCGCTTCGCCGGCGAGACGTTGCGCGTGGAGCGGCTACCCGAGGACGGCGACCTGGGCGTCGACATCGTGTTCTCGAGCGCCGGGAGCAGCGTCTCCCGAGCCTGCGCCTGGCGTTGGGCCGAGCACGGCGCGGTGGTGATCGACAACACCAGCGCTTGGCGGCTCGATCCGCGCGTCCCGCTGGTGGTGCCCGAGGTCAACCCCGGCGCGGTGCACGAGCACCAGGGGGTGATCGCCAACCCGAACTGCTCGACGATCATCGCGCTGCTGGCGTTGGCACCGCTGCACGCGGCGTTCGGCCTGCGCCGCGCCACGCTGGCGACCTACCAGGCCGTCTCGGGGGCGGGGCAGGCCGGCATCGCCGAGCTCACCGAGCAGACGCGCGTGGTGCTCGACGGCGGCCGGGCCAGGCCGAACGTGTTCAGCCATCAGATCGCGTTCAACTTGTTCAGCCACGACTCTGCCGTTGGCCCCGACGGCTACAACCATGAGGAGACGAAGCTGCTGCTGGAGTCGCGCAAGATCCTCGCGGCGCCCGACCTGCTGCTGTCGGCCACCTGCGTACGGGTGCCGGTGTTGCGCGCGCATGCCGAGGCGATCCACGCGGAGTTCGCGCGCCGCGTCGTCGAAACCGAGGCGCGCACCGTGCTGGCAGGCGCCCGCGGCGTGCGGCTGGTCGACGATCGCGAGTCGAACACCTTCCCGATGCCGCTCGAGGCGACCGGACGTGACGAGGTGCTCGTCGGGCGCGTGCGAGCCGACGCCTCGTCGCCCGGGGGGCTGGCGCTGTTCGTCGTCGGCGACCAGATCCGCAAGGGGGCGGCGCTCAACGCCGTGCAGATCGCCGAGATCCTGGGGGGAACCTCGGGTCTGGGTGCACGGCTCAAGGGCTGATGTCAAGGGCTGATGCGACCCGTCCGCCGATACACCTGCAGCGCGCCCCACTCGCGCACCGCCACGTCGAGGTCGGCGAGCGTGCCGGCCACGTCCCAGTCGAAGCCGGGCAACGCGGTGCCGGTGGTGCGGTAGTCGACCGGAAAGGGGACGAGCGTGGTCCAGCCCTGGGTTCGGAACGTCGCGAGCGCCCGCGGCATGTGCATGGCACTGGTCACCAGCAACCAGGTCTCGGCCGGCGCCGGAGGCGTCTCGCGCAGCGCCACGAGGGCGTCTTCGAACGTGCTGCGCGCCGAACCCAGGTAGCGCACGTCGCGGTCGGCGAACACGGGCCCGTACCAGAGCGAGCGCTCGGTGCCATGCGCCCGGAAGTCCTGGGCGAAGGTGTCTTGGAAGACACCTGTGAACACCAGCCGCGCCTGCGGGTAGCGTTGCGCCAGGGCGGCAGCGGCGGCGATGCGTTCGCCCGCTTCGTTGAGGGTGAGCTGGCCGCGGCTCGCGGTGATGCGCCACTCGACCGCGCCGCCGAGCACCAAGATCCCATCGACGCGTGCGGGCAGCGCGACCGGCGCCACCTGCTCCTCCAGCGGACCCGCGATCCACTCGGTGACCGGCAGCACGACGGCCACCGCGATCGAGGCCAGCACGAGCGTCAGGAGGCTCGCCGCGAGCGCGTGCCAGCGCAGCCAGGTGCCGACGAGCGCCAGTGCGATGGCGATCACCAGCAGGCTGCTGGGCTGGAGCAGGGCCCAGAGTGTCTCGCTCATGCGGTCCCTCCCCGCGACGCGCGATGCGCGTCTGGTAGGCTGCCAGTCAACCACAACCCAGGGCGCTCCCGGTGCGGCTTCGCCACGAAGGGCCCGGGACGGCTCGGAGGAGGCGACACATGAAGCTGGCGATCGTCACGGACTCCACCTGCGACCTGACCGCCGATCAGCTCGCGGCGCTCGACGTCCATCGTGTCCACTTGTACGTGAGCTTCCAGGGACAGACGCACCGTGACTGGATCGACATCACCCCGAAGGCGATCATCGAGGGGGTGAAGGGCGGTGCCGAACTCCCCACCACGAGTCAGCCGAGCCCGGAGGACTTCGCCGCCGCCTACCGTGAGGCCGTCACGGCGGGCGCCGAGCAGATCTTGGTCATCACCATCTCGAGCGCCATCTCGGGGACCTACCAGTCGGCCAACATCGCCGCCGAAGACGCCGGCGTTCCGGTCACCTTGTTCGACTCGAAGCAGGCGAGCATCGGCATCGGCAACCTGGTCCGCATCGCGGCCGGCATGCGCGACGAGGGCATCGGCGTCGAGGACGTCGTGCGCGTCCTGGAACGCACGCGCGACACCATGCGGGTGCTGTTCGCGGTCGACACGCTCGACTTCCTCCTCAAGGGGGGCCGGGTGAGCCGTACCTCGGCGCTGATCGGCGGCATGCTCAACATCAAGCCGATGCTCACGCTCGAGGACGGCAAGATCGTGCCCGCCGCGCGCGCGCGCGGCACCAAGAAGGCGATCGCGGAGCTCGTGACGCGCCTCAAGAGCCACGCCGCGGCGCACCCGGGGCCGCTCGTGATCGACTTCCTGCACTCGCAGGACGTGGCGGCTGCGGAGACCCTCAAGCGCGCCGTGCAAGACGCCGGCGTGCAGTACGAGGGCGGCGACGTCTACGAGATCGGCGCGGTGATCGCCGCACACGTCGGTCCCGGGACGTTCGGCTTCTACGCCCACGTGCGGCCCTAGCGCCCGCCCGCACGCACCGCGCTCAGAAGGTCAGGTCACCGCCGAGCGACTTCAGCACGAAGGTCATCGCCGCGCCCTCGGGCAGGGCCGGCTCGATGTCGAGCGTCAACGTCGCTGCGACCGTGAAGCGCTCCCCTGCCTTGAGCAGGTCGAAGTAGCTGCGGGCCTGCGCTCCCGTGAGCTCGAGCTCGACCAGCGGAACGTCGATCGGTGTGGCGAACACCCCCACGGTGTTCTCGCCATCGAAAGCGCTGACGCCGGTGAGGGTGAGGTCAACCTCGTTGGTCCAGGTTCTCGACAGCACCGAGGTGGCGCCGCGGAGCACCTCGAGTTCGACCGCGATGCCCGTCACCGTGTAGCTCGGGGCGAAGGCGACGTTGCCGGGCGCGAGCGCCTGGACCGCCGGCTGGACCGTCAGCGTGTCGCTGATGGTGGCGGCTTCGACGGCATCCCTGACCATCGCAGGCAAGCGCGCGAGGAGATCGCCGTCGACGCTCACGCTGACCGCGCCCGTCGCCTGGCTGAGCGTGAGCGTGGTGACGTCGGTGTCGCTGACCTCGCCAACCGTGAGCGAGGCCCCGTCGAGGCCGAAGGCATCGTCGACCGGCTGATCGGGAATGAGGCCCAAGAGCGTGCCGCAGGCAGCGAGCACGAGGCTGAGGCCGGCCACCACCAGGTACTGCATCGAACGCTTCATGAGACGCTCCTCCGGAACCCGAGCGCCGTCGTCCGACGTGCTCGCTGGGTCGGTTCATGACGAATGTAGCACGCGCCAATGGGAACTTCGTGGGCCAGTGAACGGCGTGCAGCAAGGGCATTGGGCAGTCCCGCCGAGGCTCCGGCCCGACACTCGGGGTGGATGCCAGCGACCGTCTGGGCCGTCATGGCCGCGGCCCGGGCCGAGCGCCGCGGCGTTCGGGGTGGCGGCCCGCCTACAGTGCCCACCATGCACGCGCTGGTTCGTAGCGCCGCGCTCACCGGAATCGACGCCATCGAGGTGAGCGTGGAGGCGTCGATCGCTGGAGGCCTGCCGGGGGTGCACGTGGTGGGCCTGCCGGACGCGGCGGTTCGCGAGGCGCGCGAGCGGGTGCGCTCGGCCTTGCGCGCGGTACGCCTGACGCTTCCAGCGAGCCGCGTGGTGGTGAACCTGGCGCCAGCGGACGTGCGCAAGGAGGGTCCGGCGTTCGACCTGCCCATCGCCTTGGCGCTGCTCGCGGCACAAGGCCGGGTCCCGCACATGCGGCTGGGCGCCGCCACCGTCGTGGGCGAGCTCGGGCTCGACGGACGCGTGCGGCCGGTCCGAGGCCTGCTGGCGCTGGCCTTGGCGGCGCGCGCTGCGGGCAGTACCAGCGTGGTGGTGCCGGCCGAGCAGCGCGACGAGGTGGCGGCCGTGACCGGGCTGCGGGCAGTGCCGGTCGCTTCGCTGCTCGAGGCGATCGCCTGGGCCCGTGGTTGCCCGCTGCCGCGCGTGGCCTCGAACGGACGGCCGCTCGCCGGCTTCGGCGAGCGCGGCGCCGGCCCCGATGCGGACGGCCGAGCCGGGCCCGCGCCGCTCGACTTGCGCGACGTGCGCGGCCAGTGCGTCGCCAAGCGTGCGCTCGAGGTGGCGGCGACGGGACGCCATCACCTGCTGTTGATCGGGCCCCCAGGCAGCGGCAAGACGATGCTGGCTCAGCGCCTCCCGGGGCTGCTCCCGCCGCTGACGGCCGACGAGGCGCTGGCAGTGGCGCGGCTGCACTCCCTCGCGGGCCTGCCGCGCTCGCCGCTCGAGCGGCTCGCGCCGCTGCGCGAGCCGCACCACACGGCCAGTCTGCCGGGACTGCTGGGCACGCCGGCGTCGCTCGGGGAGCTGAGCCTGGCGCACCTCGGGGTGCTGTTCTTGGACGAGTTGCCCGAGTTCGAGCGGCGGGCGCTCGAGGCGTTGCGCGAGCCGCTCGAGACGGGCAGCCTCTTGCTGGCCCGCGCGCGCTCGCGCCGGCGACTGCCGGCCGACGCGCTGCTCGTGGCCGCCATGAACCCGTGCCCGTGCGGTCATGACGGCGATCCGCGGCGCGCCTGCCGCTGCCATCCGAGCGCGCGCGGTCGCTACCTGGCGCGCCTCAGCGGACCGCTGCTCGATCGCGTGGCGCTCCGCATCGTCGTCGCCGCGCCGGGACACGGTGGCGCCTCGGCGACCGCGCCCGAGGCCAGCGCTGTGGTGGCGGCCCGCGTGGAGGCGGGTCGGACGCGGGCGTACGCGCGCCAGGGTTGCTCGAACGCGGCCCTGCGCGGTGCGGCATTGGCCAGGCACGCGGACGTCCCCAGCGCGGCGGCCGGCCTCCTCGCGGCCGCGCGCGCCCAGGGCCGGCTCGGCGAACGCGGCGTGGACGACGTCACGCGGGTGGCTCGTACGCTGGCGGACTTGGCCGAGCGCCGCGCGATCGCGCCCGAGGACGTCGCGGAGGCGCTGGCGTACCGGGCCGAGATCCACGGCGTCGATTCGACCTGATGAGGCTCGCGAGATTGTGACTCCTAGCACAATGTCACGCGCCTCGCCAGGGACGAATGTCCCTGTGCGCCTCGTCGGCGCAGACGGTACAAACGACCCTGGACCTGGCGTCCTCGCGCGCTCACGTTGCGTTGCACGCGGGGAATGCTGTGCTACGTTTATGCGACTCGACGGAGGCGGCGCCGTCTGGCGCCTGCCGCGGGTGTTGCCACACCGAGGAGGGACCACCATCGTGCATTGGAGTAGACGGCTCGTGTGGAGCCTGGCGCTCATCGGGGTGCCGCTCCTGGCAGCTTGTGACCTCGCAGGGCCACAATCCGCCATGAGTCCGGCCGGTCCGATCGCGCAGGCTCAACGAGACCTGTTCATGTGGACGTTCTGGCTCAGTTGGCTGGTGATCATCGCCGTCGTGGGCGTGCTGGTGTACAGCGTCATCCGCTTCCGCGCGAAGGACGAGGAGGACCGCAAGACCCTCCCACACCAGACCCACGGCAGCACCAAGCTCGAGATCGTCTGGTTCGTGATCCCGGTGATCCTGGTGATCCTGGTCGCGGTGCCCACGGTGCGCACCATCTTCGCTACCGAGTACACCATCGACCGCGCCAACTACACCGACGACGACGTCATCATCCGCGCGACGGGCTACCAGTGGTGGTTCAAGTTCGAGTACCCGCGCGAGGGCTTCGTCACGGCCAACGAGATGCTGATCCCGGTCGGCCGGCGCGTGATCGTCGAGCTCGACTCGGCCGATGTGCTGCACAGCTTCTGGGTCCCCAACCTGGCCGGCAAGCGCGACATGATCCCGAACCAGGACAACCAGATCTGGTTCAGTGCCGACCATCCCGGCTACTACTACGGCCAGTGCGCCGAGCTCTGCCTGGGCGCGCACGCCTACATGCGCTTCCGTGTCATCGCTGTCGAGGAGGACGAGTACCAGGCCTGGCTCGCCTCGTTCATGAACGCCGCCGACGCCGCGCAGACCGTGCAGGCCGACCCGGAAGTGGAACGCGGCCGCCAGCTGATGGCCACCAAGGGCTGCATCGGCTGCCATACCATCGACGGCTACGCGCCGGGCGTCGAAGTCGGCAACCCCGGCTTCCCCGACCTCACCAACTTCGGCCTACGAACCACGGTGGGTGCGGCGATCAAGGCCAACACACCCGAGAACCTCGCGGCCTGGCTGCGTGACCCGCAGGCCCTCAAGCCCGGCAACTACATGCCCACCCTGTGGCAAGCCGACGACCCGAACGCAGCGGCCGAGATCGACGCGATCACGGCGTATCTGCTGAGCCTGGGCGTCGATGCCGATGCCACGACCAGCGCCACGTTGGGAGGCAGCCATGGCGATCGGTAAGCTCGGCGCGCCCCCCGTGGTGGGGAGACCGCCCGATGCCCTCCTGTCGCGTCCGACCTGGACCGAGGGTCTGCTCAGCTGGCTCACCACGGTCGATCACAAACGACTGGGGATCCTCTACATCGTCACCTCGTTGGGCTTCACGGCCATCGCCAGTGTCGAGGCCTTCCTGATCCGGCTGCAGCTCGCGAGCCCGAACAACACCCTGCTCAGCCCCGACGTCTACAACCAGATGTTCACCATGCACGGCGTGACGATGGTCTTCCTCGCCATCATGCCCCTGGCCATCGGGTTCGCGAACTACTTCGTGCCGCTGCAGATCGGCGCGCGCGACCTGGCATTCCCGCGCCTGAACGCGTTCGGGTACTGGGTCTACCTGGTGGGTGGCGTCTTCCTCTACACCAGCTTCCTGCTCGGCGGCGCGCCCGACGTGGGGTGGTTCGCCTATGCGCCCCTCACCTCGCTGTCGAACAACCCCGGGCTCGGCACCGACTTCTACATGATCGGCCTGTTCGTGGGTGGCATCGGCACCCTGGCCACGGCGATGAACTTGATCGTGACCATCATCAACATGCGCGCGCCCGGCATGCGCATCATGCGGATGCCGGTGTTCACCTGGATGATCCTGGTCACCAGCTTCCTGATCATCTTCGCCTTCCCGCCGCTGACCGTGGCGCTCTTCCAGGTGATGATGGACCGCACCTTCGACACGCTCTTCTACGTACCGGCCGCGGGCGCGTTGCCGATCTTGTGGCAGCACCTGTTCTGGATCTTCGGCCATCCGGAGGTCTACATCATCGCCCTGCCCGCCTTCGGCGTGATCTCCGAGGTCATCCCGACCTTCAGCCGCAAGCCGCTGTTCGGCTACCCCGTGGTCATCCTGTCGGGCATCTTCATCGGCTTCATGGGCTTCGCGGTGTGGACGCACCACATGTTCACCACCGGGCTGGGTCCGGTGGTCAACACCGCCTTCGCGATCACCTCCTTCGTGATCGGCATCCCCACCGGGATCAAGGTGTTCAACTGGCTGGCGACCATCTGGGGCGGCAAGGTCTGGTTCTCGACGGCCATGCTGTACGCGGTTGCCTTCTTGATCACCTTCACGGTCGGCGGCATCACCGGCATCATGCTCGCCGTCCCGCCCTTCGACGCCCAGGCGCAGGACTCGTACTTCGTCGTCGCCCACTTCCACTTCGTCATGGGCGGTGGCGCCCTGCTGGCGTTCTTCGCCGGCCTCTACTACTGGTTCCCGAAGATGACCGGCAAGCTGATGAGCGAGCGCATCGGCAAGCTGTCGTTCTGGCTGCTGGTCCCGGGCTTCTGGGTGATCTTCTTCCCACAGCACTTCCTCGGCCTGATGGGCATGCCCCGTCGCACCCAGACGTACGTCGAGGGCATCGGCCTCGAGTTCTGGAACCTGGTGTCGACCGCCGGTACGTTCATCATGGGCGCCGGATTGGTGCTGTTGCTCGTGAACATCGTGCATGGCCTGCTGCGCGGGGCGCCCGCCGGCAACGATCCCTGGGACGCACGCACGCTGGAATGGTCGACCACCTCGCCGCCCCCGTACTACGACTTCGACCGCCAGCCCGTGGTCAATGATCGCGACGCCCACTGGGTCCAGAAGTACCCCGAGTCGGTACACGGCGAGCGCGTGCCGGCGAGCGCCAGCGAGCCGTACGACCGCGGTGGCGCGCACATGCCCGGCCAGAGCTGGTACCCGCTGATCGCCGCGCTGTCGCTGCTGCCGTTCAGCTACGGTTGGCTCTACGACAACATGTGGTTGGTCGGCGTCTCGATGCTGATCCTGATCGTCGCCACCTACGCCTGGGCGCTCGAAGGTGTGGGCGGTAAGCACATCCACGTCGGTGGTCACGACGAGGCGCACCGCGCTCCGGACGAGGGTGTCGACGCATGACCACCGAGCGTGCGGTACACGTGCCAGGCGGTGTGGCCGTGAGCAGTCCCGTCGCCACCCAGGGCACCTACAAGAGCACGACCCTGCCCGACATCAAGCTGATGATGTGGGTGTTCCTGGCGTCCGACTGCATGTTCTTCGGCACCCTGATCGGCACCTACCTCGTGTACAAGGGCCGCAGCCTGGTCGGCCCCTATCCGGTCGACGTCCTCGACATCCCGCTCACCACCGTGAGCACCTTCGTGCTGCTGATGTCGTCGTTCCTGATGGTGCTGGCGCTGCACTCGCTACGCCAGGACGACACCTTCAAGTTCCGCCTGTGGACCTTCGGCGTCGCCTTCTTCGGCAGCATCTTCCTCGGCTTCCAGATCTACGAGTTCATCCACTTCGTCGACTTGGGCTTGACGCTGCAGGGCAACCTGTTCGGCACCACGTTCTACGTGCTGACCGGGACGCACGGCGTACACGTGGCGATCGGGATCCTGTGGCTGTTGTCGATTCTCGTCCACTCCTTCGTCAAACCGTGGACCAGCAAGGACGACGTCTACCTGGAGGTGGCGGGCCTCTATTGGCACTTCGTCGACGTCGTCTGGATCGTGATCTTCACGGTCGTGTACCTGGTCGAGTTCGTATGAGGAACCCCTGATGGCACACGGGAAGCACTCCGGCACCGGGCTCTACATCGTGGTCGCGCTCATCCTGGCCGTGATCACCTACGTCGAGTACGTCATCGTCGAGTTCCCACCCACTTGGATGAGTTCGGGCTGGATCCTGTTCTGGCTGATCGCCATGTCGCTGGTGAAGTTCTGGATGGTCCTCTGGTTCTTCATGCACCTGCGCGACGATCCCAAGATCTACACCGGCTTCTTCGCGTCGGGCATGGTGATCGCGCTCGGGACCTTCGTGGCGCTCGGTGCCATGTTCATCCTGCCGCGCGCCGTGGCACCGGTGTTGGCGCAGCAGCCACAGGTCGAGGACGTCGCCGACGCGGCCGTGGAGCCCGATCTGCTCGATGCCGAACGGCGTGAGTTGATCGACAGCGACGGGCTCTCCCGGCCGCTCTCGGAGCGCGCCGCGGCGCCGCGCCCGCGCGACGGCAGCCTGCGCATCACGCCGCCGGCCGCGCCCGAGGAAGGCTTCACGGTCCAGCTCGAGGAGCCGAGCGATATCGCGGAGCTGGATGCGGATCCCGCCGAGGAGCCGGTGGCCGCGCCCGACCCGGTGGTCGCAGAGGCCCTCGCCGACCCGACGTTCGATCGTGCGCTCGGCGCCAGCACCTACGCGAGCTGCGTCGGCTGCCATCAAGCCACCGGGCAGGGCATCCCCGGCGTGTTCCCGCCACTCGCCGGCCACG
>SLRS01000044.1 GCA_007130855.1 Trueperaceae bacterium | reverse complement strand
TCGCGCCCCGCCTCGTGACGGGGCGGCCCGTGTATCGAAGCGAGCCGCCCGAACGTCGCCTGGATCTGGGGTATGAAGAAACTTCGCGGGCCCGGCAAGGGCGTGCTGTACTACCTCTACGCCATCCTCGACATCCTCGGCCGCAAGGTGGTCGGTCGGGCGATCGCGCTGCGTGAGAGCGTCCTCGTCGCCGAGGACCTCATCCGTACCGCAATCGTGCGCGAGGGCATCGAACGCGACGAGCTCACGTAGCCACCCGGCGGCGGGGCGTTGGCGGCTCGATCGAAGTCGGCTCCTGCCCGACTCAGTCGCGCGGATCGGCAGGGTGCATCAGGTCGAGCAGGTCGGTCGTGCGGCGCGGGAACGCACGGAACGGGCTCACGATGCGCGGGTGCGACCGGCGATGCTGCCGCCAGTCATCGATCGGCAGGTAAGGGACCACGCACAGGAAGTCGGGGTCTCTCGCGCGGCCGTTGCGGCCGGGCCCGGGCGCCGTCCTCGAGACATCCGCGGTGACGACGGCAGTGGTCGGCGCCGTCGCGGCGTGCTCGGCGATCGCCCGGGGCGGAGTTGCGACCGGCGCGCGCCAGCGGGGCGCGAAGGTACCGGGGAAGACGGCGCCGAGGGTCGCGAGCCAAGGAGTGCGCATGGGCACACGGTAGTGGTGCCCTGCTTACGACCCTCTGACCGTTCTCGCACGGCCTTCTTACTGCGTCGGCCCGCAGCCGCTCAGGTCCACTTCGGGCCGACCTCAGGTCAGTCGTTCACGAAGGTCAGCCAATGGTGATACTCGCTCCGTCTTCCACCCACCACGTCGAGGTAGTGCTCGCGCATCGCAAGGCCGTAGGGGCCGGCCACCCCAGTGCCGATCGGGCGCCTGTCGATCGACGCGATCGGCGTCACCTCGGCGGCGGTGCCCACCATGAACACCTCGTCGGCGACGTAGAGCTCGTCACGCGTGGCCATGGTCGACTCCACCGGCGTGCCCATGTCGCGCGCCAACGTGATGACGGTATCGCGGGTGATGCCGCGCAGGTTCACCGAGTGCGCCAGCGCGTAGAGGGTGCCCCCCTTGAGGAAGAAGATGTTCTCGCCCGAGCCCTCGGCCACGTAGCCTTCCTTGTCGAGCAGAAGTGCCTCGTCGAAGCCGCTCTCGCGCGCCTCGGCGTTCGCGAGCACCGAGTTCACGTAGTTCCCGCCGGCCTTCGCCTTGGTCGGCATGATGTCTCCGGCCGAGCGGCGCCAGGACGACGTCATCAAGGCCGCCCCCTTGCGCACGGCCTCGTCGCCCAAGTAGATGCCCCAAGGCAGCGTCGCCACCATCAGGTGCAGTCTGTTGCGGCCGGGGTTCACCCCCAGCGACTCGGCGCCGTACCACATGAGCGGTCGGATGTAGCAGCTGCGGCGCTCGTTCGCCCGGATGGTGTCGAGGATGGCGCGGTCGATCTCGTCGACGCTCCAGCTGGGGTGCATGCCGAGGATCTTGGCCGAATCGAGCAGACGCTGACTGTGCTCGCCGAGCCGGAAGACCGCCGCGCCGCGCTCGGTCTCGTAGGCGCGGATGCCCTCGAACACGCTGGTTCCGTAGTGCAGGGCGTGGGTGAGTACCGAGACCTGCGCCTCGGCTTCGGGCACGACGTGGCCGTCGAACCAGATCAGGCCGGCATGCATCGAACTCGTGGTGGCGGGGGCGGTGCTGGTGCTGGTCTGGGCGCTCATGGGGGCTCCTCCCGTTCGTGAGGTCCAGTATGACCCGGCTGCGGCGCCCACTCGGCGCGCCACCGTGCGCCGCGTGCGCGCCGAGGAGCGGGAGCAGGAGCGGTGCGGTAGCATTCGGCATGCGACTGCTGGTCACCGGCGGAGCCGGCTACGTGGGTTCAGTCACGGTCGAGACGCTGATCGACGCCGGCTTCGAGGTCGTGGTGATCGACGACCTGCGCAGCGGCCATCGCGACGCCGTACATCCCGACGCCCACTTCGTCGTGGCGAACGTGGCCGACGAGGAGGCCGTGCGCGCGGCGTTGCGCGAGCAGCCGTGTGACGCGCTGCTGCATTTCGCGGCGCTCTCGCTCGTCGACGCCTCCATGCGTGATCCGCATGCGTACTTCCACAACAACGTCGCCGGAACGCTGGCGCTGTTGCGCGCGGTGGCCGCCGAGGGCGTGGAGCGCGTGGTGTTCTCGTCCACCGCGGCCCTCTACGGCACGCCCGACCGCACGCCCATCCCCGAGAGCGCCACCCTGGCGCCCGAGAGCGTCTACGGCGAGACCAAGCTGCACATCGAGCGCTCGCTGCAGTGGCTCGCGCGCACCACCGGGCTGGCGTCGGTGTCGTTGCGCTACTTCAATGCGGCCGGAGCGAGCGAGGCGCGCGGTGAAGACCATCGCCCGGAGTCGCACCTGATCCCGATCGTGTTGCAAGCGGCGAGCGGCGCGCGTGCCGAGGTGCGGATCTTCGGTGACGACTACCCGACGCCCGACGGCACCGCCGTGCGCGACTACATCCACGTGCTCGACCTCGCCGACGCCCACCGGCTGGCGCTCTCGGCGCTCGAGCCGGGCGAGGCCAAGGCGTTCAACCTCGGCAACGGTGCGGGCGCCAGCGTGGCCGAGGTGATCGACACCGTGCGCGAGGTCACCGGTCGCGACGTGGTCACGACGGTAGCTCCCCGGCGAGCGGGTGACTCACCCGTGCTGGTGGCCGATGCGAGCCTGGCCCGGCGCGAGCTCGGCTGGCAACCGCAGCGGCCGTCGCTCGCCGAGATCGTCGCCGACGCCTGGCGTTGGCGCCAGGCGAACCCCGACGGCTACGGTGCCTGATGGCCGCCTTCATGCCTGTGGCACCTGCTCTCATCAGGAGGCGTGATATACCCACAGGGATGACGAGGCGATCGAGCGGGCGCGCAAGGGCAGCAGCCCTCGTCAGTGGACGTCGGCGACCGCGACCAGCGATCGCGCCTCGATGCCCTCGCACCTCGCCGGGAATCGCTCTGCATGGCGCTCGCATCGGGGCGACCAGGCTCTTGGAGACACGCATGCGACCACTCTTCCTGATGGCCCTCGCCATCGCGGCGCTCGGCGGCTTCGCACTCGCCCAGCAGCACGTCCGCGTCAGCGGCACCCAGATCGACGAACTCGTGGACCTGCCGACGGAGATGCGGCTCGGCCTGTTCCTCGACCTCGGTGATGGTGCGCGCGAGCTCGGCTCGGTCCGCATGGTCGGCGGCACCTTCAGCATCACGACCGAGGGCATGGTGCCCGACGAGCGCGACTTGCGAGCGTTGCACAGCGGCGCCTTCCCGCTCGCGTTCATGATCGGCAACGAGTTCGTGGTCGCAAGCGAGGGTGTCCGTTACGCCACCGCCTGGCTGCAGCCCTATCACGACGTCAGCGGTAGCGGCTCGTACGACAACCTGTTCGACGAGTGGTTCTTCAGGGCCCCGCCCGAGCTGACCGAGCCGTTCGGCTACTTCAACCTCGTGTACGTCACGGACGACGTCGAGTTGCGCAGTACGCCCGCCGACTTCGACCTGCGCCGGGGCTGGAACCTGGTGGTCGCGCGGTTGCAGGACGGCGGGCTCGTGTACAGCGTACAGACGTCCGTAGAGGACGTGGTGATGTACTCCTACGGCACCAACCTGACCTTCGAGGAGCTCGATCGCCGCAACCAGGGCGAGGACGACTGAAGACCCGCCCGGCGCCGGCGTTGAACGCGTGCACGACGGCGCGGCGACGCCGCGCTCGTGCCATCATGGCCCCATGAAGCACATCGAAGGACGCCTCGACGGCGCCGGACTGCGCGTGGCGATCGTGGCCGGGCGCTTCAACGACTCGATCACCCGCCGCCTCCTCGAAGGTGCCAGCGATGGCCTGCGCCGCCACGGCGTCGCCGATGAGGCCATCACGGTCGCCTGGGTTCCGGGAGCCGTCGAGATTCCGTTGGTCGCCCGCAGCCTCGCCCAACGGCCCGACATCGACGCGGTGATCACGCTCGGGTGCGTGATCCGCGGCTCCACGAGCCACTACGATCACGTCTGCTCCATGGTCGCCGCGGGTGTCGTGCGTGCAGCGCTCGACACCGGTAAGCCGGTCATCTTCGGCGTCCTCACCACCGAGACCATCGAGCAGGCGCTCGAACGTGCCGGGACCAAGGCCGGCAACAAGGGTTTCGACGCCGCCATGGCGGCCATCGAGATGGCGCGCGTGCTCGCGGCCGTGGCAGGAGAGGAGGAGCCGACATGACCACCGTGTCGTCGCAGCGTCGCAGTGGACTCGGTTCGGTGCGCCCGTGGCAGATCGGGGTGGTGCTGCTGACGCTGGTCACCATCGTCATGAACGTCCTGGCCAACGCCCTCCCGATCGCCGGTCGTGCCACCGGCGAGATCTCGGACGCGTTCCCGGCGCTCGTCACCCCGGCCGGTTACGTGTTCTCGATCTGGGGGCTCATCTACCTGGGCCTCGTCGGCTACGCGGTCTGGCAGGCGCTGCCCGCGCAGGCCGGCAACCCGCGCGCGCGAGCGATCGCGGCACCCGTGATGGTCGGGCATGCCGCCAACGCGCTCTGGATCGTCGCCTGGCACAACCTGGCGTTCGGCACGTCGCTGCTGCTGATGCTGGTGCTGCTCGGCAGCCTGATGGTCACCTACCTGCGCCTGCGCGGCGGCGCGTCCGAGCGTAGCGCAGCACGGCGGCGCGCCGAGGCGCCAGGCCGGGCCGAGCGCGTGCTGGCGCGCGGCACCTTCTCGGTGTACCTCGGCTGGATCACGGTCGCGACCGTCGCCAACGTGAGCATCTGGCTGATGGACCTGGGCTTCGTGACCTCGTTCCTGCTGCTGCCCGCGGTGGCCTGGGCGGTGGTCGCGCTGGTGGTGGCCACGTTGCTCGGGGTCCAGGTGCTCCGTCGCTACCGCGACGCGGCCTACGCGGGAGTGCTGGTGTGGGCGTTCATCGGCATCGTGGTGATGCAGTCGGACACGGCGTTGGTGGCGGCCACGGCGATCGTGGGCATCCTCGCGCTGGTGTACGTCGCGGCGCTCACCTTCCGGCGCTCCGGCTATACTGCCCCTACGTGAGCGATGGTGACGAACCGAACTCGTACACCGCTCGGGAGATCGTGGAGGAGTTCTTCCCCGCGACCCCGCAGCGGTTGATCCCACGCCCGAGCGCTTACAGCGTGCGCTTCGCCGAGGATGGTGGCCGTGTGGTCCATCGCCGCGCCGGCGGCGACGCGTTGGAGCTCAAACCGGTCCCCAGCGCCGGCCGCGAGGCGGCGCACGTGTGCTGCGACCTGTGCGACTGGGCGGGGCCGCGGCGCGAGTTCGACACCCTGCGCGGCGAGGTCCCGGGCTCCGACGGGCGCCGCTTCCGGTACGTGATCGCCTGCCGTGACGCCGACGCCTGCGAGGCGCGCCGGCTCGACGACGCGATGCTCGAGCGCCTGGTCCAGCCGGTCGACTGACGCGCGCAGCCCGCGCCGCCTGCCCGAGGCATCCCAGGCGTGGCTCGCGCGGCTCGATCAGGGCGGCGCTCCTAGTTGCAGGCCCACCACCAGCGGGTCGTGGTCGGAGGAGCGGTACGGGTCGTTCCGGTATCCCGGCGGCGGCACCGGACCCCTACCGGGACCGGCGAGTGGCGGCTCGTCGGCGTTGATGGCCCAGTAGGTGAGGCCCGTCACACGCGGCGCCAGCGCGGGACTCGCAATGGCGTGGTCGAGCGCCGCGGATCGGCCGAAGAACACGTAGGAGACGGCTCGCTCCGGTGCGACCAGGTCGGTGAGGACGCGCCAGTCGACGCCGTCCGCCTCGAACGCCAGCAGCGGCGGCTCGAAGCGGTGTGCGTTGAGGTCGCCCAGCACCAGCACGTCGGCGCCGCCAGGCTCGCCGACCAGAGCGCCCGCGAAGCGCAAGATCGCCTCGGCCTGGGCGCTGCGGCGCAGGTTCCAGCAGCCGAACCCGACGTCGACGTCGCCACTGGTGGGACAACGCGACTTCGCACGCAGGTGCACCGCGATCACCGTCAGCAGCGCGTCACTGGCGCGATGCCGCAGCGTGAGCGCCTGTGGCGCGCGCTCGTGGATGGCGGCCGTGTCGGCGCCGAGCGCCACGACCTGGACCACCCGCGGGTCGATCAGGAAGCCCTGGCGAATGGCGTCGCCCGGGCGAGCGGCGCTCGCGGCCGCTTCGGGCAGCGCCAGGTAGCGGCGCGGGGCAACGCCGTCGCCGTCGCCGTCGCCGGCGCCGGCGAGCGCCTCGAGGTGACCGTTGAGCGCAGCCGCCAGGGCGAGGAGCGCGGCGCCGTCGCCGTCGCGCTCGAGTTCGCTGAGCGCCACGACGTCGGCGTCGAGCCCCGCCAACGCCGCCACGAGCTTGGCGAGCTGGCGCTCGAGTGCAGCGGGATGATCGGCGCCGCGCTCCCCCACGCTCAGGAAGAAGTTGTCGAGGTTGAACGCGGCGATGCGCAGGTCGCCCGGCAGCGACTCTGGCGCCGCGGGGCGTGGGTTGCGCGCCGCGAACACCGGCGCCGGTTGCGGCTCGAGCACGTAGCCGCCGGCCTGGCTGCGCCAAACGTGGCCTACCAGCTCGAGCACGGCGTCGCCTACCCGGACGTTGCCGACGTCCAGGTCCCAGGGCAGCGGCCAGACTTCGCCCGTGGCGGGACGCTGGCGCGCGCCGAGGCGGATCACGTGGAGGGTGGGATCGTCGACCTCCAGGCCGGTGTTGTCGCCGTAGAGGCGCCGGTCCGCGAGCAGCAGCTCGCCGTGGCGCCCCAAGTCGAACGTCTCGGTGACGACCAGGTCGTGCGTGAAGCACACCAGTACCCCGTGCAGGCCGCGCCACGTCTCGCTCGACGCGACCGGCAGCGACACCGGCACGGCATGCGTGGGCGCGTGCGGCCCGCAGGCCCCGTCCTCGGCGGGCGCTCCCGGCGACTGCGTCGACGGCGGCGACTGTGGCGACTGCGTCGACGGCGTCGACGGCGTCGAAACGGTCCACACCGTAAGCAGCGCGGCGACACCCAGCAGGCCGATGCCGAGCCGTCGGCGCGCCCGGCCCTGTGCCTGCCGAGCGGCGCGGAGGCCGGCAGCGCGCGCCTCGGGGAAGCCTCGATCGCGCTCGCGTGCGCCCCGTTCGTCGCCCACGTTCACGCAGGAGGCTACCAGAGGAGCGCTTGCCGCGGGCGCCGCAGTGGGCAGGTGCCGAGCGGCTTGCCGCCGCCACGATCCGGTCCGCTGGCCGGCCGCGGCGGCTACACTCCGGAGCATGACCACCAGCGCGGACGAACCGCGCGCTCGCTTCACCTCGCGCCGCGTGCAGGCGATGCCCGGAAGCGTGTTCGCGGCCATGGACGCGGCCAAGGATGCTGCGCGCGCGCGCGGCCTCGACGTCATCGACCTCTCCATCGGCGCCTCGGACCTGGCGCCTCCGGCCGCCGCGCTCGCGGCCCTGCGCGAGGCCGTGAGCGACCCCGCCACGCACGGCTACTGCCTCGGCAGTGGCACGCGCGCCCTGCGCGAGGCGGTCGCGCACTGGTACCGGCGCCGCTTCGGCATCGCGGTGGACCCCGAGGCGCAGGTGCTGCCGCTGATCGGTGCCCAGGAGGGCTTCGCGCATCTGCTGCTCGCCTGCTCCGACCCGGGCGACGCCGTGTTGCTCCCCGACCCGGCCTACCCGTCCTACTTCGGGGCCGTGGCCGCCGCCGGCCTGGAGACCGTGCCCCTGCCGCTGCGCGCCGAGCGCGGCTTCCTCCCCGACCTCGCCGCGGTCGACCCGGCGGCGGCGGCCCGGGCGCGGGTGCTCGTGCTGTCGTACCCGAACAACCCCACCGCCGGCGTGGCCACGCCCGCCTTCTTCGACGAGGCGCTGGCCTTCGCGCAGCGCTTCGAGCTGCTGCTCATCCACGACTTCCCCTACGTCGACCTGGTCGATGATCCCGCCGACGCGCCCTCGTTGCTGGCGCGGCCCGGTGGCCTCGAGCATGGCGTGGAGCTCTTCTCGGCCTCCAAGAGCTTCCACATGGGCGGCTTCCGGCTGGGCTGGGCGATCGGTCAGGCCGATGCCATCGCTGCCCTGGCACGGCTCAAGGGCGCGGTCGACTTCAACCAGTACCTCGGCATCCAACGGGCGGTGACGGCGGTGCTCGGCGAGCCGCCCGAGGCGCGCCGCGCCGACGCGGCGATCTTCGCGGAGCGGCGCAGCGCGCTGCTCGAGGCGATGCAGGCGATCGGTTGGCACGCGCGCGTCCCTCGCGCCGGCATGTACGTGTGGGCGCCGCTGCCCGCCGCGTGGTGCGACTCGGCCTCGTTCACCGACGGCCTGACCCGCGCGACCGGCGTGGCGCTCGCGCCGGGGAGCGCATTCGGCCCGTCGGGCGAGGGCTACGTGCGCCTGGCGCTGGTCAGGGATCCGGCGGTGCTGCGCCAGGCGGTGGCGCGGATTCGCGCTCACCTGGACTGAGGCTCGCCTCCTCGCCCGGGCCGTCGCCGGCCCCGGACGCCGGCGCGCGCACGCGCGACCTTGCGAACCTGCCTGGGGCTCGAGGGTCCGTGCCGCCGCCGTCCGGCGCCACGCTGCTGAACCCGTGCAGGTTCACGCCCACGTGCGCGATCAGCGCCGGCCAGAGGCTGCCCGTCGCGACGGTCACCGCCCCGAAGGCCAGCCCGGCCACGCCGGTGTAGAGCGTATAGCTCCAGCCCGCTCGGCCCGCGGGATGGAGCAGCATGAACACCAGCGCCTGCCACCACAGGCCCGCGCTGGGGAGCAGCCAACCGCGGAAGAACAGCTCCTCGCTCACGCCCGACACCAGCGCGGCGAGCAGCGCGCCGCCGCGCGGCAGGCGCAGGTCGCGCACCAGCCGCTCGAGGCGTCTCGAGGTGCGCCGGAAGCTCGGTACGGTGCGTTCCAGGAGCGTGGCTCCGGCCAAGAGTGTCGCACCTGTCGCCACACCGATCACGATCAGCCAGGGCCACGCCAGGCGGGGCTCGGTCTTGGGTGGCGGCCACAGGGTCCAGCCCAGGGCCGTCAGCAGGAGTAGCGTCAGGCTCGGTAGCAGCAGGGCGAGGCGCCGGTCCACTCAGGTCCCGCGCCCGTCCGGGTCGGGTAACGTCGGACCTGAGCCGGGGCGCTCCTCGGCGAGCCAGCCCTGCGCCGCGGCCAGCTGGCGCAGGTACGCCTCGGCCTCCTCACGGTCGCTCACCTCGCCGACGGCGCGCGCCTCCTCCAGCGCCCGCAGCGCCTCGCCGACCGCCGGGCCGGGGGCCAGGCCGAGGTGCGCCATCACCTCGCGGCCATCGAGCAGCGGTGGCGGCGGCGCGGGTTCGGCCTCGAGTCGACGGATGACCTCGGCCAAAGCCAGGCGGTAGCGGCGACGCCCCGCCTCCGACGCGAGCGGTCCGCGCGCGGCCTCGCGATCGGCCACCATCAACCGCAGCAGGTCGGGGAGCAGCGGCCGCAGGCGGTGGACGAAGCGCCTGGCGGCGCGCTCGCCTTGCGGCAGCGGCCGCATGTGCGAGCCGACCAGCGCCGCCGCGCGCGCGGCGACGGCATGCGGGACGCGCAGGCGCCTCAGCATGCGTGCGGCGATCTCGGCGCCGACGACGTCGTGACCGTGGAAGCGCGGCCGATCGCCCTCCTCGTGCGCGCGCGTCAGCGGCTTGCCGACGTCGTGGAGCAGCGTGGCCCAGCGCAGCGCGGCGTCGGCGGCGGGGAAGGCGCTCACCAGCCGTTGGAGCGCCTCGAGCTGATGCTGCAGCACGTCGAGATGGTGTAGCGGGCCCTGGCTCACCCCACGGCCGGCGGTCAGCTCGGGCAGCACCGGCTCCAGCAGGCCCAGGTCGTCGAGCGCTGCCATCGCGCGGCCCGCCACGTCGCTCGCGAGGCAGGCGCCGAGCTCGGCCTGCAGCCGCTCCACGGCCGGCAGCGGCCGCGAGTCGCGCGCGAAGGTCCGCCCCAGTTCGGCGATGCTCGCAGCGCTGGCCGCCTCGAGCCGGAAGCCCAACTGGGCCGCGATCCGTACCGCGCGCCAGGCGCGCAGCGGGTCGGCGCCCAGCACGCTGGGGCCGGTGAGCCGGACCAGGCCCGCGCGCAGGTCGGGCAGACCGCCGGTGGGATCGACCAGGCGGCCGTCGGGCAGCGCCGCCATCGCGTTGATGGTCAGGTCGCGGCGGCGCAGATCGCGCTCGAGCACCGGCGGATCGAGCGGGTCGAGGCGAGCGGAGCCGGTGCGGGCGTCGCCCGCCGGCGGTTCGCCGGTCTCGGGCGCGATCAGGTCCCAGCGCCTGCCTGCCGCGACCACGCGCCAGTGGCCGCGCTCGGCGTCGAGCGCCACCACGCTGCCGCCGAGCGTGCCCGCCAAGGCCTCGGCGCGCGCGCGCGGGTCGGCCACCAGCCAATCGAGATCGACAAGCGGTCGCGCCAACAGCAGGTCGCGCACGGCGCCGCCCACCAGCACCGCACCGGCCAGCGGCGCGCCGGGTGCGGCCAGGGCTGCGCCGTCCGGTGCGGTCGTACACTGCCCCATGTCGAGGCGTGGTACGCGCGGACGTCGCAGGGCACCGAACATGCCGTTACGGTACTCGTGCGCAGGCCTCACGAGGGTGGCATGAGCGGCCGGCCGCCGCGCGTCGGGCTCACCGGCAGCATGGGATCGGGCAAGTCGACGGTGGCAGCCGCGCTCGCGCGGCGGGGCGCGGCCGTGATCGATGCCGACGAGCTCGCCCGGCGCGCGACCGAGGATCCGCCGGTGTTGGCACGCATCGCGCGGGAGCTCGCGCCCGAGCTCGTGGTGGACGGGCGGCTCGACCGCGCCGCCACGGCCCGTAGGGTGTTCGCCGACGCCGACGCCCGCCGCACCCTCGAGGCGATCGTCCATCCCTGGGTGCGCGCGGCGAGCGCGGCGCGCGAGGCGGCCCTCAGGAGCCGCGAGGTGCCGCCACCGTTGGTGCTCCACGATGTCCCGCTGCTGTTCGAGACCGCGCTCGCCGAGGAGATGGACGCCACGGTCGTTGTGCACGCGCCGCTGGCGCTGCGCGAAGCCCGCGTGGCGGCGCGCGGCGGCGACCCGGGCTCGGTGCGCGCGCGCGACCAGGCGCAGCTGCCGAGCGCGGAGAAGCTGGCCCGCGCGGACTTCGTGATCGACAACACAGCCGACCGGGCCGCGCTCGAGCCGCAGGTGGCGGCGCTCTGGCTGGCGCTGCGGATGCTACGCTCATGAAAAGTTCATCGACCGGCACCGCGAGGGGTTGCCCTTCGATCGTCGTGCTCGGGTCCGGAAGGGAGAGCACATGATCAGCGCGCGAGGCAACGCCTTCATCGTGCTGCTCGCGCTGCTGTTGGTGTTCGCGGGCGGGCTGCTGGCGTGGCTGGTGCAGACCGACTACGGCGCCGCGGGCGTCGATCAGGTGCGCTTCGTCGCAGCCGACGGTCGCCTCGTCAACGCCCGGCTCTATCGCCCCGCCGGCGCCAGTCCGCAGGCGCCGGCCCCGGCGGTGCTGGCGGTCCATGGCTATCTCAACAGCGAAGGGGCCCAGGCCCCGTATGCGATCGAACTCGCCCGACGCGGCTACGTGGTGCTCGCCATCGACCAACCCGGTCACGGCTACTCCGACGGTCCCGCCTTCGCCGGCGGCTACGGCGGTATCGACGGCCTCGGCTACCTGCGTTCGCTCGCCTTCGTCGACCTCGACCAGGTGGTGCTGTCGGGCCATTCGATGGGCGGCTGGGCCGCCCTCATCGCGGCCGCCGCGATCCCTGACGGCTACACCTCCGTGGTGGTGTCCGGCTCCTCGACCGGCACCTTCGGAGCCCCTGACGGCAGCCCCGAGTTCCCGCGCAACTTCGCCCTGGTGTACGGCTCCTACGACGAGTTCTCGGAACTGATGTGGGGCACGCCGACAGCCGAGCGCATCGTCACCACGGCCAAGCTGCAGGCGCTCTTCGGCACCGACGACCCGGTGGTCCCGGGTCGCCTCTACGGCTCGATCGAGGGCGGCACCGGCCGCTGGTTGGCGATGCCGGAGCAGACCCACGCCCTGAACCACATCACCAGCGCCGGGGTGGCGCCGGTGATCGATTGGGTGCAGCGGACCACGAGCGCCCCCGCGCCATTGCCGCCGACCGACCAGGTGTGGATGTGGCGCGAGATCGGCACCGGCCTCGGTCTGCTCGGCTTCTTCCTGGCCTTGTTCGGCTTCAGCAGCGCGCTGCTGCGGGCGCCGGCGTTCGGTCGCCTGCGGCAGCGGGTCCCGCATGCTGCCGGCCAATCGGGGTTCGGCTGGTGGCTCGGCGCCGCCGTCGCCGCGGCGATCCCGCCAGCCACCTACTTCTGGGCCACCTCCGAGGCGGCCGAACGGCTGGGCGTGTCGCGCCTGTTCCCGCAGGCGGTCACCAACGAGATCATGGGTTGGGCGCTGCTGAACAGCGCCATCTCGCTCGTGCTGGTGCTGCTGTGGTGGGCCGGCGCGGGCCGCCGCCGCGGCGCCCGCCTCGACACGTTGGGCCTCACCGTGGGCGGCTTCTTCCACGCGCTCTGGTTCGCCCTGCTCGTGGTGGCCGGCGCCCACGTGCTCCTGGCCGTGGCGGGGGGCTTGTTCCAGATCGACTTCCGAGCGTGGGTCGTGGCGCAGAAGCTGTTGTCGCAGTCGCAGGCGCTGATCGCCCTGGCCTACGTGGTGCCCTTCACGCTGTTCTTCCTGGTGCTCGGGATGGTGCTGCACGGCCAACTCAGGCCCTCCGACAGCCGCGCCGAGGGCGCTGACGCGATGATCGCCAACGCGCTCATCGCCGGCGGCGGCTTGGCCGTGCTGCTGCTGGTGCAGTACTACCCGCTGCTGATGGGCCAGCCGCTGACGGTGGTCGAGCCCCTCCGCACCATCGTGGCCTACCAGATCCTGGTGCTGTTGCCGGTCGCGGCGATGCTGTCGACGTACCTGTTCGCGCGCACGGGCAGCGTCTGGCCCGGAGCGTTCGTCAACGGCTTCTGGGTGACGGCCTACCTCGTGGCGGGCCAGGCGACGCAGTACGCGCTCTGAGCCGTCTGCGCCTGGCCGGGCCCGCCCGCGGGGTCGCCCGCCGGGGTCAGCGCCAGTCGATCTCGGAGCGGCTGACGCCGCGCAAGAGCGCGCCATCGCTGGTCGTGTAGGAGACGGTGCCGCCAAGGCGCGCGGCCAGGGCGTCGACGAAGCCCTGCACGGCCTCGGTGGCGGCGTCGACCGCGTCGAAGTCCAGCCCGGCGCCGCCCATCAATCCTGCGGCCATCTGCAACTGCAACGCGAACTGACCGGCCGTCGCTTCGAGTGCGGCGCGATCGTCGCTGATCGCGAAGCTCGAGGCCTCCGCGGGCACCTCGGGCAGCAGGCGTGCGATCGTCGGCGGCAGGCTGGGCCCCGTGGCGATCGCGCGCGCCACGGCGTCGGCGGCCCCTTCGGAGGTGGCGACCACGGCGAAGCCGTTCGCCACGGCGATGTGGAGCGAGGCGCCAGGGAAGACGTCGTAGCTCGTCACGGTGACACCGGCCACGTCGCGGGTCTCGGGCTGCACCACGCCGCCCGTGCCCATCGGGTCGGCGAAGGCGGAGACCAACGACGCGAGCGCCGAGGCGCTGCGGTTCAGGCCGTCGCGGGCCCGCGCCTCGTCATCGGTGAGGAGCACGAGGGCGCTCTCGCCGAGCAGGTCTTCGCTCGGCACGCCGGGCTCGACGGCCTCGCTGAAGCCGGTGGTCACGGTCAGCGTTCCGGGCGTCATCCAACCGAACACGTCGCGGCGCAGCTCGATGCCGACCAGGTCGCCGATCAAGCCGGCGGGGTCGGGCAGGGCCAGTTCGGGCAGCTCGCCCAGCAGCGTGTTCAGGTACTCGAAGCCGTCGCGCGGCGAGCCGGCGGTGGCACTCACCGAGACCGCCTCGGCGGGGATCGCCTCGAGCAGCCGTGCCGGGACCGCCCCCGTGTCGCTCGACAGCAGCCCGAAGAGGGCCGCGTCACGCCCGTCGGCGCGCACGAGCTGCACATTCTCGCTCTCGACACCGACGCTGGTGAAGCGCACCACACCCGCGCTGGTGCCGAACGTTTCGAGCGCCGAGGCGAGGCGCGCGACGCTGCGGTCGAAGCCGAGCCCCGCGGCCAACGGCGTCACCGCCGTCGCTACGGGCCGCAGATCGAGGTAGCCGTAGAGCTGACCTGGCGTCAGCACGCCGAGGGTGGCGGCGTAGCCGGCGCCATCGGCGAAGCTCGCCTCGTTGCTGCCCTGCGCCTGACGCAAGACGCCGCGCAGGACCTCGGGGTTGGTCGAGAGCGCCAGCAACTCGCCGTAGCGCGAAGCCGCCAGTGGCAGTCCGTCGACGATGACGGCCACGATGCTGGCGTCGCCCTCGCTGAGCGTCCGTGCGCCCGGTTCGGCGGCAGCCTCCGCGAGCACCGCGTCGAAGCGCGCGGCAGTGCCCTCGTCGACGAGCGCCACGAGCGTCGCGGCCGGCAGCGGGTTGAACGGGCTGATGCTCACCGCGACCCAGGCCTCGCGGCCGATCAGGTCGAAGAGCTCCAGGCCCTCGAGCGCGGCTGGCAGGGCCATGTCGTCGAGGTCGGCGTCGTCCAGTGGCACGCCCAGCATGGCCGTGTCGACGCCGCCGAAGGCGCCCAACAGCGCCTCGCCAACCCCGTAGCGCTCCCAATCGGCGAGCACGCCCTCGAACAGCTCGGCGTGCTCCGCCAGGTCGACGGCTCCGAGTGCGACCACGGTGTCGGCCGGCAGGTAGCCGGCCAGGCGTTGCGCGTTCGCCGGGAGCGCCAGCACCAGCAGCAGGACGAGGACGGCGGCGCGCAGGGCGACGCGCCACGGTTCGAGGTCAAGGGTTCGTGTCATAGCCGTCAGTGTACGGCGGCACCCTGAGGACTCGGTGCGCGCCGGACACGAGGGCGCAGGGCGTGCGCGCGAACTAGCGCGCGCGCACGCGCGCGAGGCTGGCGCGAGCGGCCTCCACCACCCGCTCGGGTGTGAAGCCATACTCGCGCAGCACGACGTTGCCGGGTGCGCTCGCGCCGAAGTGGTCGAGGCCGACGATCTCGCCGTGGTCGCCCACGAAACGCTCCCAGCCGAGCGTGGCCCCGGCCTCGACGGCGACGCGGGCGCGCACGCCGGGCGGCAGCACGCTGTGCTGGTAGGCCTCGTCCTGCGCGCGGAACAGCTCGAACGACGGCAGGCTGACCACCCGCGCTGGTACGCCCAGTTCGGCCAGGCGCTCGCGTGCTGCGAGGCAGACCGACACTTCCGAGCCGGTTCCGATCAGCAGCACCTCCGCGTCGCCGCCGTCGGCGTCGGCCAGCACGTAGCCGCCGCGCGCCACCACGGCGTCGGGAACGTCGAGGTTCGGCACGCTCTGGCGCGTGAGCGCGAGCGCGGTCGGGCCGTCGGTCCGCTCGAGCGCCACCTGCCAGGCCTGCGCGGTCTCGTTGGCGTCGGCGGGGCGCAGCACCACCAGGTTCGGCAGCGCCCGCAGCGACATCAGCGTCTCGATCGGCTGGTGGGTGGGGCCGTCCCCGCCCAGACCGATCGAATCGTGCGTGAACACGAACGTCAGCCCCGTGCGCATGAGTGCCGCGAGCCGCAGCGCCGGACGTAGGTAGTCGGCGAACACCAGGAAGGTGGCCACGAACGGCCGCAGGCCGCAGTGGAGCGCGATGCCGTTGCCGATCGCCGCCATCGCGTGCTCGCGCACGCCGAAGTGCATGATGCGGCCGTCGAGGGCGCCGGCGCGCATCGACGCCTCGCCTTCGAGGTCGGTGACGTTCGAACCCGCCAGGTCGGCCGAGCCGCCGATCAACTCGGGCATGCGCGGCGCGATCGCGTTCAGGACCTTGCCCGACGCCGCGCGCGTGGCGAGCGGCTTGTCGCTCGTACCCCAGCGAGGCAGGTCGGCGAACACGTCCTCGGGCAGCTCGAAGCGCTGGGCGCGCTCGAACTCGGCCGCCAACTGCGGGTACGCCTGCTGGTAGGCGCGCCAGCGCTCGGTCCAGGCGGCCCTCGCCTTCGCGCCGCGCTCGCGCTGCTCGCGGTAGTGCGTCAGCACGTCGTCTGGCACCGTGAAGCTCGGCCAGTCGACCTCGAGCGCACGCTTGGTCGCCTCCGCCTCCTCCTCGCCGAGCACCGAGCCGTGCACCTTGGCGGTGCCGGCGAGGTTGGGCGAGCCGTAGCCGATGGTGGTGCGGACCGCGATGAACGAGGGCCGGTCTCCGACCCCGCGCGCCTCGTCGATGGCGGCCAGCAACTCCGCCACGTCGTTGCCGTCCTCGATGCGCTGGACGTGCCAGCCGTAGGCGTCATAGCGACCCAGCACGTCCTCGCTGAAGGCGAGGTCGGTGGGCCCGTCGATGGTGATGCGGTTGTCGTCGTAGAGCACGATCAGCTTGCCGAGGCCGAGGTGCCCGGCCAGGCTGCTGGCCTCGCTGGCGACCCCCTCCATCATGTCGCCGTCGCTGGCGATCACGAAGGTGTGGTGGTCGACCACCTTGTGGTCGGGGCGGTTGAAGCGCGCCGCCAAGTGCGCCTCGGCGATGGCCATGCCGACCGCGGTCGCGAGGCCCTGCCCCAGCGGCCCGGTGGTGGTCTCGACGCCCGGGGTGTGCTTCACCTCGGGATGCCCGGGCGTGGCCGACTCGAACTGGCGGTAGCCGCGAAGATCGTCCATCGACACGTCGAAGCCGGTCAGGTGCAGCAGCGCGTACTGCAGCATCGAACCGTGGCCGGCCGATTGCACGTAGCGGTCGCGGTCCCACCAGTGGGGATCGGCGGGATCGAAGCGCATCGCGTGGCGATAGAGCGCATAACCGATCGCGGCCGCGCCCATGGGCATGCCGGGATGGCCGTCGCCGGAGGCCTGGGTGGCGTCGATCGTCAAGGCGCGAATGGCGTTGACGCTGCGCTGGACGAGCGTCGAGTCCAGGCTGCTGAAAGTGGTCATGACTCCTCCTCGCGGTCGGCGCCGTGGTCGACGCCCGGCCGGGTGCAGGGGCGCTCAAGGCGCCCCGGCGTGCGCCTCACGAGGATACCGTTCGCCGCCGCCAGCCGTCCCGGCGCCGATTGCCGCCAGTCGATCGGCGGTCGCGCCGCGGACCCCTACGCGCTGCGACGCTGGTGCGGCGGAGGCAAGTCGCCACCCTTCAGGAGGCGGCCCCCGGGCTGCCGAGTTCGTCTCGCATCACCTCGATCATGATGCTCGCCGAGGTCGCGCCGGCGTCCGGATGCCCTCTGGCGCGCTCGCCGAGGCGGCTCGCGCGTCCTAGGCGCGGCACCAGGTCGGTCGTTTCCTCCACGCCTTGCCAGGCGGCTTCGGCGGCGCCCGCCAGGCCCGCCGACAGGTCGGCGCCGGCATCGGCCGCGCTGCGTATGGCGGCGGCCGCCGGAACCCAGGCGTCGACCAGCGTCTTGTCGCCGGGCCGCGCGCCGCCGGTGTCCTGCGCGGCGCGGGCGATGGCCTCGAAGACCGCGGCCCAGGTGGCGGTCGAGGCGAGGTCGCGGTGCTCCTCGAGCGTCCGCGCGGCGGCCTCGAACACCTCCTCGAGGATCGGGCCGATCGCGGCGCCGACGTCGTCGGCGAACGCCTCGGCCCCCGCGCGGAACGCCTCGGCGGCGCTCGGCGAATCGAGCTCGTCGAGGTTCCTGGTCAGGCCTCGCATGCCGATGGTCATGCTGACGCCGTGGTCGCCGTCGCCGACCGCCGAGTCGAGGGCGCACAGGTGGTCCTTCTCCGACTCGATGCGCTGCGCGAGGCGCCTCAGCATGCGTTCGATGGCGGCGTCGTCGATATCAGCCACGGGCGGCTCCCATCTGCACGAACATCGGGCACTTCGCGGGGGCGGCGAGCAGGTCGTGGAGCTCTTCGTCGAGCTGCATCAGCGTGATCGAGGCGCCGGCCATCTCGAGCGAGGTGATGTACTCGCCGACGTAGGAGCGCCGGATCCCGACGCCGTGCCCCTCCAGGACCTGGCGTGCGCGGCGGTACATGATGTAGAGCTCCTCGTAGGGCGTGGCGCCGAGGCCGTTGACCAGGACCGCCACGTCGCTGCCGCCGTAGTCCTTGTCGGCCAGGATGATGCCGAGGATCTCGTCGACGAGCGCGTCGACCGGCTCGATGTGGCTGCGGCGGATGCCCGGCTCGCCGTGCACGCCCAGGCCGACCTCGAGCTCGTCGTCGGCGAGGTGGAAGGTGGGCTTGCCGTGGGCGGGAACCGTGCAGGCCGAGAGGCCGACACCCACGGTGCGCGTGTAGTCGTTGGCGCGGCGCGTGGTGGCCACGACGCTGGCCAAGTCGGCCATCGTCTCGGCCTTCGCCGCCAAGACCTTGAAGACGAAGAAGTCGCCGGCGATGCCGCGGCGGCGGTCGACCTGGTCCTTCGGGGCGGAGGCAACGTCGTCGGTCACCAGCACCGTCTCGACGTCGATGCCGTGCTCGGTCTTGGCGCGCGCCGCGGCGCGGTCGAAGTTCATGACGTCGCCAGCGTAGTTGCCGTAGCTGTAGACGACGCCGGCGCCGCCGTTGGCGGCCAGCGTCGCCTCGAGGATCGGCTTGGCGGGCGGCGAAGCGAAGATGTTGCCGATCGGCGCGGCGGCCGCGCCGCCCCGCCCGACGTACCCCATGAAGGCGGGCAGGTGGCCCGACCCGCCGCCGATCACCACGCCGACCTTGCCCTCGATGGGGGCGTCGATGCGAGCGATCGCTCGCCTCCCGACCCGCTTGACCAGATCCTCGTGCGCGAGCAGGAAGCCCTCGAGGCTCTCCTCGACGAAATCGAACGGGTCGTTGATGAGCTTCTTCATGTCAACGACGTTCCAGGGGCGCATCGGCGTCGTCGGCCGTGCGGTCGCGCTGCGCGTCGAACGCGGCGATCTTGTCGACCTTGCGGGCGCTGTTGCCGCCCTCGAACTCGGAGGCCATCCACACGTCGACGATGGTCTTGGCGAGTTCGGGAGCGATCACCCGGGCCCCCAGCGTAAGGACCTGCGCGTTGTTGCTCTTGCGGGCTCTCGCGGCCGAGTAGGGATCGTGCGCCTGCGCTGCGCTGACCCCTGGAACCTTGTTCGCGGCGATGGCCATGCCGATGCCGGTGCCGCAGATCAGGATGCCGCGCTCGGCCTTGTGAGCGGCGATGTCCTGCGCGACGGTGAGCGCGACGTCGGGGTAGTCGACGGGATCGGGAGAGTTGCATCCGTAGTCGACGACCTCGACGCCGCTGTCCTCGAGATGGGACTTGACCTGCTCTTTGAGGGCGTACCCGGCCTCGTCCGATCCGATGGCTACTCGCAACTTGGGCATTGCCTACCTCCTCGACCTGGCATCCGCTCACCTTGTGTGACAGTACTCGCGGCGGACATGTACGCACGTCTTCGCGTTGGTGGAGCGAAGGTCGTGCACTCCACAGGCTAGAAGCGCATTTCAGCTTGCCATGTGTCAACGTTCAAGAAGGGTGATCGCTCCTATCTGCAGCGGCTGCAGTGGCTTCACGGACGATCCGGAGGAATGAAGCCGGCTGCAGTGCTGCCCGGCCCACGAAGAGCCCCTGCACGTCCGGATGTACCGCAAGCTCCCGGGCATTGTCTGGTGCGACGCTGCCACCGTAGATCAACCTCGGCGCCAGGCCGCCGACGTCTCCGTGGACCCGCCGTAGGCTGCGGCGGATCGCGACGTGGCGATCGAAGACGTACTCGGCATCGGCGGCCTCAGCCTGACCGATCGCCCACACGGGTTCGTAGGCGATGACGATGCCGTCCAGGTCGGTTCTGGCCACGCCCTCCAGAGCGCGCGTCAGTTGCTCGTCGAGAAGGTGATCCGCAGCCGCCGGATCCCGCTGTTCCTCGCCGATGCAGATGATCGGAGTCAACCCATGTCGCACGGCAGCCCGAACCTTGCGGTTCACCGTCTCGTCGGTCTCACCGAAGTGCCGTCGCCGCTCGGCATGGCCGATCTCGACGTACGAGGCACCGAGCTCGACGAGCATCACGGGCGAGATCTCTCCCGTGTACGCTCCCCGATCGAGCCAATGCATGTTCTGGGCGCCATGAGCAACGCCGGATCCCCGCAGGAGGTCCGCCGCCAACGGCAGGCACACGAAGGGAGGAAGCACGAACAGCTCCACGTCGTCCACGCCCGCGAAGGTCTCGCGACAGCCCTCGAGCCAACTGCAGGCCTCGACGAACGTCAGATGCATCTTCACGCTGGAGCCGATCAAGAGCCGCTCGGA
>SLRS01000223.1 GCA_007130855.1 Trueperaceae bacterium | reverse complement strand
GGCCGCGCCTCCGCGCCAGCCTCACCCGACGGCACGGCCGCAGCACCGGCCTCACCCGACGGCACGGCCGCAGCGCCGGCCGCCTCGATCCGCGCCAACACGGCGCCGACCGCAACGAGGTCGCCGACGGCTGCGAGGCGCTCCACGAGCGTTCCCGAGTAGGGCGAGGGGAGCTCGACGGTGACCTTGTCGGTCATCACCTCGACCAGCGGCTCGTTGGCCTCGACCTGCGCGCCCTTCTCGACCAGCCAGGTCACGACCTCGCCTTCGACCACCGATTCGGCCAGCTCGGGCAACACGACGTCCTTGCGCATCCTGCCTCCAGCCTGTGCGCCGCCCGCGGCGCGTTCTCGAGCTCCTAGTAGTCGAGCACCTGCTGCACGGCGTACAGGATACGGTTCGGGCCGGGCAGGTAGGCCCTGTCCTGCGCGTAGGGATACGGCGTGTCGAAGCCGCTCACCCGCAGCGGCGGCGCCTCGAGCATGTCGAGCACCTCCTCGGCGATGGTGGCGGCCACCTCGCTCAGCATGCTGCCGCTGTGCGGGGCCTCCGACACCAGCACCACCCGACCGACCGCGGCGACCCGCTCGAGCACCAGCGCCTGGTCCCACGGCATCAGCCAGCGCAGGTCGATCACGTCGGCGGCGATGCCCTGCTGCGCCAGCGCCTCGGCGGCCTGGAGCGTCTCACGCATGCTGGCGCCGTAGCTGACGAGCACCACGTCGTCGCCCTCGCGGCGGCGCACCCCGACGCCCACGGGCAGCAGCTGATCGACGTCGCGAGGCACCTCCTCCTTCGAGGCGCGGTAGAGCCGCTTCGGCTCCAGGAACACCACCGGGTCGTCGCCGCGCACGGCGGTCTGGAGGCAGCCGCGCGCGTCACTCGGCGTGGACGGGTACACCACCTGGAGGCCGGGCGTGTGGACGAAGTGCGCCTCGGGATTCTGCGAGTGGTGATGGCCGCCCTTGACGCCGCCGCCCGCCGGCATGCGCACCACCATCGGCGCGGTGAAGGCCCCGCCCGAGCGGTAGCGGAGCTTGGCGGCCTGCGACACCAGCTGGTCGAAGCCGGGGAACACGTAGTCGGCGAACTGGATCTCCGCGACCGGGCGGAGCCCGTGCACGGCCATGCCGACCGCGGCGCCGATGATGGCTGCCTCGGAGAGCGGCGTGTCGATCACCCGGTCGGGCCCGAACGCGTCGAAGAGGTGTTCGGTGGCGAGGAACACACCGCCGCGCCTGCCGACGTCCTGCCCGAGCAGCACCACCCGCTCGTCGCGCCGCATCTCCTCCATCAGGGTCCGCGCGATGGTCTGTACGTACGTCTGCAGCGCCATCAGTCGGCGACGTCCTCGCCCGCGGCGCGGCGCGCGGCGCGGAAGCGCTCGCGCTGGCGTTCGAGCTGCGGGGTCGGCCGTGACGAGACGTCGTCGAACAGCCACTCCACCGGCACCGGCCCGGCGGCCTCGGCCGCCTCGACGGCCTCGTCGACGGTACGCGTGACGGCGGCGCGCAACTCGCGCTCGGCCGCCTCGTCCCACCCGCCGCGAGCCGTCAGGAAGCGGCGGAAGCGCACGATGGGATCCCGCTCACGCCAGGCCGCGACCTCCGCCGGATCGCGGTAGACGCTGTCGTCATCGGCGCTGCTGTGGGGACCGTAGCGGTAGACGGTCATCTCCACGAGCGCCGGGCCGAGCCCGTCGCGCGCGGCCTCCAGCAGCGAACGCATCACGTAGTAGCACGCCAGCAGGTCCATCCCGTCGACGAGGTAGCCGGGCATGCCGTAGGCGTGCGCCTTGACGGCCAGGCCGTCGCTGCCGGTCTGATGCCGCAGGTCGACGCTGATCGCGTAGCGGTTGTTCTCGCACACGAAGACGATCGGGGCGCCCTGGGCGCCCGCGAAATTGAGCGCGGCGTGCCAGTCACCCTCGCTGGTCGCCCCGTCGCCGAAGGTGCAGACCGTGGCGTCGCCGGCTCCGGCGAGCTTCTGCGCGATGGCGGTGCCGGTGGCGGCGGGCAGGTGCGAGGCGATCGGCGAGGCCACCGTGAAGATGCGCAGGTCGCGGCTGCCGGGGTGGGCCGGCATCTGCCGACCGCGGGCCGCGTCGGCGCGGGTGCCCATCATCTGGCCGAAGAGCTCGACCAGCGGCCAGCCGACGGCGATCGCCAGGGCGGTGTCGCGGTAGTAGGGGAAGATCCAGTCGCGTCCCACGCGCAGCGCGTGGGCCGTGCCCACCTGGGCTGCCTCGTGACCGGCGGCCGAGGCGGTGAAGCTGATCTTGCCCAAGCGCTGCAGCAGGACCAGCCGCTCGTCGACCGCGCGCGCGAGCACCAAGTGGCGATACATGGCGTGCAAGGTGGCGTCATCCAGGTCGCAGGGGAACGCGCCCAGCCAAGCCCCCGACTGGTCGATCAGCCGGATGGGTTCCTCGCTGAAGGGCTGGAAGCGCTGCGCGTCGGTGATCACCGCGGACCTCCCTCCGTGTCACTCGCTCACGTCGGCGAAGCATAGCAGACGCCCTCCGAGCGTCGCGTCGACGCCGCTGGAGACGCTACACTGGCACCATGGACCGTCGGCGACACCTGCTCGCGTACGCGCTCATCGCGTTGGGCCTCGTGGCGCTGCTGGCGCAGGTCAGCGGGAGCACCGGCTGGTTGCTGCTGGGCGTGGTCGCCGCCGCCGCACTCGTGGCCTACGCCAACACGCGCTCCTACGGCTTCTTGCTGCTCGGAGGCGTGCTGGCCGGGAGCGCGCTGGGGCTCTTGCTGACCGATCTGTTCGCCTATGACGGCGTGTTCCTGATGAGCCTCGGCGCCAGTCTGATCGCCGTCGACCGCATCGAGCCGCGAGCGCAGCGCTGGGCGGCCTACCTGGGCGCGGTGCTGGCCGCGATCGGGCTGGTGGCCGGCCTGTTCGACAGCGGCGTGCTCGCCTCGGCCTGGCTGCCGCTACTGTTGGTGGCGGGTGGCGTCGCGCTGCTGTGGCGCGACCGGCGCGGCCACCAGGGCTTCCCGCCGCCGCTCCGCTCGGTCCCGACGGAGGCACCGGCGCCCGTCCCAGCGCCCGCGCCGCCGAGCGCCGCGGGCGACACCGAGACGCCGCCTACGGGTGGAGCGGACGAGAAGGGGTAGACTCCGCCAGGATATCGACCGCGGCGTCTCGGGGGGTGCCCGCGGTCGCGCGACCAGCTCGTTCGAGCGAACTCGTTCCGGGCGATTGCGCCGGACCCATCTTCGAGCCTCCGGCAGCCACGGCCTCCGGCGGCACCTTGGAGGCAGCATGGAACCGACCATCCATTACGGTCTCGCCGGCGTCTACTTCGCCGAGACCGAGATCTGTGGCATCAACGGTGATCGCGGCGAGCTCTTCTACCGCGGCTACGACATCCGCGATCTGACCGAGGCCACCTACACCGAGGTCGTCTACCTCCTCTGGCACGGTGAGCTCCCGACGCAGCGGCAGCTCGACGACTTCCGCGCCGAGCTCGTCCCGCACTACCCGATCCCCGACAAGGTGCTCGAGCTGCTGCTGTGCCTGCCGCCGGGCACCGATCCGATGCACATGCTGCAGGCGGCCGCCGCGATGCTGGCCGCCTTCGACGACAACCCCGACGAGATCGACCCCGACAACCTGCGCCGCATCGGGCTGTCGCTGGTGGTGCAGTTCCCCAACCTGGTGGCCACCTTCGAACGGTTGCGCCGGGGTGAGCAGCCGCTCGAGCCGAAGTCCGAACTCGGCCTGGCGGGCAACTTCCTCTACATGCTCAACGGCGAGGTGCCGACGCCCGCCGCCGAGCGCGTGCTCAACACCGCCCTCTTGCTCCACGCCGAGCACGGCAGCAACGCCAGCACCTTCGTGGCGCGCTCCTCGGCCAGCACGCTCACCGATGCGTACAGCGCCATCGCGGCGGCGGTCGGCTCGCTCAAGGGGCCGTTGCACGGCGGCGCCAACGAGGCCGTGATGCGGGCCCTGGAGTCGATCGGCACGATCGACAAGGTGGAGCAGTACGTGTTGGACACGCTCGCCAAGCCCAAGGGGCGGGTGATGGGCTTCGGCCACCGGGTGTACAAGGTGCTCGACCCGCGCGGCGCGATCCTGCGCGACGTGGCGGCGGAGCTCGCGGAGTCGTCGAGCGAGGCCGAGTACTTCCACATGTCGCTCGAGATGGAGCGCGTGATGGAGCGCGAGATGACCGCTCGCGGGCGCCAGGTGAAGCCGAACCTCGACTTCTTCTCGGCCAGCGTCTACCGGATGCTGGGGATCCCGGTCGACCTGTACACGCCGATCTTCGCCGTCGCCCGGGTGAGCGGGTGGATGGCGCACCTGTTCGAGCAGTACGCCGACAACCACCTCGTGCGCCCGCTGGTGAAGTACCAGGGCGAACGTGGCAGGCCGTTCGTGCCGATCGCCAAGCGCGGCTGACCTATGGGCGCCGGACCGGAGCCGCGCCCGGTGCCGGCGTCTCGGGACCGGAGCGCGCCGGGCGTGCCAGCGCCCCGGCCAGGAAGTCGCCGAGCGCGCGCTCGTAGCCGTCTGGGTCGACGTTCCACGCCTCGACGTGGTCGCCTTCGTCCAGCCGCCGGTAGCTGAGCCGCCGCGCCGGCACGCGCGCGGCGAAGTCGTCGACCAGCGCCACCGGGATGGTGCCGTCGTCGGCGGTCATCTGCACGAGCAGCGGCACGTCGAGCGTCGGCGCGAGCCGCCGCAGGTCGAGCGCGGCGAAGTCGACGCCGGTGCGGCGCGCCGCCAGGGCCAGGCCGAGGGCGGCAGCGAGCCGCGGGAAGCCGGCTCGTTGCACGCGCCGCGTCGCCACCACCCGCGGATCGAGCAGCGGCGCGTCCATGGCGATCCCGAGGAGCGCGGGCCCGGCCGCCGGCCAGCGCTGACGCGCGACCAGCGCGAGCGCGCCCCCCATCGAGTAGGTCACCAGCGCGACGTCTTGCACCCGGCGCTCGCGCAGCCAGGCCAGCGCCGCGAGCAGGTCGTCGGCCTCGTCGGCGCCGTAGTGGAAGAGTCCGTCGGGGCTGGGATCGCTCTGGTCGTGGTTGCGGTAGCTGGCGATCAGCACCGACACGCCCTGCGCGGCCACCGCCGGCAGGGCGCGCAGCGCCTCGGTACGGTCGCCGCGTCGGCGACCGTGGAGCATCACCACGGCGCGATCGCTGCCGCGATCGATCCACCAGGCCGCGACGGCGCCCGCGGGACCGTCGATGCGGACGTCCTCGAACGGCAGGCCATGATCGCGCAGCGGATCGCGGCGGAAGATGGTGGTGTCGAGCCGGGCGGGCGCGCCGGCGCTCGGCGCCGCGCCCTGGAGCACGCGCAGGGGTCGGCTGACGCTCACCGCATCGTGCGCCGCGACCGGGCCCAGCAGACCGTGGCCGAGCGTGCCGCCGTCATCCCACAGCAGCGCGTAGCGGCCGCGGGCGGCGGTGCGGGCGAACTGCGGCACGTCGCCACGCCGCGGCACCGGCAGCGGGAGCACCACGAGCCCTTCGTGCGGGTCGCAGCCGTGCGGCGTGAACCGGGAGACCTCGAACTCGGGCTGCAGTCCGTAGGGCGCCGGAACCAGCAGCACCGTGGCCACGCGGTCGGCGATCAACCAGGCCGCCGCGGCGCCGAGCCCGAGCAGCGTAAGCGCCAGGAGCATCGCCCCGACGCGCCGCTCAACCGTCCCAGCGCACCGCGCCGTAGGTGTCGGCGCGCTTGGGGCTGGTGGAGAACATCGCCACCGGCACGCCCGTGGCCTCCTCCATCAGGCTGAGGTACTCGAGCACCTGGCGCGGCAGCGCCTCGCGCGTACCGAGCCCGGTCAGGTCGCCCCAGCCGGGCAGGACCGCGTAGACGGGCGCTCCGCCGGCGTCGACGTCCACGCAGACGCGCACCTCGTCGAGACCCGCGAGCACGTCGAGCTTGGTGACGACCAGGCCGTCGAAGCCGTTGATCTCGCTGGCATAGCGCAGTTGCGGCAGGTCGAGCCAGCCGACCCGCCGCGGACGGCCGGTGGTGGTGCCGAACTCGTCCCACTGGTGCTCGCCGGTCCCGCGCAGTCGAGCTGCGAGCTCGCCGCGCAACTCGGTCCGGAAGGGGCCGTGCCCGACTCGCGTGGTGAACGCCTTCACCACGCCGTAGACGCCCGTCAGCGCCCGGTGCGAGACCCCGGCTCCCACCAGGATGCCTCCGACGGTGGGATGCGAGGAGGTGACGAACGGGTAGGTGCCGTAGGCCAGATCGAGCATCGTCCCCTGACCGCCCTCGAACAGCACCCGCTCGCGCTTGCCGAGCGCTTCGCGCAAGAGCGTGCCGGTATCGGCCACGAACGGGGCGACGTAGGCACGCACGTCCGCGAGCTCCTCCATGGCCGCCCCGACGCTGGTCCAGCCGACGCGCGCCGTGGAGTTCGGCTTCCCGTCGAGCAGGCGCTGGAGGGCCTCGCGCAGCCGCGCCTCGTCGACCAGGTCGCCGAAGCGGATGCCGAGCCGGCGCGCCTTGTCGGAGTAGGCGGGGCCGATGCCGCGTCCGGTGGTGCCCACGAAGCCGCCCCCCTCGTCGTTCTTCTTGTGGTGCGGCAAGACGGCGTGGGCCTCGGTGGAGATCAGCACGCGGCCGGGATCGCGCCGGGCGCGGAGGCCTTCGAGCTCTTCGCGGAAGCTCCAGGGATCGATCACCATGCCGCCACCGAGCACCGACACGGGCTTGTCGTGGAGCGTGCCGCACGGCAGGTGGTGGAGCTTGAACACCTCGTCGCCGACCACCACGGTGTGACCGGCGTTGGCGCCGCCGGCGTAGCGCACGACCAGAGCGGCCTCGACGGCGAGCGCATCGACGACCTTCCCCTTGCCTTCGTCGCCCCACTGGGCGCCGATGATGGCGATGCCGGGCATGACGACCTCCTAGCGCGCCGCCCCGCCGTCAGCGCACGATGGGCAGTATGCCACGCCTGTCACGCCGCGGGGCCCGCGCCGGCGATCCCCGCCGGGCGCTCAGGTCATGCGCGCGGCCTCGGTCATCAGGCGCTTGCCCATCGTATGGAGCTTGGCGTCGGCCGCGCGCTCCTCGTCGAGCGTCTGCCGCAGGATCTTCTCCATCTCGTGGTGACCGAGGCTCTTGGCGTAGTCGCAGGCGTCGCTGTAGGAGACGATCTCGTAATGCTCGACCTTGCGACCGGCTCCCACGAGGGCGAGATCGATGTAGGGCGCCTCGCCGCCCTCCTCGATGAGGCTCCTGCTCTCCTCCACCAGGCCCGCGGCCGCCTCGCAGCGCTCGGAACGCTCGGCCTTGCCGAGCATCTCGAAGCAGCGCTCCAGCCGCTCGATGTGGGTCAGCGTCTCGTCGCGGTGCTCGAGCAGTGCGCCGGCGAGTTGCGCATTGGTGGCGGCCTCGGCCAGCTTCGGCAAGGCATCGCGGAACTGCTTCTCGGCACTGAGCAAGTCCTTGAGGGTGTGGTACAGGACGCCGTCGAACGTCGATATGCTCATGATCTGCCCTTTCCGTGAGAGCGTGGATGTCTCACCTGTGAGCGATTCTAGCGTCTCCGAGTGATCGGATTACCGCATGGAGAAGACCATCACTCGGACGTCTCGAGCTTACGGCGCGAGCCTGAAGGGCACATGAAGCCACTTCATCCCGAAATTCCTTTCGCTTGCACCACCGACGCAGACGTCGGGCCCTGGCGGCGCTGCTTCGCCGGCGCTGCTACCATGCCGAGGTGAGCGACGTGCACGGCCTCGCGCCCGTCGTGGTAGCGGACCGTGGCAGCGCGCGGCTCGCCGCGGGTCACCCGTGGGTCTACCGCTCGGACGTGACGCGACCTGCCGCGCAGCCTGGCTTCGCAGCGGTGCACGACCGTCGTGGCCGGCCGCTGGGCTGGGCCGCCGTCCATCCCACCTCGCAGCTCGCGGTGCGGCTGGTGCATGCGCACGACACGCCGGTCGACGAGGCGACGCTGGTCGCGCTCGTGGAAGCTGCGCTGGCACGACGAGCGATGCTCGAGCTCGCCGGCGTCGACGGCTACCGCTGCGTGCACGCCGAGGCCGATGGCCTGCCCGGCCTGATCGTCGATCGGCTCGGTCCGGTGCTCGTGATCCAGAACGGCTGCGCCGCGCTCGAGCCGCACCTCGGCGCCGTGCTGCAGGTGCTGCAAGCGCGCCTCGCGCCGAGCGGCGTGCTGGCACGCTTCGACGGCGCGGCGCGCGAACGCGAGGGGCTCGAGCGCGCGGTACGGGTGCTGGCGGGCGAGGTGCCGGAAGTCGTCGAGGTGAGCGACGGGGTGCTGCGCTGGCCGCTGCGCCCGCACGCGGGTCAGAAGACGGGCACCTTCCTCGATCAGCGGCTGAACCACCTGCGGCTCGCCGGCTACGCGCGCGGGGCGGCGCTCGACGTCTTCGCCTACCACGGCGGCTTCGGCCTGCACCTCCTGCGCGGCGGCGCCGAACACGTGACCCTGGTCGACAGCTCGGCCACGGCGCTCGCCGCAGCGCGCGCGGCCGCCGCCCGCAACGGCCTGCCCGAACCCGAACTCGTGCGCGCCGACGCCTTCGAGCACCTGCGCGCCCTCGATCGCGCCAAGGCGCGCTTCGACGTGATCGCGCTCGACCCCCCGGCGCTCGCCAAGCGCGCCCGCGACCTGCCGCGCGCGTTGGCGGGCTACAAGGAGCTGAACCTGCGCGCGCTGCGCCTGCTCGCGCCCGGCGGGGTGCTCGGCACCGCCACGTGCAGCGCGCACGTACAGGAGGCCGAGTTCCTCAACGTGCTGGCCGACGCCGCGGCCGACGCCGGCCGCACGCTGCACGTGCTGGGGCGCTTCGGCGCCGCGCCCGACCACCCCGAGCGGCTCGGCTTCCCCGAGAGCGCCTACCTGAGCTTCGTGCTGCTGCAGGCGCTGTAGCGGCGAGCCACGAGCGCGCGCGGCGCGGGCGCGGGCGCGGCCGGCGCGTCGTGCGGAGGTACGATGGGCCACCATGGCCGCCTCCCGCCCGCTCGTGCTCGTCACCACCGCCTCGAACCAGCGTGAGCAGGGCCTGCGCCGCAAGGACGCGCTGACGGGGCTGAACTACAACGCCGCCCTCTACGCCGAGGGGCTGCTGCCGTTGATGGCGGCGAACCTCGACGCCGACGCCGCTGCGGCGATGGTGGCGCGCGCCGACGGCGTGCTGTTCTCGGGCGGCGCCGATCTCGACCCCGCCCACTACGGCCGCGCGCCCGAGCCCGGCCTGGGACTCGTCGACCCGGGACGCGACGCCTTCGAGCTGGCGCTCTACCGGGCGGCATGCGCTCGTGACCTGCCGATCCTGGGGGTCTGCCGAGGCATCCAACTGGTCAACGTCGCCGAGGGCGGCACGCTGCACCAGCACCTGCCGGCGCTGCCCGCGATGATCCAGCACAGCCAGCAGAACATCGACGGGCCGCCGTTCCAGCGGCTGCGGCTCGAGGAGGCCTCGCTCGCGGCCCGCGCCGCCGGCGCCGCCGCCGTGATGGTGAACAGCTTCCATCACCAGGGCATCGAGGAGCTGGCGCCGGGGCTGCGCGCCAGCGGCTACACCGACGACGGCCTGGTCGAGGCGATCGAGCGCGTGGGCGGCCCCTGGTTGCTGGCCGTGCAGTGGCATCCGGAGCTGACCTACGCCGACTACCCCGACCAGCGCTGGCCCTTCCGGGTGTTCGCGGAGGCGCTGCTCGGGGCCTGAGCAGCGCGCACGAAGCGCCGCGCCGTGGTAGCCTCCCGGCCATGTCGGCACACGAGGTGGGAGCAGCGACGGCGACCAGCGACTCGCGGCGATATCCGCGGGTCCGCCTCCGTGCGCACCCGCCCGCCGGCCAGCGCGCCGGCGCGTAGCCGGACGAGGACCCGGTCCAGCGGCGTGTGACCGCCGTCCCCACCCCCAACCCCAGGAGTCACCATGGTCATCGTCATGCGCAAGGGCGCCGCCGCCCACGAGCGTGAGCGCGTGTTGCACGAGGTCGTCGCGCTCGGCTTCACACCGCACGTCTCCGAGGGTGAGAGCCGCACGCTGATCGGTGCGATCGGGCCCGCCCCCACCGAGGAGCTGCGCGAGCACCTGCGCGCGCTGCCCGGCGTCGAGACGGTCGTGCGCATCACCAAGCCGTTCAAGCTCGCCAGCCGCGAGTTCCGTCACGACGACAGTCGCGTGCTGATCGGCCAGGTGCCCACCGGCGGCGGCAGCTTCGTGGTGGCGGCCGGGCCTTGCGGCGTTGAGAGCGCCGCGCAGCTCGAGGCCGCTGCCGCCATCGCCCGGCGTCATGGCGCGCAGGTGCTGCGCGGCGGCGCCTTCAAGCCGCGCACGAGCCCCTACAGCTTCCAAGGCCTCGGGCACGAGGGGCTGGCCCTGCTCGCAGCCGAGCGTGAACGCACCGGCATGCCGATCGTCACCGAGGTCACCGCCCCCGACTTGGTCGAATGCGTGGCCGAGACCGCCGACATGCTCCAGATCGGCGCGCGCAACAGCCAGAACTTCGCGCTGCTGGCCGAGGCCGGCAAGAGCGGCAAGCCGGTGCTGTTCAAGCGCGGACTCTCGACTTCCATCAACGAGTTCCTGCAGGCGGCCGAGTACGTGCTGTCGCAGGGCAATGCCAACGTGGTGCTGTGCGAGCGCGGCATCCGCACCTTCGAGACCAGCACCCGCTTCACGCTCGACATCAGCGCCGTGGCGGTGCTCAAGGAGCTCTCGCACCTGCCGGTGTGGGTCGACCCGTCGCACGCCGCCGGCCGCCGCGCGCTGGTGCCGTCGCTGGCCCTGGCGGCGGTGGCCGCCGGCGCGGACGGCATCATCGTGGAGGTGCATCCCGCCCCGGAGACGGCCAAGTCCGACGCCGCCCAGCAGCTCGACGACGACGAGTTCGGCGCGCTCATGACGCGCGTGCGCGCCGTGGCCCGGGCCGTGGGCAAGCACTTCGAAGGCTGAGCGCGGTGGCCACGACGGATCCCGACAACCGACCCGCCCCGATCATCGGCACGGTGGTGCTGGCCGGCGTCGGCCTGATCGGCGGCTCCATCGGCCTGGGCCTGCAGCAGCGCTTCATGGCACGACGCGTCATCGGCCTCGATCCCGACCCGGCCGCGCTCGACGCGGCGCGCGGCCTGGGCGTGATCGACGACGCCAAGCTGGAGAGCGGACCCTGGCTCGAGGCGGCCGACCTGGTGGTGCTGGCCACGCCGGTGCGCAGCCTCGAGCGACTGGCGCGCGAGCTGGCCCCGTTCCTGCGCAACGACGCGCTCGTGACCGACGTCGGCAGCGTCAAGGCCCCGCTCGTGGCGGCCCTGCGCGACCTGCGTTTCGTCGGCGGCCACCCGATGGCCGGATCCGAGCGCGGCGGCGTCGTGAACGCCGACGCCGCGCTGCTGGAGAACGCCGTGTGGGTGCTGACGCCCGACGAGACCACCGATCCCTCGGCGCTGCGCGCGGTGAGCAGCCTGGTGAGCGGGCTGGGGGCACGACCCATCGAGGTCGCGCCCGAGCTGCACGACCGGCTGGTGGCGACCGTCTCGCACCTGCCCTACCTGGCCGCCGTCGCGCTCACGCGGGCCGTGGGCGAGGCCGAGGAACGCGACTTGCTGGCCCTCCTGGCCGCCGGCGGCTTCCGCGACCTCACCCGCGTCGCGTCGGGCAGCCCGCGCATGAGCCGCGACATGGTGGTGGCGAACCGCGACGCGCTGCGCGGCGCGTTGCGCTCGTTCAGCCGCCAGCTCGACGGCGTGGCGGCGCTGCTCGACGATCCCGACGCCCTCCTGGCGGTGGCCGAGAGCGCCAAGCGCCAGCGCGACGCCCTGCCGATCGTGCGCCGCAGCCTGCTGCCGGCCCGGCACGAGATCGTGGTGGCGGTGCCGGACCGTCCGGGTGAGCTGATGCGCATCACCAGCGCGCTCGGCGAGGCCGGCGTCAACATCAAGGACATCGAGGTGCTCGGCGTGCGCGAGTCGGGTGGCGCCATGCGGCTGGCGTTCTCCGACCACGCCTCGCTGCTGCGCGGCAGCGAGGCGCTGCGCGCCGCGGGCTACGAGGCGCGCGGGCGCGGCGATCCGAACGGAGGCTGAGGTGCCCGCCGAGCGCGAGGCCCTGTTCGACCTGGCCGTGGCGCGCGCCGACGCCTACGCGCGGCGCGCGCGCGTACCGCTCGCACCTGACCCCGACGGCGTGGCGCGCGCGCTGGAGGTATGGCACCTGCGCACCCGCTTCGCCGCGCGGATACCGCTGGCGTCGATCGCGGCGGCGCTGGCGACACGACCGCCGGGCGCCGGCTGGGTGTGGCGCGGCGGTGCCGGCGGCAGTTGGCGGCGTGAGGCGCCGGCCCGGCCTGGCCAAGAGGCCGATCCGCCGGGCTAGGGTCCGAAGGACCGAGCGTCGGCGGCGCGCTGCGCCCCGACACGAGAGGAGCCCGAGATGGACGGCGCGACCCTGAACGAGGCCCTGCGAACGGGCCGGAGCGTGGTCGGCACGCTGATCGTCAGCCCCTCGCCGCACTGGCTGCGCGCGGCGGCGACGCTCGGCCTCGACTTCGTCTTCATCGACACCGAACACATCGCACTCGACCGCGGCCAGCTCGCCTGGATGTGCCAGGCCTACGACGCGATCAACGTCGCCCCGCTCGTGCGCATCCCGGCGCCGGATCCCTATCGAGCCACCATGGCGCTCGACGGCGGCGCTCGCGGGATCATCGTGCCCTACGTCGAGGACGCCGAGCAGGTGCGGCGGCTCGCCGGCGCCGTGAAGCGCAAGCCGCTCAAGGGCCGGGTCCTGCAAGAGGCCATGTTCGGCGCTGCGCCGCTGCCCGCCGCCCTCAGCGACTACCTCGCCGACCTGAACCGCGCGAACTCGCTCATCGTCAACGTCGAGAGCCGACCGGCGCTCGAGGCGCTCGACGAGATCCTCGCGGTGGAGCAGCTCGACGCGGTGCTGATCGGTCCGCACGACCTCTCCTGCAGCCTGGGCGTGCCCGAGGCGTACGACCACCCGGCCTTCCTCGACGCGGTGGCCGAGATCATCGGCTCGGCGCGCGCGCGCAACGTGGCAGTGGGCATCCACGCCTTCGATCCGATCACGCTCGAACGCGAGCTGGCCTGGATCGCACAGGGCGCGACCCTGATCGTCCACGGATCCGACCTGAGCGCCTTCGTGAGCGCGCTGCGCCCTGCGCTCGCGGCGATTCGCGAGGCGACCGGCGCCGCGCCGGAGGCGTCCTCGGACGCCAGCCTCACCATCTAGCCGCCCTGGCCGCCGGCCGTCAGGGCGCCGGCCGCGAGGGTGCCCTCAGGCCTGCCCGAGCTCGGCCTCGCCGCGCTGGTACACGCGCCATACGCGTGCGCCGAGGCGGCCGTAGAAGGTACTCAGGCTGGTCCAGTCGAGGACCACGTCGCGCGCGCCGCGCGCGCGCTGCCACGCCAGTCCCTCGGCCACGATCCGGAGCCCGAGCCCGCGGCCACGCAGAGCCGGATCGACGCCGAGTGGCCCGAGACCGCCGACGGGGCCGGGGAGCGCCGCCGCCCAGATCAGGCTGGGGCCGAGGACGGTGTCGTCGGGCCTGAAGGTGGCAGCGAAGGCGAGCACCGCGCCGTCTTCCTGCAGCGTCAGCAGCGCCACGCCGGCGTCGGCCCAGCGTGCCGCCTCGTCCGCCCAACGCCCCGGGAAGCAGCGCTGCACGAAGGCCACGGCGGCGCGCCGATCGTCGTCGACGAGCCGCAGCGTCGGGTGGGCGCCCAGGCGAGCGGCGCCCGCCAGGCGCAAGTCGACCAGCAGGTCGGCCTCCAGGCCGCCCGGGACCACGCCGCGCGCCAGCAGGAAGCGCCAGGTGGCGTCGGCAGCGACGGCGGGAACGCCGGGCAGGAGGTGATCGGGATCGGCCCCGAGCCGCAGCCGCCGGCGACCGCGCTCGCGCAGCGAGGCGGCGACCGCATCCCACAGGGCGCCGCCCAGCCCCCGAGCGCGTGCGTGCGGCGCGACGGCCAGCAGGCTCAGGTGGCCGACTGCGGCATCCGACCAGGGCCGTCGCGGCGCGCGCGCCAGGGCCGCCGCCTCCAGCACGCCCCCCAGCCGCAGCCCGAAGGTGAGCGCCGGATCGGTGTCGCTCGACGCCCACCAGCGCTCGAGCGCGCGCACCGTCAGCGGGTGCGCCGCACCGAGCGAGGCGTTCCAGAGCGCTGCCACGGCCGGTAGGTCGCTGCGGCGCAGCGGCGTCGGCGCCCCAGGCTTGCCGACCTCGGAGGGACGCTCGCGCGCGGCCTCGGCCGCGCTCATGCCGGTTCGGGCGCGCGCAGGTCGAGCGCCAGCGCGTAGAGGTCGCCGCGGTAGGCCGAGCGCACGAACTCGAAGGGGGCGTCGTCGCCGTCGAACGTCGTGCGCTCCAGCGCCAGCACCGGCGCGTAGCGGTCGATCAGCAGCAGGCGCCGCTCCTGCCGGGTCGGCAGCCGCGCCGTGATGGTCTGGCGCGCCCGCTGCGGCGCCACGCCGAAGCGCGACTCGACCGCGGCGTAGAGGCTCTGGTGCCAGGCCAGGTCGTCGGCACCGAGCGCCAGCATCGACGGCCGCAGGTAGGCGACCTGGTAGGCCAGGGGCGTCTCGTCGGCGGTGCGGACCCGGCTGATGCGGCGCAGCAGCGCGCCCACCTGGCAACCCAGGGCCCCGGCGACCTCCTGATCGGCCGCGACCTCGGTCACCTCGAGCACCCGGCTGCCGGGCCGGAAGCCGAGCAGCCGCGCCTCGTCGCTGAAGCCGATCACACGGTCGACGGTCTGCTCCAGGCGACGCGAGCGCACGTACGTGCCCGAACCGCGTCGCTGCTCGAGCAGGCCGTCGCGCGCCACCTCTTCGAAGGCCCGCCGCACGGTCATGCGCGACAGGCCCAAGGCCGCGGCCAGGTCGCGTTCGCTCGGCAACGCCTCACCGGGCGGCCAGGCGCCGCTCTCGATCGAGCTCACCAGGTGGGCGTGCAGCTGCAGGTAGGCCGGCGTCGGCAGGCGCTTGTCGATGGCCCAGCGGCGCGCCACGTCGATGCTGCTCTCCTGCGAAGGCGCGAGCGTGCTCACGGTCGCCACGGTGCCCCCTACGGTCCAGCGCGCGGCCGCAGGCGCTCCGGCACGACGCGTGGACGAGGTCCTCCTTATACCATTCCTAGACCACGCGTAGCAAGGGTACCGGTGCGCTTGCAAGGTGTTTCACGATGTGCTGCACGCTTCGCCGCAGGCTTCGGCACGTTCACGCGGACAGCGTGCGCCGCCCCTCCCATGGAACGCTCACCCCCTGTGGTCTGCCATTGGGCTATGATCCAACCGTGCGTTCGACCCAGGAGGTCAAGATGAAGTACACGTTCCGAAGCTCCACGCTGACCGCGTTGGCGCTAGCCCTGGTCCTGGCGCTCGCCGGCATCGCCGCGGCCCAGGACAAGACCGTCGCCTACCCCGGACTCGGCCTCGGCGAGGGCTCCACCGGCGGTACCCTCACCCTGGCGCTCGGCGATGCCCCGCCGCGCTTCTTCTACTACGGCGAGATCAGCCAGCCGATCCAGTACATCACCCAGCAGATGTTCGACAGCCTGGTGGAGTACGACCTGGAGACCTACGACCTCGTGCCCGCACTGGCGGCGTCGTGGGACATCAGCGACGACGGCACCGTCTACACCTTCTACCTGCGTGAGGGCGTGACCTGGCACGACGGCACCCCCTTCACCGCCGAAGACGTGGTCTTCACCTACGACCAGATCATCACCAACCCCGAGGCGCGCGCGGGTGACGCCGCCCAGTTCACCTTCACGGTCGCGGGCGAGAGCCGCCAGGTGACCTTCGAGGCGCTCGACGACCTGACCGTGCGCATGACGCTGCCGGCCGCCTCGCCCACGTTCTTGCTGCAGCAGCGCTTCTTCATCATGCCCAAGCACGTGCTGCTGCCCTACAGCGTCGAGGGCGGCGCCGAGCCGTCCGAGATCAACGATGCCTGGCCCACTTCCGTCGACCCAAGCGAAGTCGTCGGCACCGGCCCCTACCGCCTCGGCAGCTACGTCCCCGGCCAGCTGGTGCGGCTCGAGCGCAACGACGACTACTGGAAGGTCGATGCGGTCGGCACGCGGCTGCCCTACTTCGACCGGCTCGAGCTGCTGATCGTCCCCGGCACCGAGGCCCAGACGGCCCAGTTCCTGGCCGGCAACCTCGATCAGCTCAACATCACCGGGGTGCAGTTCCCCGACTTCAAGAGCCGCGAACTGGCCGGCGCCGGCTTCAGCGTGATCGAGTCGCCCGCCCTGTTCGGCTCGCCGCCCCACCTGGCGTTCAACTTCAACGCCGCCGATCCGGCCTTGGCCGAGCTCTTCTCGCAGGTCGAGTTCCGCCGCGCCATGGAGTTCGCCGTCGACCGCATGCGCGTGATCGACGACGTCTACAACGGCCTGGCCGAGCTCCCCGGTACCCCCACCGCGCCGGTCAACGCCGCCTTCTACGAAGACACCACCGGCCTGATGAACATGTACGACCTCGAGGCCGCCGCAAGCGCGCTCGACGCGCTCGGCCTGGTCGACACCAGCGGCAACGGCGTGCGCAACATCAGCGCCACGCGCGACCTCGAGTTCACCCTGACGTACGGCAGCGACTCCGCCGTCTTCACCGACATCGCCACCATCCTCCAGAACGACTTCGCCGAGATCGGCGTGCGCGTGAACCTGCAGGGCATCCAGGCCAGCCAACTGCTCGGCACCGGCCTTTCGGGCGATTACGAAGCCATCGTCGTCGCGCTCGGCAACCAGCCCGACCCCGAGCTGCGCAAGCCGATCTGGCAGCCCGGCGGCTCGCTCTACTACTGGCACCGCGCCACGCAGCCCGAGAACCCCGGCGATCCCCCCAACTTCGACGTGATGGCCGACTGGGAGCTGCGCATCTTCGACATCTTCGACCAGGGCAGCATCGAGATGGACGCCGAGGTACGCGCCGAGAACTACCGTGAGTGGCAACGCCTCAACGCCGAGTACGTGCCGGTGATCATGATCGCCAAGCCCGGCAACGTGGCGGCCGTCTACGACACCGTCGGCAACTTCGTCTACAGCCTGGGCGTGATCCCCGGCTACAACCCCGTCCCGCTCTACTACCGCCGCTGACCGACGCGCGTGCGGGGAGGCTCGCCCTCCCCGCACGCCCCCCTATCTAGCGCCCGCGTATCGCCCTCCCGCGACCGCCCGCTCCGGTGAGGTCACCCCGTGCTCGTCTTCGTCACCCGAAGGATCGCACTGTTCTTCCCGACGCTGCTGCTGGTGTCGGCCATCTGCTTCTTCGTGATCCAGCTCCAGCCCGGCTCCTTCACCGACCGCTACCTCGAGGACCCGCGCTTCTCGCCCGAGACGGTGGCGCGCATCAACGCCCAGCTCGGGCTCGACCGCTCGCCCGTCGAGCAGTACGGTCGCTGGATCTGGGGCATCGTCACCCGCTTGGACTTCGGCTACTCGTTCTTCGCCAACCGGCCCGTCACCACCATGATCGGCGAGCGCCTGGCCTGGACGGTGGTGGTCGCGGTGGTCACGCTCGGCTTCGCCTGGCTGGTGGCCATCCCGCTGGGCATCTACACGGCCCTGAAGCGCAACGGCGTCACCGACGCCGTTGCCAGCTTCATCGGCTACGTCGGCCTGGCCGTGCCCGACTTCCTGGTGGCGCTGCTGTTGGTGGCGCTGGTGCTCTCGTACGGCGGCACCAACGTCGGTGGGCTGTTCAGCCCGCGCTTCATCGGCGAACCCTGGAGCTGGCCCAAGTTCGTCGACCTGCTCAACCACCTGTGGATCCCGGTCCTGGCGATCGGCACCGCCGGCATCGCCACGGTCATGCGCCAGATGCGCGCGAACCTGCTCGACGTGCTCCACGCCGACTACGTGCGCACCGCCCGGGCCAAGGGGCTCAGCGAGCGGCGCGTGATCAACCGTCACGCGGTCCGCACCGCCATCAACCCGCTGGTGTCGATGGCCGGCCTGCAACTCCCCGAGCTGATCAACGGCACCATCATCGCCTCGATCGTGCTGAACCTCCCCACCATCGGCCCGCTCCTGTTCGACAGCCTGCTGGCCAAGGACCAGTACGTGGCGATGACCCTGCTGCTGTTCGCCAGCGCCCTGCTGATGGTGGGCAACCTGCTCGCCGACCTGGCGCTGGCCTGGGTCGACCCGCGGATCCGCTATGGCTGAGGCCACCCGCATGCACGAGGCGGCGGCGCCCGGCGGTCCGGTCGCGGCCGACGGTGGCACCGCACCGGGCGCACGCGGGCCGCGGCGGCGCAGCAAGGCCTGGCGTCGCTTCACCGCCAATCGCATGGGCGTGGTGGGCGCGGTCATCCTGATCGTCTTGTACCTCGTGGCGCTGTTCGCCCCCTTCCTCGCTCCCTACGGCATCACCGTGCAGCACCGCGGCGACGTCTACCGGCCGCCGCAGCCGATCCGCATCTGGCACGACGGCTCGCTGAGGCGGCCCTTCGTCTACCCGCTGGTCCAGGACCGCGACCCGGTCACTCGCCAGCGCTACTACGCCGAGGTGCTCGAGGAACCCGAGCCGATCCGGCTGTTCACCCGCAGCGACCGCTACAACCTGTTCGGGCTGGTCAGCACCGACGTCCACCTGTTCGGCGTGGCCGAGGGCCGGGTCTTCGTCATGGGCACCGACCGGTTCGGCCGCGACCTGCTGTCGCGCACGCTGGTGGGCTCGCAGGTGTCGCTGACCGTGGGACTGATCGGCATCCTCATCTCGTTCAGCATCGGCATCGTCGTGGGCGGCATCTCGGGCTACTACGCCGGTTGGGTCGACAACGGCATCCAGCGTCTGCTGGAGGTGCTGCTGTCGTTCCCGCGGCTGCCGCTGCTGCTGGCGCTGGCCACCATCATCCCCGCCAACTGGCCCTCCACCTACGTCTACATGGGCATCGTGGCGGTGCTCGCGCTGATCGGTTGGGCGGGCGTGGCCCGGGTGGTCCGCGGCCAGGTCCTGGCGACGCGTCAGGTGGAGTACGTGCAGGCGGCGCAGGCGCTCGGCGCCCGCGACTTGCGTGTCATCATGCGCCACGTGCTGCCCAACATCACCTCGTACCTGGTGATCGCCATCACGCTGGCGTTGCCGGCGTACATCCTGGGCGAGAGCGCGCTGTCGTTCCTGGGGCTCGGCATCAAGGAGCCGATGACCTCGTGGGGGCTGCTCCTCAAGGACGCGCAGTCGTTCGAGGCGCTGTCGCTCTACCCCTGGCTGCTGGCGCCCGGGGCCCTGATCGTGCTCTCGGTACTGGCCTTCAACTTCGTGGGCGACGCCTTACGCGACGCGCTCGACGTGAAGAGCCGCGGGTGAGCCGGCGCCCGCGAAACGGAGGCCGACCGTGAACGCAGCGCTGCTCGTCGACCTGCAAGAAGCCTCGCTCACGGCCGACGACCGCGAGCTGCTGGCTCGACCCGGCGTCGCCGGCGTCTGCCTCTTCGCCCGCAACCTGCGCGGCATCGAGCAGGGGCGGGAGCTCGTGGCGGCCATCGAAGCCGCTGCGGGCCGGCCGCTGCTGATCGCCATCGACCAGGAGGGCGGCGGCGTGGTGCGCTTGCCGCAGGCGGTCGTGGCGCCCGGCGTGATGGCCCTCGGCGCGGTGGACGACCCGAACCTCACCGAGGCGCTCGGCGCCGCGACCGGCCGCGGCCTGCGCCGCATCGGCGCGAACGTCGACTTCGCACCGGTCGCCGACGTGCACTCGAACCCCGCCAACCCGGTCATCGGCGACCGCGCCTTCGGCGCCGATCCCGCGCTCGTGTCGCGCCACGTCGCGGCGTTCGTCCGCGGCCTGCAGGGCAGCGGGGTGGCCGCCACCATCAAGCACTTCCCCGGCCACGGCGACGTGGCGATCGACTCGCACCACGCCTTGCCGCGCCTCGCGGCCGACCGCGAGCGGCTCGCGGCGCTCGAGTGGCCGCCCTTCGCCGCCGGCATCGAGGCCGGCGCCGCGGCGGTGATGACGGCCCACCTGCTGGTGCCGGCGCTCGACCCAGACGTGCCCGCCACGCTCTCGCGCGCGTTGCTCGAAGGCGCGCTGCGCCAGCACCTCGGCTTCGGCGGCGTGGTGTTCAGCGACGCACTCGAGATGGGCGCCCTCGCCAGCCGCTGGGGCGTGGCCGAGGCGGCCGTGCTGGCCACGGACGCCGGGGTCGACGTGCCGATCGTCTGCAACCACCCCCCGGGCGGCCATCACGCCGTGCTCGACGCGCTCGAGCGGGCGCAGCGCGAGGGGCGGCTCGATCCGCAGCGGCTGCACGGCGCCTTTGAGCGCGTCGCGCGCCTGCT
>SLRS01000108.1 GCA_007130855.1 Trueperaceae bacterium | reverse complement strand
TACACGGTGGCGCCGAGCTCGATCAGGGCCTCGCCGAGGTGATGCCGTCGCGCGGCGGCCGGGCCACCCGGCGCCAGCAGTCGCTCGCCCAACGCTGCCTCCACGTCGTCGAGGCGCGCCTCGTGGAGCCCCAGCAGGCGGGCCCCGACGCGCCGGACGTTGGCGTCGACCGCGATCGTCGCGCGGCCGAACGCCTGCGCGGCGATCGCGTTGGCGCTGTAGCGCCCTACCCCGGGTAGCGCCCGGAGCGCATCGAGGTCGTCGGGCACGGCGCCGTGGTGACGCTCCATGATCGTGCGCGCGGCCTGCCGGAGCCGCAGCGCGCGCTGGTAGTAGCCCAGCCCCTGCCACTGCGCGAGGACCTCGTCGGCTGTCGCGAGGGCCAAGCTGCTCACGTCGGGGAAGCGCCGTAGGAAGCGCGGGTACGCCTGCGCCACCCGCTGGGCCTGCGTCTGCTGCAACAGGACCTCGGCCACGAGCACCTCGTAGGGACGGCGCGGCGTCGCGCTGCGCCAGGGGAACGCTCGCGCATGCGTGTCGAACCAATGCAGGAGTGACTCTCGCACCTCGGCAGTGTACCGGCGCCGGGCCCGAGTCGCGGTGGTATCGTGTCGTTCTCGGATGGCTCAACGTCGCTCCACGCCCGCCACTGCGCACGCGGCCACGATGCTGATACGCGGGGAAGCCGAACTCCCCGCGACGGCGGCCGCGTCGCGCTTCAAGGTCTACGCCAACCCGCAGGAGCGCGTGCGGCTGCCGACCCTGGGGCGCCTCCGCGCCGACAGCGTCTGGGAGGCGCTGGCGGGGGCCCGGGGCGAGCCGGCCGAAGGCGGCTCGCTGAGCCAGACCGAGCTCGGGCGGGTGTTGTGGGCGGCGGCCGGGCTGATCGACACGCGCCAGCGCACGCATCTCGTTCCGGGCGACGCCTCCGGCCTGGAAGCGTACGTGTTCGTCCACGCCGTACGCGAACTGAGCCCCGGCCACTACCACTACGACGCGCGCGAGCACACCCTGGAGCAACTCGGTTGTGGCGACGGGCGTGCGCGCGTGGCAGCGACGCTGCTCGACCGAGCCGACCTCGAGGCCTTCGCCGCCACCTTGGTGCTGACCGCGGTGCCCGCCCGGCTGGTCGCCGCGCACGGCGCCCGAGCCTATCGACTGCTGACGCTCGAGGCCGGTGCCGCGGCCCAGGCCGCGGTGGTCGCCGCGACCGCGCTCGGGCTCACAGGCTGCTTGGTGGCGGCCTTCTACGACACCGAGCTCGCGGCCCTGTTGGAGCTCGATCCATCGCTCGAGCCGCCCTTGGCCGTGGTGCTGCTCGGGCGCTGATGCGCAGCAGCGAGCGCGACCTACGCGCCGCTCGAGGGGGCCTACGGTGAGGAGCCGCTCGTACGCCTGGTGACCGACCGCAGCGGCATCGGTCGCGTGCCCGACCCCAAGCTCCTCGATGGCACCACCTGGTGCGACAGCGGCCCGGCGCTCGATCCGGGTTCGGGCCGCGTGACGGTCATGTCGGCCATCGACGACCTGGTGGAGGAGACGGCAGGGCACGCGACCCCGGTCGCCGGTGTGCGCTTCCTCGCGCCGCTCGACCGGCTGCTTGGGACCGCGCCGCGGTGCGCTCGCTGCACGGCTTCGAATACGTGTGGGAGGTGTACAAGCCCGCCGCCGCGCGGCGCTGGGATTACTACGTGTTGCCCGTGGCGTGGGATGAGCGCTTCGTCGCGCGCTTCGATGCGCGCTGCGAGGGCGGCTGCCTGAGCATCCACGCTTGGCACTGGGAGCCGGGCATCGATCCGGTACGGCTTCCGGTGGCGCTGGCCGGCGACCTCGAGGTGGCCGCCGCGGCGTTCCTGGACTACCTCGGAGCCTCATCGCTGCGACTACCGTGCGGCCTGGGACGAGCGGCTCGCGCCGCCTGGCTCGCGGCCGCGCGCGGCGTTCGCCACGGCGGGGGCTCGCTGGTCGTGACGGCAGCCACGGGCACCATCAGCGCCGCCCCGGCCGGACGCGGTACCGTCGTCGGCGAGCGCGCGCAGCGCCGGCCGACGAGGAGGACCACACCATGAGCGACCTCGCCACCCACCCCGCACGAGGCAGTCGGGCCCTGCTTGCACGCGAGGCCCGGCACGGTCCCGGCCTGTGGGCGCCGACGCTGGCCTTCGTGCAGGGTCGGGGTGCGCGCCTGTGGGACGCCGACGGCAAGGAGTACCTCGATTGCATGGCGGGGATCGCGGTGGCGAGTCTGGGGCACGCTCACCCACGGCTCGTGGCGGCGATCGCCGAGCAGGCGCAGCGGCTGATCGTGTGCCCGCAGAACCTCGGCAACGACGTGCGCGGCGCCTTCCTGGAGGCGCTCGTGGCGCGCCTACCGGCGGGGCTCGAGCGCGTGTTCCTGGCCAACTCCGGTGCCGAGGTCAACGAGGCCGCGCTGAAGTGGGCGCGCGTCGCCACCGGACGCAGCCGGCTGGTCGCGGCCCAGCGCGGCTTTGCCGGACGCACGCTGGGAGCGCTGTCGCTGACCTGGGAGCCCGGCTATCGTCGACCTTTCGAGCCGCTGCCCTACCAGGTCGACTTCGTGCCGTACAACGACATCGCGGCCCTCGAGGCCGCGGTCGGCGACGACACGGCCGTCGTCTGGCTCGAGCCCATCCAGGGCGAGGGGGGCGTCCACGTGGCCGACCCCGCCTACTTGCGGCGCGCGCGCGAGGTGACGAGCGAGCTAGGCGCGCTCCTGGTGATCGACGAGATCCAGACCGGTGTGGGCCGGACCGGGCGCTTCCTGGCCCTGGAGCACGCGGGCGTGGTGCCCGACATGGTGACGCTGGCGAAGGGGCTCGCCGGCGGCGTGCCGATCGGTGCCCTGGCCATGACCCAGGCCGTGGCTGCGGCGATGCCCAAGGGCGGGCACGGCACCACCTTCGGCGGCAACCCACTCGCGGCCGCCGCGGCGTTGGCGGTGCTGCAGGAGATCGAGGCGGCCGACCTGCTGACGCACGTCGAGCGTGTGGGCGGCCGCCTGCGCAGCGGCCTCGAGGCGCTCGGGGGCCCGCTGGTGCGGGGCGTGCGCGGGCTGGGTCTGATGCTCGGTCTCGAGTTGACGCAGGAGGTGGCTCCGGTGATCGACGCGCTGTGCGCCGAGGGGGTGTTGGTGATCAACGCGGGCGCGACCGTCATCCGCTTCGTGCCGCCGCTCGTGATCAGCGAGGCCGAGGTGGACGAGGTGCTCGCGCGCCTCGGCCGCGTGCTGGCCGCGCGCGGCTGAGCCGGGTGGCTCGACACACCCGCACCCGCTCGGGCGGCGGCCTCAGACGCCGGAGAGGTCGTAGTTCTTCGCGATGAACGGCGTCTGGTCTGCCGGCACGTCCTCCTCCGCGAAGATGGCCGAGACCGGGCAGGCCGGCACACAGGCGCCGCAGTCGATGCACTCCTCGGGGTGGATGTAGAACTGATCGTCTGCCTCGTAGATGCACTCGACCGGGCAGACGTCGACGCAGGCCTGGTCCTTCGTTCCGATGCACGGCTCACAGATGATGTGCGGCACAGGATCTCCCTCCAGTCACCGCGCGGCCCCCCGGCGCGACGTCCGCCATCATGACGGACGCCCCCGCCTGCGTCAAGCGCCCTGGAGACACCCAGCCGATCATGTCCAGGACGAGCATCGCCGTGACGAGGTGCGCGGTTCATCACGACGCGGCCGGCGTCCGAAGCGGTACACTGCTGTTGTGGACGGCCTCGCGACCATCGCCCTGGAACTGCTCGAGTACAAGCTCGATGCGCTCGTCGCGCGGCGGCCCGTTCGTGGTGGTACGGGCTCGCTCTGGCGCCTCCAAGGGATCATCGAGAACGGAACCGCCTCGTTGTCCACCGAGGAGCGCCAGCACTTCGCGACCCTGGCCCGGCGGCTGCGCGCCGTAGCCGAGCTCCCGTCGCGTGGATCGGGTGCGCGCCCGAGTCTGGTCGATCTGCGCCTCGATGGCGCTGATCACGAAGGGGGTGGCGTCTTGCTCGACGTCGACGTTGCCACCCGGGCCTCCGAGGATCCGCTGCTCGCCGAGGAGCGCGAGTGCCTCAAGACCTTGGCGGAACGGGTCTGGTGGGAAGAGCTCGACGAGGTCGTGGTCGGCTTGGCGGCGGCCTGGCGGGCCGAGCGCGATCGGCTGACGCCGCGGCTGGTCTATGCCACCTTGCGCAACTTGCAGCGCTACGCCGAGAAGCCGGGGTTCGCCACCGACATCGGACTGCAGCGCTTCAAGGTGCGCGAGCCGCTGCCGGAGCGCGAGGACCCGCTCATCTCGCTCTCCGACGTCGACAGCCTGAGCGAGTTGGCGCGCGAGTTGATCGACATGGTGATGGGCCTGGGGCAGGGTCGCGGTCCGTTGGCGGCGCTGGAGGTGGCGAGCGCCGGCGCCTTGGCGTACGTGCACCAGGCGCTGATGGCCGTCGCTCGCGATCCGTATGCGGGGCGCTTCTCGCTACTGGTGCGCAAGGGGCCGTCGAGCGCCGAGCTCCGGACTGCGCTCCAGGAGTTGGGCAAGGAACGCCTGCCCGAGACCCAGAAGGCGCTCTTACGACGCGACCTCGAGGCGCGCTTGAGTGAGACGCAGGCGTACGAGCGCAACCAGCGTCAGCTGTTCCAGCGTGACGTGGCGCGCTGCGTCGAGCACGTCCAGGCCCTGACCGAGAAGCTCGAGCGCCACATGCCGGCGCTGGTCGGCGGACGGGCCCCAGGTCCGCGGCTCATGGGCGGGGTGCTCTTCGCCGTGAATCCCGCGCTGCGCTGGGAACGTGTGCCCCCCGCCGCCGAGGCGTTCACGCTGCGCATGGTCGGACCGGCACGCTTCACGATCGGCGGCCAAGAGGTCGCGCTGATGGGGAACGGCAGCACCCGCACGCTCTTCGTCGATGGCGCTTCGCACCCCCTCGCGCCGCATCTCGACCTGCGGCTCGGACGCGGGCGGTTGCTCGTCGACGTGGAGGGGCAGTATCTGTACCTGCGCTTCCGAGATGAGGGGCGCTCGATCGCCACGCGCCTGGCCGAAGCGTTGGTGGCGGCGTACGTGCTCACCCATGAGCACGGCGACGATCTGATGGCGGTGGTGCTCGGCGTGGCCGGCGAGCGCGCCGCGGTACCGCAGGACACGGTGCGGCGTGCCGTCGCGCGCGCCGGCGAGATCACCGGCCGTGCGCCGCAGCGCCGCGTGGCCCTCGAGGGGCTCGTACGGGGCGCCGCGCGCGCCGCGGGCGTGACGCTTGCCGACAACCTGGTGCTGGGCCTCACCGAGCGGTTCTTGACTGCCTTGACCGTCGGCGCCGGCGACCTGGTGGGCCTGATCGAGCGCGAGGACGGCGCCGTGGGCGACGTCTACCCGCTGACCGGCGAGCCGCTGACCGTCGAGGTGCCGGGACTGAAGTTGACGGTGCGGGCCTACCGTGGGCGTGCTCGCGGGGTGCCCGATCAGCTGGTCGTGATGCTCCCCGGGCAGGTGATCGGTTCGTTCAGCGACATCCTGGTGGAGGGCGTCGGCAAGGGCACCATCGTGTGCGCGCGCGCCGAACAGGAACTCGTGGTGCTGTATCTGAGAGATCGCCCGATCACGGTCTCGACCGAGCAGCGAGGGTAGATTGCGGCGTCGGAGGGAGGACGCCGCATGCCCGAAGCCTTGAACGAGACCGACCTCGAGCGAGCTCTCGCTCGCCTGCCCGAGTGGCGACTCGAGGATGGCGCCCTACGGCGCGACTTGCGCTTCGCCGACTTCGTGGGCGCCTTCGCGTTCTTGACGCGCGTGGCGCTGCTCGCCGAGCGCCTGGGCCATCATCCCGAGATCACCAACGTCTACCGTGAGGTCACCCTGCGGCTCCGGACGCACGATGCCGGCGGGCGGGTGAGCCAGCGCGACGTCGACTTCGCCGCAGCGGTCGACGAAACACTCGCCGGCGGCTAGCTGCGCTCACGCCTGCCGTGTGCGCCCGCCGGCGCCTCAGGCTCGCGGTGCCGAGCGCCCGCCGGCGCCTGCATCCTCGTCCTCGTCGTGCTCGTCGTCCTCGTCGTGGTCGTCGTGCTCGTCGT
>SLRS01000169.1 GCA_007130855.1 Trueperaceae bacterium | reverse complement strand
GGCGGCGCGGTCGCTCGAGGCATCGACGAGCCGCAGCGCCGCCGCCAGGTCGTCGCTGCCGCCGCGGCACAGCAGCAGCCGGGCGCGCGCCAGCGCGAGCGCCGCAGCGACGTGGCCCACGCTCACGCCGTCGACAGCGTCGAGGTGATGCTCGGCGGCGTCGAGATCGCCGCTGTCGAGGCTCGCTTCCGCGGCCCGGGCGGCCGCCAACCCCCGAACCCAAAGCGGCGCGCCACGCTCGAGGTGGGTGGCGGCCTCCTCGAGCGCCAGCCTGGCCCCGGCGACGTCGCCTTGCGCCCGGTGGAACCGGCTCCAGACGAGATGGGCGTTGGCGATCGTCGCGGGATGGCCACCACGAAGCGCCAGCGAGGTGGCCTGCGGCAGCTGGCGAGCGACCGCCGCCAACGCGTCTTGCTCGAGCAGCACCGCGCAGCGCGAGATCAGGGCGGCGGCCGCGGCCGGGTGCTCGGCCGCGTCGGCGACCGGCTGGGTCACCGAGGCGGCCTGGCGCAACTGGCCCTGCAGCGTGTACAGCAGACCGAGATGCGCCCTCGCCAACCCCTCCGGCACGGGGAGCTTGGCGGCGCGACAGAGCGGGATGGCGCGCTCGTAGGCCGCGATGCTGGCGCCGATCTCGCCCCGCTCGCGGCGGGCTCCCGCGAGCGCCATCTGAGCCGAGGCACGGGTGAACGGGTGCGTCGCGGGCGCCAACGCCAGCGCCTGCTCGGCCTCGGCCAGAGCCTCCTCGGCCTGGCCGCGGCTGCCGGCCAGCACGGCCCGCAGCGCGTGGAGCTCGGCGCGCGCGGGCGCGTCGAGCGCTGCCGTGCCCGGCTCCAGGGTCTCGAGGAGTTCCGCGAGCTCGGCATAGCGGCCCCGCATCAGCAGCGCCCAGCCGAACGCTCTGGCGGCTCGCGGCGCGCGTAGCGGCCAGGCGGGTGGCAGCCGCGCGAACCAGCGCTCGACCGCCTGGGCCCGACCGTGCATCACGAGGTCGTGCGCGCGTGCGTCCAGCAAGCGCATGACGTGGTCGGTGTCGTCGCCGGCGAGGGCGTAGGTGATCGCGGTCTCCACCGCGCCATGCGCCTCGAACCAGGCCGCGGCCCGACGCACGAGGAGCGCCCTGCGCGCCGGATCGTGCGAGCGCAAGCGGCCCTCGAGCAGGGTCCGGAAGAGGCGATGGTAGCGGAACCAGGCGTGTTCGCCGGCGCTGGCCTCGGGCGGGCCGCTCGGCGAGAGGAACAGGCCGCGCTCCACGACCTCCCCGAGACGCTCGCGTGCGTCGCTGCTCCCTCGCACGGCGTCGATCAACGCTGGGCACAGTTGGTCCAGCACCGAGGTGTCGAGCAAGAAGGCGGTGATCGCGGGCGGCTGCCGCTCGAGGACCTCCTCGGCGAGGTACTCGAGCACGAAGGCGCCGCCGCCCGCGAGCCTGGCCGTGAGCGCCTGCTCCGGCTCGGTGTCCGGCGCGGCCGTGGCGCCTTGCAGCGCGAGTCCCGCCAGCCGCAGCCCGGCCGGCCACCCCTCGGCGGCGCGCTCGAGCGCGGCTGCGAACGCCGCTGTCACCGGCCGTCCGAGCTCACGCTCGAGGAAGGCCGTCGTCTCGGTCGCGCTGAAGCGAAGATCGTCGGCACGCAGCTCGGCGAGCTGTCCGCGCGCGCGCCAGCGGTGCAGCGGCAGCGGCGGATCGGCGCGCGTCGCGAGCAGCACGTGGAGGGTGTCGGGCGCGTGCTCCACCAGGAACGCGAGGCCCTCGTGGATGGCCGGGTCGGTGATGGTGTGCAGGTCGTCGAGGCACAGCAGCACGTGCACGGACGCCGTGGCCAGCGCATTGAGCAGCGGCGTCAACAGCGCGGGCAGCGGTGGCGGCTGGGGCACCGCCAGGGCCGGACCGAACTCGCCCCCCACCCCGCAGGCGCGCTGCAGGGCCGCGCCGACGTAGCTCCAGAACCACAGCGGCTCGTCGTCGTGCTCATCGAGCGACACCCATGCGACGCGAGCCTCCACCGCTGCGAGCGCCGCCGCGACGGCGGTCGTCTTGCCGAAGCCTGCCGGCGCACACACCAGCGTCAGCCTGCCGCTGGAGGCGACGCGCAGCCGCTCGTCGAGGAGCGGACGATCGATGTGGCGGTCGCTCGGCGTCGGTGCTCGGAGCTTGGTCATGACCAGCGCCGCGGTCATGGCCGCCCAATCCCAGGCATCCGCCGACGCTACCGCGAATCACCACTCGATAGCAGGGCTCAGGCCGGCTCGGTCCCCCGGTCGGCCGCATCGGCCGGCGCACGGGTGGACGCAGCGCTCGCCGTGGTGCACTCGATACGGCGCAGCCCCACGAGCACCAGGTTGAGGTCGCGCACCCGCGCCAGGGTGCCGTGGAGTGCCGCCTGGTCGGGCAGCGAGCCCTGCAAGATGGTGGTGCCGTCATCGCAGTGCGCGACGCTGAACTCGGGGAACAAGGCCGTGATGGCGGGCCCGAGTTGGCGCTCGAGCCGCAACTCGTAGGTGCGTGCCGTCGCAGCCGCCACGGCCAGCCTCAGCGCCGCCGCAGGAGGAGGCTGAGGAGCGCCAACTGCAGCAGCAGCTGGGCGCTCTTGGTGGCGACGCCGCCACCCGACAACATCACCTCCGGGCGCTCGGCGTACATGCTGAAGAACATCAACATCACCAGCGCGTTCATGACGGCGCCGGCGAGCCACAGCCAGCGCCGCCGCAGGGCGATCAGCAGCCCGCCGATCGCGTAGCAGCCCGCGGCGACGAAGACGATCACGGCTGCGCCTTCGTCGGGCTCGAGACCTCCCGACCCGAGGATGCCGACGGCCAAGAGCACGTATCCGACGGCGGCCAGCCAGGAGAGGACGACGGCCCAGCGGACGGTGGCGGCCACGGTGGGCCAAGCGGCTTGCGGGCGAGTCGATGCGATCATCTCGGTCCTCCCGATGCGGGGGCGGCGGTCGGCGCGCCGGCACACGGAGGCTCGGTGGTGGCGGTCTCGGCGACGCCGGCTTCAGCGAGGGCCTCGGCGATCGAGCACGCCCACGCGCGAATCGCATCCCAGTCACGGAAGTCGCCGTTCGGCGCCTTCACGACCCGGACGATGAGCTTGTCGGGCCACCGCAAGACCTTGCGGTCGAGTCGGCCGACGAAGGTCGCGTGCTCACGGGCAGCTACCTGGGCGACGAGTTGCGCGACCTGCTGCGGCTCGCCCGCGGGTTGCGGATCGTCGTGGCCCAGCGGACCGCTGCTGAAGAGCCACACCGGCAGCCGAGCGAGCGCGCCGGCGTGCGCGTCGAGGTAGCGCGACGCTTCGGGTAGCCATTGCCCCATGTACACGCCGCTGCCGATCACGACCGCGTCGTGGCCATCGGGAGCCGGGGCGTCGCCGCCGGCGTGCACCACCACCTCGTGCGCGTGTCGCTGCAGTTCGGCGCCGATGGACTCGGCGATCTCGCGGGTGCTGCCGTACTTGCTTCCGTACACGACGAGGACCTTCATGCGGACCCCCTCTCTCGAGCACCATGCTAGGGAGGGGGTCGCGGCAGCGCGCCACACGATCATGTAGGTGCGGCATGTGGGGGTTCGACGTGGGCGCCGATGAGCAGCGCCTCAGACCGAGCGCGCCGGCCCCGCCAACACCGCGACCGACTCCGCCGCCAGCGTGACCGTGTCGTCCTCCACTGTGATCGTCTCGTCCGAGCTGAGGACGACGTCCTTGCCGGCGAGGTCGAGCCCTGCGATCGGTTGGCGGACCTCGGCCAGATTGCAGACCACCGCCACGCTGCCGCGGGTCATGACCAGCCAACGCGCCGCCTCGTCGAAGCGAACCGAGGTCCGCTCGATGCGACCGTCGCTCAGGTCCGGCAGCCGGCGCCTGAGCGCGATGAGCGCGCGGTGCCAGTCGAGGATGGGCGCGTGCGAAGCGAACCGCAACTCGTCCCAAGCGAGCTTCGAGCGCAGCAGGGCCTGCTCGTCCTGTGGGTCGAGGATCGCCTCGGGCGCCCAGCCGAAGGTCGCGAACTCCTGCTGCCGGCCGTGCTTGACGGCCGCCCCCAGCGCAGCATCCTGATGGTCGGTGAAGTAGAGGAAGGGCGTCGAGGCCGCCCACTCCTCACCCTGGAACAGCATCGGCACGAAGGGCGAGGTCAGGACCAAGGCGGCACCGATCTGCAGCTGCCCGTGCGGGAGCAACGCGCTCGTGCGCTCGCCGAGGGCGCGGTTGCCGACCTGGTCGTGGTTCTGGAGGCAGCCCACGAAGCGGTGGGCGGACAGGCCCCCGAGCGGCCGTCCGTGGCGCCTCTGGCGATGGACCGAATACCGACCGTCGTACGCGAAGCCCTGCGTCAACACCTTGGCGAGGTCGGCCAGCGTCCCGAAGTCGCGGTAGTAGCCGTCACGCTCGCCCGTGAGCAAGGCATGCAGGGCGTGGTGGAAGTCCTCGTTCCACTGCGCGTCGAGACCGAAGCCGCCGGCGGCTCGCGCGCGTACGATGCGCGGGTCGTTGAGGTCGCTCTCGGCGATCAGCACGAGGTGCCGGCCCAACGCGGCCGCCAGGCTCTCGACCTCGACCGCGAGCTGCTCCAGGAGATGCACCGCGGACGCGTCGACGATGGCGTGGACCGCGTCGATGCGTAGCCCGTCGAGATGGTAGTCGCGCAACCACATCAGGGCGTTGTCGAGGAAGAAGCGTCGCACCTCGTCGCTGTTGGGCCCGTCGACGTTGACGGCCTGCCCCCACGGCGTGGCATACCGCTCGGTGAAGTACGGGCCGAAGCGGCCGAGGTAGTTCCCCTCGGGGCCGAGGTGGTTGTAGACCACGTCGAGCACCACGGCGAGGCCGCGCGCATGGCAGGCGTCCACCAGGCGCTTGAGTCCCAGCGGGCCACCGTAGGCGTGATGCGGCGCATAGAGGTCCACCCCGTCGTAGCCCCAGCCGCGTCGCCCGGAGAACTCGGCCACCGGCATGAGCTCCACGTGGGTGACGCCGAGCTCGGCGAGGTGATCGAGGCGCTCGACCGCGGCCTCGAACGTCCCCTCGGGCGTGAACGTCCCGACATGCAACTCGTAGACCACGGCCGATGCCAACGGCGGCGGCTGCCAGCGCGCATCGGTCCAGGCGAACCGGTCGTGGTCCAACCAGCGCGAACGACCGTGTACCCCGTCGGGTTGCCACGGCGAGCGCGGATCGGGGAACGGGCCTTCACCATCGACGCGAAACGCGTAGTCGACGCCGTGCCGCACGACAGGCGCCTCCACGCGCCACCAGCCGGCCTCGCTGCGCGTCAGGGGCACGACCTGATCCTCGACCACCAGCTCCAGCCGCTGCACCTCGGGTGCCCAGACGCGGATCGTTGCCATGCTCAGGCCCCTTCGCGCACGAACAGCCCGACCGGGAAGCGTCGTAGCAGCTCGGCGAGCGGCGCGGGGCCGCCCGGCGTCGCAGCGGCCGTCAACACGTCGTGCCACGGCCCCTGCGGCAGCTCCAGCTTCGTGTCGGCCCAATCATCGTCCAGGCGCGTGACGAACCGCGGGGCCACCACGAGCACGTCGCTGCCGCGCACGAACGCCACCACGTGGTCGGCCTTGGGGCCGTGCGCGTAGAGCGGGCGATAGCTCCCCTCGCGGCCGAAGCTCCGCGGATACCGCAGCCGCACGTGCAGGGCCTGCCGAGTCAACCACAGCTTCGGCAGGCCCTCGTCCATGCGCTCCAGGAGCTGCTCGGGCGACAGGTCGGCCAGGGCATCGAGCAGGCGGCGCCGGAGGGCGAAGTCCACGGGCCTGCGGTTGTCGGGGTCCACCAGGCTCAGATCCCACAGCTCGGTCCCCTGGTACACGTCGGGCACGCCCGGGGCCGTGAGCTTGATGAGCGTCTGCGCCAGGGCGTTGATCCTGCCCGGAGCGACGACGTCGGCGACGAAGGCTTCGAGGTCGGCACGGAACGTCGCGTCGGCGAGGACGGCCGCCACGAAGTCGAGCACCCCACGCTCGTAGGTCTCGTCCTGCCGCGTCCAGGCCGTGTGCACCTTGGCTTCACGGACGGCCTTCTCCATGTAGGCGCTCGCGCGCTCGACGTCGATCGGCCAGGCACCGACGAGGGTCTGGTACAGCAGGTACTCGGTGTTCGCATCCGGGACCGCGCCGACCCGGTGGCGGGCGTTGTGCTCGAACCAGCGCTGCACGGCCTCGCCCCAGTGCGGCGCGAGCTCGGACAGCACGGCCAGGCGGGCCCGGACGTCCTCACTGCGCTTGGTGTCGTGCGTGGTCGACGCGAGCATCGCGAACGGCCGCTCGACCTGCACGGCCGCGCAGGCATCATGGAACTCCGCGAGGGCGACCCCGAAGCGCTGCGGGTCGCCGCCCACTTCGTTGAGGGCGATCAGGCGGTGGAAGCGGTAGAGGGCGGTATCCTCAACACCCTTGGCCATGGCCGGCCCGGTCAGTTGCTGGAAGCGCAGGGCCAGTTCGCCCTCGCGCGAGCCGCTGATACGCAGCAAGAGCAGGTCCTCCAAGAACTGGAACAGCTCGGGATCCAGGTCGGAGCGTGCCGCCATGGCCGCTTCGATGGCCTGGCCGACATGACGCTCGTCGTCCGCTCCGACGGCGTCCGCGGTCGCGACATAGGAGCGGTAGACGGGGAACTGGACGGCGGTCTCGCGCAGGGCGTCGCGGAGTTCCTGGCGGGTGTAGTCGCGGTAGCGTCGGTGCCGCTCGCAGATGTCGACGAACAGGCTGACGAGCCGGTGGAGCTCGCTGGCCAGGAGCTCGGTGAGCACCAGGCGCTTGCCCTCTCGCGCCAGCTCGTCGAAGTCCAGGCGCGCGCCGGTGACGCCCTCGTAGACGCGGGTCAGGGCGTGCTCCCCGCGTGGATCGACGAACAGGCCCGCCACCAGGTTCAGGAAGTCGTACCCCGTCGTCCCCGCGATCGGCCAGTCGGACGGGAACGTCTCACCGGGTTCGAGGATCTTCTCGGCGACGATCCAGGCGTCGGGGCAGGCCTCGCGCAGGCGCAGGAAGTACCCGCTCGGGTCGCGCAGGCCGTCGGGGTGATCGATGCGCAGCCCCTGCACCCAACCCCGCTGCACCCAGACGATCGGCAGGGCGTGGGTGGCGTCGAACACCTCGGGGTCCTCCACCCGCAACCCCGCGAGGTCCTTGATGTCGAAGAACCGGCGGTAACCGAGGTCGCGGCTCGCGGTGCGCCACAGCGCCAGGCTGTAGTTCTGCTGCTCGATGAGCGCGTCCAGGGCGTCGGGATCACGGTTCACGCGCGCCACGCCGGCGTCGATGGCCGCGGCTGTCGCCGGCTCCTCTCGGCACAGCCGAGCCAACAGCTCCACCAGCACGGCCTTGTCGCGGTGACGCCGTTCCACGGCCTGCCGCGCCGTCACCGTAGGGCGTGGCAGCCGCGCATGGCTCTGCGCGAGGAACGTCAGCAGCGCCGAGCCGCCCGCTTCGGCGACCTCGCCGAGCAGTTCCGAGAGGCTCGAAGGGTCCACCGGAAAGGCGTGATCGTGGTAGTGGAGGACGAACACGCCTCGTTCGTGCGTCAGCTGCAGTTCGCCGGCCTCGAGGACGCGCCCGTAATGGTCGCCCAGGACCGGCAGCAGGACCTTGTTCGGCCAGCGCTCCTCCGCGGACTCCCAGTCCACGTCGAAGTAGATCGCGTAGCGGCTGGCGTTGCCGTTCTCCAGCACGTCCCACCACCACGGGTTCTGTCTCCCGACGATGGCCATGTGGTTCGGCACGACGTCGACCACCTGCCCGAGGCCGGCGCCCAAGAGCGTCTCGCACATCCGCTCGTGCGCCTCGGCGCCACCGAGCGCCTCGTCGACGCGCGTGGGGTCGACGATGTCGTAACCATGCGCACTGCCGGCGGTCGCTTGCAGGTACGGCGAGGCGTACAGGTGGGTGACGCCGAGATCGGCGAGGTAGGGAACGAGCTCACCGACCTGCTCGAAGCCGATGCCGCCGCGCAGCTGGATCCGGTAGGTGGCGCCGGGCTCCGCGGGGCCGACGGGATGAAGCGGCTGGTCTCGACCGGGCCTGACGCGCATGCTCGTGCTCCTCCGGGAGGACCGGCGCCGTCACCGTCGCCGTCTCCGTCACCTGTGGCGAGCTTGCCCCAGGTCGGCCTGCCTGCCTGCCTCGGGCGCGACACGACGCGAGCCCCGGGACGGCCCCGTCAGGCGCGCTGGTCGGGCGCTAGACGAGGAACTCCTCGTCCTTGCCGAACACCCTGAAGAGGATCACGATCGGTACCACCGTCGTCATGATCAGCACCGTACCGACCACGGAAGCAGCCCCGAAGTTGCCCTGCAGCACCTGTGTGAACACCTCCACCGACAGCGTGCGCGTCTGGGCGACGTAGAGCATCACCGTCGAGTTGAACTCGCGCGCGGTGGTGGCCCAGGTGAGCAGGGCCCCGGACATCAAGGCCGGCGTGATCTGCGGGACGGTGATCCACAAGAACGTCAGGGCCGGGGCGATGCCGAGGTTGATCGACGCCTCCTCTTGTTGCTCGCCCGTCTGGTGGAGCATGCCGGATACCGAGCGCACCGTATAGGGCAGCCGGCGGATGAAGTAGGCCAGGACCAGGATCGTCCCCGTACCCGCGAGGAAGAACGGCGCGCCGCCGAAGGTGATCGAGAGCGACACGCCCAGCACCACCCCGGCCACCGCGAACGGGATCATCGACATCGTGTCGATGGCAGCGACGAGCCTCCCCTTCTGGCGGCTCACGACGTAGCCGATCAGCGACCCGACGACCACGCACAGGACCGTCGCTGCAGTCACGAACATCATGGTGTTGCGCAGCGCCAGCGGCAATCGCCGTGCCAGACGGTAGCCCTCGAGCGTGAACGACGGCAGCAGGATCGGGCCGCGGGCCTCCAGGAACGACGACACGACGATCGTCAGGGTCGGGAGGAAGGCGAGCAGGACGATGCCGTACACGAACACGATCGCGAGGGTGCGGCCGAGCGTCGAAAGCCGGTAGACGCCGAGCGACTTCATCGCCTCTTGGCCGTACGAGGCGCGCTTCGCGTACGCGCGCTGGATCAGCAGCGCACCGATCGTGACGGTCAGGAGGATGACCGAGAGGGTGCTGGCGACCCTCGGGTTGCCGCCGAACTCGTTGATGAACTCGCTGTAGATGAGCGCGGCGAGCACCCGGAAGCCCTCGCCGATGATCATCGGGGTGCCGAAGTCCGAGAAGGTCGTCACGAACACGAGCAGCGCGCCGGTGGAGATCGACGGCACCATCAACGGGAGGATCACGGTCCTGAGCGCGCCGAGGCGCGTCTGGCCGAGGTTGACCGCGGCGTCCTCGAGGCTCTGGTCGATGGACCGGAGCCCCGACGAGACCAGCAGGAAGACGAAGGGGAACGCCTGCAGCGTGAAGACCAGCACGATGCCCTGCGCTCCGTAGATGCTCGGCAGCGACACGCCGACGGTCTCGAGCGTCCGCGTGATGAGGCCGTTGCGGCCGAGCAGCAAGATCCAGGCGTAGGCCCCGATGAACGGCGGCGACACGAAGGTCAGCACCACCGCAGCCCGGATCAGCAGTTTGCCGGGCAACTCCACCCGGTTCACCAGGTACGCCAGCGGGAACCCGATCAGCACCGCGAAGAGCGTGGCGAGCACGCTGACGATGACGCTGTTGATGAGGGTGCCGTAGTAGTAGCGGAAGGAGAAGAACTCGACGTAGGTGTCCCACACGCTGAACTCGGCCGGTGCGCGGGCCAGGCCTCGTGGCGGCGAGAAGCTCGCGGCGACCAGGGCGATCAGCGGCAACACCAGCAGCACGAAGAAGAGCAACGCGGCCGCGAGCGTGACCCAGTTCCAGAAGGTGAAGCGGTAGCGCAGCCTGAAGAGCATCGTGCGCAGCCTCGACACGCTACCTCCCGACCAGGGCGCCGTCGGCGTCGAAGAGCGTGATGCACTGCTCGGGGACATGCATGGTCAGCGTCTCGCCGTCACCGACCCGGCCGGCCTCGGAGGCGTAGTGCTCGGTGACGACGCTCTGCCCGTGACCGAGATCGACGTGGTAGCGCACGACGTCACCGAGGTAGATCCGGTGCATCACGATGCCGGTGAGGAGGTTCGACGCCGTTGCCGTACCGTTGCGCACCACCTTCGCCTCGTGAGGCCGGAAGCTCGCGATCAGTTCGGTCCCCTTCGCGAGCGCCCCGTCCCGTCGCACGTTGGTACGCAACGTCGGCCCGCCTGCGAGGCGCACGGTCGCGAAGCCGGCCGCGGTGTCGACCACGGTCGCGTCGAGGTAGATGCCCTCGCCGACGAACTCCGCGACCTTGCGGTGGGTCGGCTCCATGTAGATCTGCTCGGGCGTGCCCACCTGATGCACCTGCCCGTCGAACATGACGGCGATCCTGTCGGAGAGGCTGAGCGCCTCCTCCTGATCGTGCGTGACGTAGATCGTGGTGATGCCGAGGCGCTGCTGGAGCTCCCGGAGGTCGGTCCGCAGCCGCACCCGCAGCTTGGCGTCGAGGTTGGCGAGCGGCTCGTCCATGAGCAGCACCCGGGGCTGGATGACGATGGCCCGCGCGACGGCGACCCGCTGCTGCTGCCCGCCCGAGAGCTGGCGCGGCTTGCGTTGTGCGAGGTCGGTGAGATCGACCAGCGCGAGCGCGTCGCGCACCCGCTCGGCCTTCTCCCGCTTGCTGGCCTTGCGCGCCCGCAGGCCGTAGGCCACATTCTGGGCCACGCTCAGGTGGGGGAAGATCGCGTAGTGCTGGAACACCATCCCGGTGTCGCGACGGTGGGCGGGAATACCGTCGATACGCTCGTCGTTGAAGAAGATACTGCCGTGGTCCTGGCGATAGAAGCCGGCGATGGTCCTGAGCAGCGTCGTCTTGCCGCAGCCGCTCGGCCCGAGCAGCGAGAAGAACTCGCCGGGCTGCACCTCGAGGCTCACGCCATCGACCGCCCGCAGGCCGGGGAACTCCACCACGAGTTCCTGGATCGTGAGTCGGGTTTCGGATTTGGGGTTCACGCTGGTGTCACTCCGGCCGTCGTGGTGAGAGAGGTCCCTAGGTCGCGTGTCGCTGGCATCTCACCGCGCGCCATGAGGGGCGCACGTGGCCCCTCATGGCGCGCCCGCGTGGAGCCGAGCGGGCGGATCGTGCTGCTGGCGCCCCCTAGCGGGTCCTGATCATGATCTGGCGCCACTGGGCGAGCCATTCCTCGCGGTTGGCGGCGGCCTCTTGGTCCGGGTATGGAATCACGTTGAGCTCTTCGACGGAGCGCATCTCAGGGCTGAGCGCGACCTCCTTATGGGTCGGGCGACGGCCCGGGAACTCGGCCGCGAGCGCTTCTTGCTGCTCCTTGGCGAGCAGGAAGTCGGCGAAGGCGTACGCCGCGTCGGGGTTCGGGCCATCGCGCACGATGAAGAGGCCGCCCGGCAGCAGCGCGACGCCGTCTTCAGGGTAGACGATCTCGATGCGTCCGGAGGGCAGCCAACGGAACGCACCCTCCTCGTAGGCGACGCCGACCGGGTTCTCGCCCTGGCCGACCTGGGTGAATGGTGCGCTCGAGCTCTCGGCGATGATCTGGTTGCGCGCGAGCGACTCGACCAGGTCCCAGCCGCCGATCTCGAGCCAGGTCACCATCGCGGCGTACGAGGAGCTCGACACGGCGGGGTTGGCATGGACCACTTGGCGGTGCCACTTCGGGTCGGCGAGGTCGGCCCAGGTGCGCGGGGCGTCCTCTTCCGCCACCAACTCGGTGTTGTAGACGATGACCATCGTGAACGCGTCGAACGGTGCGTTGTAGCCGTTCGGGTCGCGCAACTCCTCCGAGATGCCCGCGAGCGCCTCGGAGTCGTACGGCGCGAACAGCTCCGGCGCAGAGGCGCCGGTGTGCGCGCCGCCGCCCCACATCACGTCGGCCTGGGGCCGACCGGCTTCGGCGCCGATCCGCGCCAGCAGCTCGCCCGTCCCGCCGTAGACGAGGTCCACCTCGACACCGTACTCGGCGGTGAAGCGGTCGACGAAGAAGTCGATCATCTCCGTGGGGTGCGAGGCGTAGAGCACCAAGCGTCCCCCGATCTCCTGGGCGGCGGCGCTGCCCAGCAGGGGCGCGAGCACCAGTAGACACATCGCGAATGCGACCCGACGTAGAGCCGTCATGTTCATGGAAGCCTTCCTCTCTTGGTTCTCGTGAACTGAACGAGGCCCCCAGGATACCAGACGCTCGGATTACGGCGCCACGAGCGCGCCCGGATCGGCGGCGCCCGGCGCCTGCACCACGAAGGCCGCGAGCAGGCGCGTCACGGCCTCCAGGTCGCGCTCGTCGACTGTCTCGACCGGACTATGGCTGTAACGCGTCGGGAACGCCAGCAGCGCGGTGGGTACGTCGTTGGCCATGAAGGCCCGGCCGTCGCTGGTGAAGTTGAGGAACACCAGCTGCTGGATGGGTATGCCCTGGCGCTCGGCGACGGCCTGCAGCCGCCGCGTCAGCTTGACGTCGTAGGCCACCGCGCCGTCCTTGTGTCCCAGGATGGGGCCCTGCCCCAAGCGAGCGGGGATGTGGTCGAGGCCCACGGGCGGGATGTCGCCCGCGAGGCCGATCTCGAGGGCGATGGCGAGGTCGAAGCCTGCCACCGAACCGGCACCCACCAGGCCGATCTCCTCCTGCACGGTCGAGCCGAACCAAAGCTCGAAGGCGAGTCGGTCGCGATCGATGCGCTCGAGCAGTTGCGTCATCACGGCGAGGGCCGCCCGGTCGTCCATCGCCTTGCCGACGAGGTTGCCGCCGATCCGGCGTGTGGGCACAGACGGCACGACCGGGGCGCCCACGTGTACGCCCCAGTGCAGCGCCTCCTCGCGGCTGCGCGCGCCGATGTCGAGGAAGATGTCGCTCCAGTCGCGTCGCGGGGCCTCGCGTTGGGCCTTCGTCATCACGTGCCCGGTCGCGCACCCCACGATGCCCGGCACGTGTCCCTGCGGCGTGACGACCACGCACGGTTGGGCGAGGTACGTCGCGTTCGGCGGGTCGAGCTCGCTGCGCCCCGTGCCCGACGTGAGGAGCAGGTGCCCGTCGGCGCTGACGGCCTTGACCCGGAGGCTGATCTCGTCGGCGTGCGCGGCGATGAGCAGCTTCGGCCCGGAGCCGCCAACGCGCGCGAAGAGGTTGCCGATGCGGCTCCGGTAGGTGGCGCAGCCGGCCTCGGACCAGCGCTTCTCGAGCCAGTCCTGGACGCCATCCTCGTATCCGGTGGGGCCGATCATCTCGGTGAGCGTGACGATGTCGTCGACGAGCCCGCCGTGCGCTCCTGTACCCATGCTGCACCTCCGTGGCGCGCCGCCGTACCCGCGGAGCCCGCGGATACGGTGACGCACGCGTGTTCGTGACGGGCAGGCTACCGCGCCGTGGGCGTATCGTGGGCGCCATGACCCCATCCGCCGCCGCACCCGATCGCGGCCCGAACGACGCCGTCAGGGACGCCTTGAAGCGCCAGTACCAGGCCGCCCTGGCGATGCTGCGCGACGCCGTCGAGCGCTTCCCCGATGAACGCTGGACCGAACCGGTGGCCGGCAACGCCTTCTGGCAGGTGGCCTACCACGCCCTGTTCTTCACGCACTTCTACCTCCATGCGCACGTCGACGCGTTCCGGCCCTTTCCGGGCCATCAGCACGAGGTCGAACACGCCGACGGCCTCGCCGGCCCGCCCGACCCGGCATCGTCGCTCCCGCTCCTGCCCGAGCCCTACTCCAAGACGCACGTCCTCGCGTTCGCCGACCACCTGATCGCCGGGCTCGACCGGACGGTCGACGCGCTCGACCTGGACGCGCCCGAGAGCGGCTTCCCGTGGTACCCGATGGCCAAGCTCGAACACCAGCTGCTCAACCTTCGCCACCTGGCACACCACACCGGGCAACTCGCCGAGCGCTTCCGGGCGGCGACCGACACCGGGGTCGAGTGGGCATCCTCGGGCCCGCGCACTGCCGGCTGACGCTCGCACGCCGAGCACGCGGGCCGAGCCGCTCGTAGCTGCCGCCATCTCGAGACCGGAGAACGTTTACCATGAGCGACGGGAGAAGAGGAGACTTGCATGCGCATCGGCATCCTGACCGGCGGGGGCGACGTCCCCGGACTCAACGCCTGCATCAAGGCGGTCGTCAACCGCCTCGCCAACGAAGACCACCAGGTGACCGGCATCCGCCGAGGTTGGGGCGGTCTCACCTACACCAACCCCGACGATCCCGACACGATCACGGCGAACCTCCTGCCACTCACCAAGGCGAACGTGCGCACGGTGGACCGCTCCGGCGGTACGTTCCTGCACACCTCGCGCACGAACCCCTCGAGGGTGAAGGGGCCGAACGTCCCCGACTTCCTCGCCGGCCAGTACGAGGGCGACGGTCCGCACGACCTCACGCCCCACATCCTGCGGGTCCTGGAGACGCAAGGCATCGACGTGTTGATCCCGATCGGCGGCGACGACACGCTCTCCTACGCCTTGCGGATGCACAACGAGGGCTTCCCGGTCATCGCGATCCCGAAGACGATGGACAACGACGTCCACGGCACCGACTACGCGCTGGGGTTCTCCACCGCCGTGACGCGCGGCGTGCACTTCATCCATAACCTGCGCACCTCCTCGGGCTCGCACGAGCGCATCGCGGTGGTCGAGCTGTTCGGCCGCTACAGCGGCGACACCTCGTTGATCACCGCCTACCTCGCCGGTGTCGATCGCGCGATCATCTCCGAGGTCCCCTTCGACATCGACAAGCTCGGCCGGCTGCTCGTGACCGACAAGGCCGCGAACCCGTCCAACTACGCCATGGTGACGGTCTCGGAGGGCGCCCGCCTGGCCGACGGTGACCTCATGTTGAGCGGCGAGGCCGACGCCTACGGGCACCGCAAACTCGGCGGGATCGGTGCGCTGACGGCGGCGCTGATCAAGGAGCGGACCGGGACGAACATCATCTACCAGCAGGTGGGGTACCTGATGCGCTCGGGCGCGCCGGACTCGCTCGACCTGATGGCCGCCTCGAACTACGCGGTCATGGCCGCCGACCTCGCCATCGAGGGCCAGTCGGGCCGGATGGTCGCGCTGCGCGGCGGTACCTACACGCACGTGCCGATCTCGATCACCGGCGAAGGTCTCAAGCGCGTCGACGTGGGCGAGCTCTACGACGTCGAGGAGTACCGGCCCAAGGTACGGCACGTGCTCGGTAGGCCGATGTTCTTGTAGGCGGCCGTTCGGCCGAGCCCTGTTGCCGGTTCCGGCGTGACGCGCCGGCTTTGGCGCAGGCTGCTTATACTTAGGTATTGACCTAACTATAGTCCTGCCGCTAGGATGCCCCATGGCCGCTGCGTCCGACACCAGCACCACCGTCTTCCGTGCCCTCGCCGACCCCACGCGTCGCGCCGTGCTCGAGCATCTGAGCCGCGCGCCGGCATCGGTCGGCGAGTTGGCGCAGCCCTTCGACATGGCGCTTCCGTCGTTCATGCAGCATCTCAAGGTGCTCGAGGCCAGCGGCCTGGTGCGCTCGCGCAAGACGGGCCGCGTGCGCACGTACCGAATCGCCCCTGCCCCCCTACGCGACGCCGAGGACTGGCTCGCACGGCAACGCTCCGTGTGGGAGCGTCGACTCGACCAGTTCGACGCCTACGTCACCGCGCTCCAGGAGGATCGACCATGACCATGTCCCCCATCACCCCCGACCCCACCCTCGACCTCGTCCTCGAACGCGACATCGACGTTCCCCGCGACCTCGTGTGGGCCGCTTGGACGACGCCCGAGCACCTGCAGCAGTGGTTCGCCCCCCGTCCCTGGACGGTCGCCGAGTGCCAGCTCGACCTGCGCCCCGGCGGCCTCTTCCGCGCGGTCATGCGATCACCCGAGGGCCAGGAGTTCCCCGGCGACGGCTGTTTCCTCGAGGTGGTGCCGCACGAGCGGCTCGTCTGGACCGACGCGCTCCTGCCCGGTTATCGGCCCGCCCCGGAGCCCTTCTTCACCGCCGTGATCGAGTTGCGCGACAGCGGCGGCGGCACGCGCTATACCGCCACCGCCTTGCACCGCGACCCGGAGGGCCGCGCACGACACGAGGCCATGGGTTTCCTGGACGGTTGGGGCACCGTGCTCGATCAGCTCGTAGCGCACGTCAGGGCGATGCGCGGCTAGCCTCGACGACCACGCGCCGCAGCGCCGCTTCAGCTCGGCGTCATGAGCTCCTCGAGCTGCAAGGCGTGGCGCATCGGGTGCACGACCGCGTGCTCCAGCATCGACTCGATCGATAGCTCCTCGCCCCAGTTCGCGCGGTACGTCTCGCCGAAGCGCTCGCCGGGCGCGTCACGCAGCACCTCGCGCCAGCGTTCGAGGACGTGCTCGAGGTAGGCGTCGGCCCGTTCCTCGATCGTCTCGGGTTCGGGGACGACCTCCACGCCGGCGTCGCCGAGCTCGAGCTTGTCGGCGATCCAACGCAGGTAGCCGGCGGCGGCGCCGAGGACGTGACGCAGGAGCGCCTGCTCCGATGCGTAGTGGCCCGTGCCCAGTGGCAGCGATACGCCCCAGGCCACGGCACGGCGCCAGGCGGCGAGGCACGAGCGCAACTCCCGTTCGTGCAGGAGCACCAGGGCGCGCGCGCCGCGATCACGGTATCCCTCGAGCTGGTTCATGGTGCACTCAGCGTAGGGTCCTGCCGGTCGGCGCGTCAAGGCGAACGACGTGCAGCGCGGCTGACGAGCCGGCGGCAGTCGAACGCCTCGAGCCCCGCGGCGGGCCGCGCCTCACTCGCCCACGTACCACCTCAGCTGGTCGACCATCGCCGAACCCTCGCCACCGTCCACCTCGATGCCGACGCCCCACACCTCGCGGCCACCGAAGGCACCCGCTGGCGCGCCGTCGGGCTGCTCGGCGGCGCGCTCGAAGGCCGCGAACGGCAGGCGGATGTGCGTCCAACCCACGGTGTCGTCGCTGAAGGTCGCCACGAAGCGGGCCGAGGTGTCTTCCTGCTGGTAGACGCGGACGTAGTCGACGAGCATCTCCTGCGGAAACGTCGTCGTCTCGTCCGGATAGCCGGGCCAGTGGCCGCCGACGGCCACGTTGAGGATCAGGAAGAAGGGATGGTCGAAAACCCAGCGGGTGCCGCTCGGGAGGTCTGCGGGCGTGACGGTGGAGTACTCGACTCCGTCGACCGACCAGGTGATGCGCTCCGGTGCCCAGTCGATGGCGAAGACGTGGAAGTCGTCGGCGAACGCCGCGCCGTCCGGCAGCGTGAAGCTTCGGCCGACGCCGCTGCCGGCCGAGTAGCCGGGCCCGTGGATCGTGCCGTGCACCGTGTCGGGTTCGCGACCGATGTTCTCCATGATGTCGATCTCGCCCGATTCGGGCCAACTCACCTCGAAGATGTCGCTGCCGAGCATCCAGAAGGCCGGCCACAGACCCTGCCCGTAGGGGATCCTCAGGCGGGCTTCGATGCGGCCGTAGGTGACCTCGAGCGCGCCCGCGGTGATGATGCGGGCGGAGGTGTACTCGCAGGGAGCGCCGTAGTAGCACATCGGCACCTCGTCGTCGCTCGCGGGCGCGGTCTCGAGGGCGCGGATGACGAGGTGGCCCTGGCCGTCCAGGGCGAGGTTCGCCGAATCGTCGGTGTAGGTCTGGCGCTCGGCGTTGCCCCAGCCGGGGATACCTTGAGCCGTGCCGTCGCCGATCTCGGGCGTCCACACGCTCGGGTCGGGCGGAGCGCCTGCCGGGCCGTCGAACTCGTCGGACCAGGTGAGCGTCCACGGGCGCGTCTCGTCGCTGCCGTCGAGGACGAGGGCGCGCACCGTGCGGCCGCTGCCGTCGCCGTGGTACCAGAACTCGAGGCCGTCGGCGTGACTGGCGTTCATGGCCTGCGGGAAGCGCGCGTGCGCCGCACCGGTCTCGCTCCACGTGAACGCGAGGACGCGCTCGAAGGGATCCTGGCCGGGGCGGGCATCGTCGGCGCCCTGCAGCAGCTCGGGCGTCCGGAGGACGGTGCCGACGCCGGCTTCGAAGAACCCGCTGCCGTCGCCGAAGTCACTGATCAGGTCGGGATCGAACGGGTCGTCATCGATGATGAGGACCACCGTGCGGCGCTGGAAGCCGAAAGCGGCGCCGCGGGGACCGTCGAGGAGGGCCAACGCCCGCTGGTCACCGGTGTGGCGGCTGTCCTGCAGCGTGCGGACCCTGACGAAGGCCTCGGTCTCGCCCGGCGGGAACACCACGAGCTCGTTGACGGGCACGAAGTCGCGGTACGCCCTCGCCTCGTCCTCACGCACGATGACGCGCACCGACACCGCCTCGTCGCTCGGCTCCGAGAGCACCACCCGCAGGTGCGCGTCGTCGCCCTCGTCCACGCGCACGAGGGGCTCGGCGAACGCCACGGTGATGACGTCTGCGGCGACGACGCCCGACGAGCCGTACGCCTCGACGCGCGCCACGTAGCTCGTCCCCTCGCCCGGAGGGAAGCCGAGCGCCCAGCCCGAGGACTGGTCCAGGCCCAGGCCGTCATCGGGTGCGCCGCTCGGTTGGAAGTCGGTGCGGCGCGCGAACGACGTGAACGGGATCTCGATCAGGCGCCAGGCAGTGGTGTCGTCGGTGAAGCGGTGGAACCAGCGCTCGGCGCTGTCGCCGGTGACGTTGGGGTTGCGGTTGTCGAACAGGTCGACCTGCACCTGTCCACCGCGGCCGTCGCCGGCGTACCAGAAGCGCAGCCCGGCGTAGGCCGACAAGTCGCGTCCGATCCAACGGGTCATGTCGTCGTCGGCGAACGCCTGCGTGAAGCCGCCCCACGAGGCGATGCGGTGGTCGACGCGAAGCACGTGCTCGGTGACTTCCTGGCTTGGCAGCGCCAAGGCGTCGCCGGGGGCGACCGCGACCGCGGAGAGCTCGAGGGCGCCGCCACCGTCTTGCCAGGTGACGAAACCGAGGCCGTTGCCGAACGCATCCTGGCCGGCCGGCACACCGTCCGCGAAGTCGGCGAGCCGCAGCGCCGGGCCCGGGGTCGGCGCGAAGGCGCTCGCGGCGTCCGCGTCGGTCGTCGGGCCGCCATCTTGCGCGCCGGCCGCACACGACACGGCCAGCTGCAGCCACGGCTCGCCGGCCTCGGGGCCGTCGCCGAAGCGCAGGCCGTAGCCGCGCGGGAAGAGCGGCGCGTCGCATCCCTGCAGCGGCAGGTGGTCGAAGTCGAAGGGCAGCTGGGCGACGCTGCGCGGCCAGGTGTAGGGCAGCGTGCCCGCGAACTCGCGCTGGCCGAACAGCACGTCGCTCACGCCGTCGCCCTCACTGCCGGGCAGCCAGGCGGCGATCACGGCGTCGGCCAGGTTGAGCTCCTGGTCCATCACCAACGGTCGGCCGGAGAGGAGCACGACCACGAGCACGTCGACCTGCTCGCGCAGGCGCTCGACCAGGTCGGCGTCGCGGCGACCCAGCGCCAGCGTCGCGGAGTCGCCGAACCACTCGGCGTAGGGCACCTCGCCGACGACGGCGATCCCGACATCGGCGCGACGGGGACTGCCGTTCGCGTCGTCGAACATGCCGCGGGGGCTGTGCTCCAGCGTCGTGCCGGGGCCGAAGGCCGCGCGCAGGCCGTCGAGGATGGTCGTGCCGGGCGTCAGCGAGGCCGTCGACCCCTGCCACTCGATCGTCCAGCCGCCCGCCTGGATGCCGATGCTGTCGGCCCCCGCACCCGCGACGAACACGGTCTGTTCGGCGTCGGCGCGCAAGGGGAGCGCCGACGCGTCGTTCTTGAGCAGGACCAGCGTCTCGGCGACCGCCTCACGGGCCAGCGCGCGGTGCGCCGCCGAGCCGACCTCGGCCTGCAACGCTGCGTCGCCGTATGGCCGCTCGAACAGGCCGAGCTCGAACTTCACGCGCAGGATGGCGCCAACGGCCTCATCGATCCGTTCGACGGTGAGGTCGCCGCGCTCGACGGCACGCAGCGTAGCGGCGATGAAGCGCCGATAGTCGTAGGGCACCATGTTCATGTCGATGCCGGCCACGATGCTCGCCACGACGGCGTCGTGGTAGTCCGCCGCGACGTCGTCGACGCCCGCCCAGTCCGACACGACGAAGCCGTCGAAGCCCAGTTCGCCGCGCAGCACGTCGTTGATCAGGTAGCCGTGGCCGTGCATCGGCACGCCGCGCCAGCTCGAGAACGAGATCATGATGCTGCGGGCGCCGTGCTCGACGGCCTCGACGTAAGGTGGCAGGTGGACCGCCCGTAGCGTGGCCTCGTCGACGTCGGTGTCGCCGCGGTCGAGTAGGCCGCCGGAGACGGGCGAGGTGCGGAACGCGGTGCCGCCGTCGCCGACGAAGTGCTTGGGGGTGCCCAGCACGGTGTCGGGCGC